>NZ_LFRE01000052.1:0-126437 GCF_001077515.1 Acinetobacter sp. VT 511 | reverse complement strand
TATCTCTAGAAAGTCAACCAGTAAATCAGATTATTTTTAAACTTACTAAATAAAACCCAACTCAACCAATCTTAACTAAGTTACTGTTTTATCAGAAGTTTTAATCTTCACCACCGCCGATGGATGTGCATTCTACAGTATTTCAGAGGCCTTGCAACACCTTTTTTAAAAAAATCTCTCCACATGTGTATTTTTTAATCTTTTCGTGTGTTTTCCTTCATTTTTTATACAAATTTGCTTAAATGATGTTTATTCCTGAATATAACGTTTATTATTTTCATATTAATAAGTAGTGCTACTTACCCGGAAAAGGCCTCAGGTTACCTTATGCATCGTTCTATTTACTTAACTCTATGTTTATTTTCTTTAGCCTCAACCGCACAGGTTTTTGCTGAGGTGACTACCGATGTGGAAAATCTAGAAAATGAGCCTGAAAAAACGCCCCTTAGAACAAAAATTTCCAATAAGGCGCAACAATTACAGACACAATTGAAGGTCGATGCCAGAGCAGCACAGGCTGAAGAAGTTAAAGATCCCTTTCAGCCACTAAATAGAAAGATCTATCAATTTAACGATGTGATTGACCGCAACGTGTTACGACCTGTAGCCGTACAATATGTGGAAAAGGTTCCGAAAGATGTTCGCGGCAGCTATACTCAGTTCCGTAATAACCTGGGTGAACCCTGGAATGTAGTCAACCAGTTAATTCAAGGTCGTCCTGCACGGGCTGCCAAGTCCCTAAGCCGCTTTACCATTAATACTCTAACGACTCTAGGTTTGGCAGATCCTGCCCGTCGCTTGGGCTTGAGTCATGAAGATGAAAGGCTGGGAATTACTTTAGGTTATTATGGAGTGCCTTCTGGCCCTTATATCATGCTGCCACTTTTAGGTCCAAGCTCTGTCCGCGGGGTAATTGGTAGCGTTGTAGATAGCCAGGCTCGTCCACAAAAATATATTCTTGATGATAATGACGGACTTTACTGGAGTGACCAGTCTTTGCGTGTTATCGACACTCGTTCTGAAATACTGGACGTCGAAGGGGTATTGACTGGTGATCGTTATGCACAGATTCGTGACATTTATCTGCAACGTACCAGTTATGCAATTGCTGAAAAGAAAGGCTTAGAGTCAGAAAGTCTATTCACTGATATAGATGATGAATTTGAAGATGAGTTTGATGAAGATCAGAGCGATTCGACACAACCAACCTTTTAAGTAAATAATTTCAGCAAGATTATCGGTGAAAAAGATTCGCCGGTAATCAATAGCTTGTTATAGTACATCTAATAAACAAATTTGGGATTAGTTCATTTCCTTATGTATTTTATTCAGCCGACTCGTGATGTTCCTTATCTTGATCAAGTCCTTGACACACTTCCAGATGTGCAGATGATTGGTCTTGAAGATCATGAGTTGTATGATCAGACTATTCTTGCAATTTCCGATGTGCATGATTATCTGAAATACCAATGGAATTTTCCTACCATTGTCCTGGCTTTGGAAAATGAAGGAGCTGAACTATCTCAAGCCTGGGAGCAAGGTGCTCTTGCCGGGTGGATCTGGAACAAACTTCCAGCTCAGCCTCTCCTCGCTTTACAAAAAATTGATGCGCAATATAAAAGAAACCAGGATAGTCGCGACTTACCTTCCGCAGCAGAGTTACAACAAAGATTACTTCCCAACCCGATTGAGCTTTTGAACTATCAGGTAGAAACATATTTTCAGCCTTCCGCTTATCTTTCTGGTGATTGGTACGATTACTGGAAAATTAGCGACAAAGAAGTGATGTTCTATCTGGCTGATGTGTCTGGACATGGTGTCACCAGTAGTTTACTTACATCATGGATGGCGGCTTTTCATGGCCGTTCCAAATCGCCACGTGAACTGATCAAAAAGCTGAATGGCATGCTGGTTCAGGAAAATATTGAAAAACATATCACCATGATTGCTGGGGTTTTAAACCTTGAAACTCATGTGGTGCGCTGGTCCAGTGCCGGGCATTATCCACCGCCTATTATCTTTGAACCCAATCAGGCACCCAAAATTTTATCGACCAGCAGTTTTCCACTCGGGCTGACCGAAGAACTGGAAGTAGATGAACAGGAATTCATCCTGAAACGTCATGCCCGATTCATTTTATGTTCGGATGGTGCCCTGGAACCCTTTGATGGCGGTTTGAATGAACAGTTTGCACAGCTGGTCTATCACTTGCAAAATCAATCTTTTCAAGCGCCGGAGCATGTGGCAGACGATATTGCCTTCCTTAGCTTCATACGTATGAATTAGTAATATAATTATTGCTTTAATAGATACTTAAATTAACTCAGACCTTCAGCTACTTGAGTATCAAACTACCCTATGGGATAATTTAATATCCTTCTCTGCAAATGGCATTTATATGTCAACAGGTCATGTTGAATATGCAAGTTTGAACGGAACGCATATTTTTAAGCTTATTGGCGAAGTGCGTGCACAATCTTGCATAAGTCTAGACAAGTTACTGAACAAAATTGAACAGCAAGATAATGTCGTTGGTGCGATCGTTGATTTAACTGAAACCAGTTTTATTGATAGTACTGTGCTGGGCGTTCTTGCGAAACTGGGTTTGAAGCTGAAACAAGTGCATCATATCCAGGCTGTCATGCTCTCTACCAATTCAGATATTACCACTCTGGCTAATAGTATGGGTCTGGGACAGGTATTTGTAATCCTAAACTATTGTGGAGATTCGCATGTCTGCACCCGTGCCCTGATCGAAGAGCATGTAACGCATCGTAATATGCTCACTACGGTCCTGGATGCGCATAAGACATTGATGAAACTCAATGAAAGCAACAAAAATATGTTCGAACCTTTGGTTAAACAGCTGCAAAAAGAACAGGATAATCTCGATAAGGTGTCCGAACCCAATATTTAATCTTAATTTTCCAGGAAGGAAACGATGACTTTACTCTCTGTTGTACAAATGAATTCTCAGAATGGAATTGAAGACAATTTCAGAGCGATAGAATCCTTGATTCAGCAGAGTAAAGCCGCTGGTGCTGAACTGATCGTCTTTCCTGAAAATTTTGTCTGCTTTGCTGCCGGAAAACAACGCGAAACTGCGGCGCAGTTTGAAGACATTCAGCAACGCCTCGAAAAACTGGCACATCAACATCAGATCTGGATTATTGCTGGCACCCTGCCTTGTCCGTATCGCCCGGATGGTTCAGTGATTGAAGATGGTCGTGTCCGTACGGTAAGCCTGTGCATTAGCCCGGAACGTACTGAAGCACGTTATGACAAGATTCATTTATTCGATGTGCAAGTGGGTGATGCTGTCGGTGGCTATCAGGAGTCCAAATTCTTTGAACCAGGTACAGATGTCGTGGTTGCGAAAACCCCATTTGGCAATATTGGCTTGATGGTGTGTTATGACCTGCGTTTCCCTGAATTGGCACTGACTTTACGTCAACAAGGCGCCAATATTCTGACTGCCCCTTCTGCTTTTACCTATACCACAGGTCAAATGCATTGGCAGTTACTTCTACAAGCACGTGCTATGGATACTCAGTGTGCTGTGCTTGGCGCTGCACAACAGGGCTGGCATGGAGAAAAACGTCAGACTTGGGGACATACTGCAGCCACCAATAGCCGCGGTCAGGTACTGGATATGGTACATGCGGAAGGTGCTCAGCTGATCACGGTAGATTTTGATTTAAATGAACAGCATAAAGTTCGTGAGTCCATGCCATTGATGCAACATCGCAAATTGATCCAGTTTTAAAGTTTGCGATTTTCCTGTATAAAATAACAAAATCCCTGCTTATTCCTGTTTAAAAATCATCGAGCATAGAAACTCCATGAAAAAATAACAGGGATTCATATCATGTCATTAGAAAAAACTGTCTATACCGCCCATGCCAAAGCAACAGGTGGCCGCGATGGTCGGGTTACTACGGATGATCAACTGCTGGATATACAACTCGCAGTACCAAAGGAAATGGGTGGTCCAGGCGGTGGTACCAATCCTGAACAGCTCTTTGCCGCTGGCTATTCAGCCTGTTTTTTAGGGGCTATGAAATTTGTGGCTAATCGAGACAAACTGAATATGAGTAAAGAGGCTTATATTGAAGGTGAGGTAGGGATTGGTCCGATCCCAACTGGCTTTGGTATTGAAGTTACCCTAAATGTTCATCTGGAAGGTATGGATCAGGACGAAGCTCAAAAGCTGGTGGATGCCGCGCACATTGTCTGCCCGTATTCTAATGCTACTCGTAATAATATTGATGTCACGCTAAATGTGATTACTTAAGATCCAGTAGACAGCTATCCTGAAAAATCTGTTTTCAGGATAGCCTTGATCCAGTATAAAAATTCAATTCTTAGTTGGCGGGTCTTCAGCTTTTTAAATACTGTTTTCATCTTCCTATTTCAAAAAGATAACAGTTAGACAAATAGTTATATATAATGATTCTTATTCGCATTTATTATTGGGTTTATTTTGATGTTAAAGCCTCTTCTCCTCATCATACTGTTTTTAAGTATCCCTATCTCCTCTCTTGCAGATGTGCAAGTTTCTGAAAAAATTCGCCCTCAAGTCAAATCCTTGGTGAATCCAGATATTAATCGACTCGCTATTCCTCCTACACCGCATAACATGAGCCTGCCTGAGTTTGGGCAAGGTGTAATTGGCTGGAGCACAGGCCCTCAAGATGCAGAAACACGTTTGAATCATGTGAGTAAAGCTGATGTTGAAAAGATGAAACAGGTGGGTTTAACTATACAAATAGCGAAAACCTGGCAAAATTTTTATAAAAATGAGACTCAACGCAATGCCAGCAATCCAACCGCTCCATTGCGTGCCCAACTCATGAAGAAAATTATCGACTTGTGGTAATTTATTAAAAAGCAGTCCAACTGGCTACTTTTTAACAGTTCTATCATTAAGCTAGTTCTGCTGCTTCGTTGGTGACACGCAGTACTTCTTCCACCGTCGTCTTACCTGCCAGCACTTTACGTAAGCCATCATCACGAATAGAACCAGATTGTTGACGTGCGTAACTTTCTAACTCGTATTCTGGTGCATTACCATGAATCAGACGGCGCATATGATCATCCACCGGGACAATTTCATAGATCGCAGTTCGACCAGTGAAGCCTGTATGTGAGCAGCGTTCACAACCTTTTGGCTGTGGTAATTCTAATTGTGTCCCATTATGGACATGGGCAAATAGACCTTGTTCAAATTCATCCGCTACATGCCAGGTCGCACAATGTGAACAGAGAGTACGTACCAAACGCTGAGCAACCACCCCAATCAGCGAACTGGATAATAAGAAAGGTTCAATCCCCATATCTTTAAGACGGGTTACTGCACCAATTGCAGTATTGGTATGCAGGGTTGATAAAACCAGGTGACCTGTTAAAGAAGCCTGTACTGCTATTTCTGCTGTCTCCAGGTCACGAATCTCACCCACCATGACGACATCGGGATCCTGACGCAGCATCGCTTTTAAAGCACGGGCAAAGGTCATATCCACTTTGGTATTTACCTGCGTCTGCCCAATACCTTCCAATTGATACTCGACCGGATCTTCCGCGGTCAGGATATTCTTGGAACCATCATTCAGATCGGAAAGTGCTGCATACAGTGTCGTCGTTTTACCCGAACCAGTTGGGCCAGTGACTAGAATAATCCCATGTGGACGATGTACCAAAGTCTTGAGGCGATCGTAATCATTATTCATTAGACCCAAATGGGTCATGTTCAGGCGACCGGCCTGTTTGTCCAATAGACGCATTACCACGCGCTCACCATACGAAGATGGCAAGGTAGAAACACGGACATCGACTTCACGCCCTGCTAGGCGCAACGAAATACGACCGTCTTGGGGAATACGCTTTTCCGCAATATCCAGCTTGGCCATGACTTTAATCCGCGAGACTAACAGCGGTGCCAGTTCACGGCGTGGCTGTACAATTTCGCGTAACTGACCATCAACCCGCAAGCGGACTGAAAGTTTCTTCTCAAAGGATTCAATATGAATATCGGAAGCACCCACACGGATTGCTTCTGAAAGTAAGGCATTGATCAGGCGGACAATCGGCGCATCATCTTCCTGATCCATTAAATCTTCAGCTTCAGGGACAGAATCGGCCAGACTAAGCAAATCTGGATGGTCTTCCAGACCAGCTGCGACTTGTTGTGATTCGCCACTGTCTCCAGCGAAACTGCTACTGAGTAATTGGTTAAATTCGTGATCATTGCAGAGCTGATACTGGGCAGGATGGCCTAAAAAACGGCGTGCTTCCTGCAATGCAAGCATCGAGGTATTATCACGACGGACGATAAAGACCTGATCCCCTTCATAACGCAACAACACCCCATGGCGTTTGGCAAAACTATAAGGGATTTGTAATTGTTTCAGTACTTGCATCGTAGAATTATAATAATAGTGAAAAAATTTAAATTGAGTGTACTCTAAGCACATGACAGCGTGAAGTATGTTTAGAAAGATTTAGTACGAAAGGACAGCCGCATTGCCACACGATCAAGTTGATTTTTCCTCTGCTCAGCCCTCTATTCATTGGTGGGGAGAACAGAATTTTGAAATAAATGAGTCCAAAGCCTGGCAATTTGGTTCGCTGCTGTTCCGTCTGACACGTGGCTTGCAGGAATGGCGTCTGGAGTATTACCGCCCTGTGGTACAGTTTGACTATGAGCAGAAATGGCACCAGATCGAAGATCCCCATTTTGCCTTTCCCCAGCCAGTGAAAATTGAACGCTATATGTTCAAGTCCACCAAAAGTAAACTGCGACTCATGCCTCGTCTGGCAGATCGTTCTGTAGTAATCAAACCCGTCGATCCCATTTATATTCCTGCCGGGCAACGCGGAACCCTATATATCAGTACGCCACTGTGGATTGCCGGCTTTGTCGATGGACAGCGAGATCCAATTTTTGATGTTCCGGTAATTCTACCCAAAGATACCTGGTTTGGCCCGAATCATCGTTCTGGAGAAATTTGTTATGCCACAGCAGTCGATGGTCGTACTGAGCTAAAACAGCTGACGCCGCGTGCATTTCGTGCTGTAACCCCAATTGAATTCCACAATACCAGTAATCAGCAACTGCGCTTTGACCGTATGAATGTACCCGTGCCCGCCCTACCACTGTTTTTCAGTGCCAGCACGGGACGTCTTTGGACCTCGCAAATTAAAGTCCTGCATGAAGGTCTGGATCGTCCACCTCGAATTCGGATTGAAAACCGTACCCCACCCCATGCCGGTGAAGTGGACTATCTGCATCCGCCACGTGACCCTGCAGGCAATCTGTTCAATATGTTTGATTCATTCTTTTAAGGACGGCTAATGGCAAACTCAAGTATTTCTGCTGAAGTCACCAATAGCCTGAAAGGCGTATTTACCAGTATCAATACTGATCGGCTGACAGAAATTGCTGTCGCAATCGTACTGTGTTTTATTGGCTTTTTAATTGCACGTTTTTTCTCGAATGCCTTTATCCGGACGATTGGTCTACGCTTTAATGCCCATCAGCAAATGGTCTGGCGTCGTGGGATTTTTTACTTCATTTTCCTGCTGTTTGTCATGGCCAGTTTAAAGGAAGCTGGCTTTAAGCTCAGTGTCTTCTTAGGTGCAGCAGGTATTTTGACAGTTGCACTGGGTTTCGCATCTCAGACCTCAGCCTCCAACCTGATCAGCGGTATGTTCCTGATTGGTGAAGGTTCTTTTGAAGTTGGTGATACCATTCAGATTACCCTGATTCGTGGGCATACCATTGAAGGTGAAGTGATTTCGATTGACCTGCTCTCAGTCAAATTATTAACCCAGGATAATATCTATGTCCGGTTGCCGAATGAGCAACTGATCCGTGCCCCGGTACACAACCTGTCCAAATTTCCGATCCGGCGAATTCCGATCACGTTGGCGATTAATTTCCATGAAGACATTATCAAGGTTCGTGAAGTGCTGCTAGATGTAGCAAACAAATATCCTATGGTGCTTGCTGATCCAAAACCAGCTGTGACAGTAACTGCTTTCCGGGAATCATCCATTGAATTGCTGTTTGCAGTCTGGTGCCAAGGTGAAAACTTTTTAAAAGTTCGTGATGAAATGCAGGAACGCATTCGTAATGGTTTCCTGGAAAATCATATTGAGATTCCTGTACCAAAAATGGGCTTTGTAGATCATCCGCTTGCGCGTCCGCTAGAAAATGAAGATGTTGATCAATATGCCAATGAGAAGGAATTGAAGAGGGAGCCGGATTTAAAATAACTTTTTTTAAATCCCTCCTAACCTCGCTTTACAAAGAGAGGAATTGTCATAAAAAGCCGCTCTTTTCCTTGCACATTGCTTAAAGCTTGCAGGGTTTGGGAGATTAAATTAACGCTCAAATGTAGTTAATTTAGATTCAAACCCTCTTCTCCCCATCCGGCATTGGTGCAATATAAGCAATCAACAACATCACTCCACCTGCCAGTAAGAAGGACAATACTCGAGTTAAGGTCCCGATATGAGACAGATCAAACAGCACCAGTTTTAAGGTTACAATCACCAGAATACTACCACCCAGAATCCACATCGGTTTCAGGGCTTTCAATGCCGCAATCCACATCGTTGCAAAAGCCAATAGCACCCATAGAATGGTCAAGCTCAACTGGACTGTGGCATTACTCCACACTTCCAAACTGTTCAACGGCGTTCCTAAATACATATGCAAGGCACGCAATACAATATAGCTAGATAGCCAAAGTAAACTCAGTACCATGAGTACTGCCATCATTCCTTTATCTCGCCCTGCCCTAATTTGTTGCAGCAGCATCCAGATGAAGCTGACCAACATGGCAATACTCACCAGATCAAAAGGATTTAAAATAGGAAGCAAATAGAACTCAAAGGCCTGCTGACTGAGCAGCTGTGAACACAACAACCAGGCTGCCATCAGAATCAAGGTACTGTTGCCTTGCCACAGCATTGGCCAAGCAGAGTCCGCAGATTGTTTATAAGACCAGAAACACAAACCTAATGGCAAAATCACCATACTGATATAGGGCATACTTGGAATCAGACATAGGCTTGCCAGAGTCAGACTTACTAGAGCCCCTAAACTCACCCATTCTTTTGAAAGCAACAAGCCTGAGGCTGGTCGCAGCCATTGCCAGGCTAACAATAAGGTGGATAACCCAAAGATAATTCGGGCAAATTGACTCTCCCAAATCAGTACACCATTTTCACTTTGATCAATTGCTAGAACCACACCAGCAAAAACCAATGGCGTTAAGCCACACCATTTTGGCACCAGCCAGCTCCAGTCCTGATTTTTTCTGAAGATAATTTCATTAATAACAGCAAAAATCAGTGCAACTGTAGCCAGACTATAAATATGGGCATCTGGCGAACTGAACTCATCTTCCAATAAGGCAAACAGCATCAGGCTGGCTGAGAAACTGAGTAAGCTTAAGAAACCAGTACTCAGCCCATCTAGTTGCTGGATATAACGCTCTTTGAACTGGCTAATCAAGACTACAACCAGATAACAGCCACTTAGTATCCAGAAAATGTGTCGCGGTGTTGGATTCAACTCAACCAGATAATACAGACTGCTCAGCCCAGCCATGATCAGCAAACCCATACTCAAATATTGCCCAACTTTGAGATTCTTTTCCAAAGCCCAGAAATAAATTAATACGCCTTCTACGGCCCAGCCCACTACGCTCCATTCACTTTCCAGCAAAATTGGTGGAATCAGGGCAATAAAAATCAGCATCAGACTAAGATAGCTATTGGCAATGATATTCAGGGTATGACTACACCGCGATCCTAACCAGCAAACTGCGAATACTGCGGCATAAATCACGCTCAGTCCTGCCTGCCATGTACGTTCATTAAAATGAATCAGATACAGGAAAATATAGGCTGTAATTGGCGCGGCAAAAATCAGGGCAATGTCCAGAATCGGCTTGAGCTGGAACCTGCTCAGGTCATCTTTAGCGAGTAACTGACTAAAACGAAATCCCAGCCAGATAAACACGGCACTATGCGCCAGAATCAGGCCAGTCATGCTATAGCGTTCAGAAGTGTAGCCATGAATCAGCGCATAGATTCCCCCAACAATCGCAGTGACCAGAAAGGCAATCTGATTCAGCGTCTTCCAGGGTTTTAAGCTGGTCAGCGTTGCCACTCCGATATTAATGACCAGATAATAAGCAATCAGCTCTACAGCTGTGGCATCCCGTACAGGCAAAGTAAATGGTGCAATATAGGCAATTAACAGCGCCATCACCGTCAATTCAAAACTATTCTGCTTAAAACTGAGATATAGCGTCATGGCCATAATCAGCACAAATAGCACTGATGCCATCAACAGACCAGGAATGACCAGATTGTAATAGGCAAAGAATAAGGTCAGAAACAGCGCACTTAATCCCAGACCCTCAAGTGCCAGCGCAAAACTGCGGTTTTTCTCGATCAACCAATAGCCCAGCCCAGCAACAGCCATACTTGCCAAAGCAATCAGCCCCAATTTCATTGCCAGACTGATTTGCCAATGCTCCGTTGCAAAACGTAGTAACAGGATAATTCCGACAACCAGAATCCCGATTGCAGCTTTAAGCACCGGATTGCCTTGAAAAATCCAGCGCTGGATCTGATCGATTAAACCCGGTGAAGCATGATCACCTTGAGCCGGCTGCTGAAAGGCTTGCAGTGGAACTGGCTGAGAATTTAGAGTGTCCTGACTTGGCACCGAGTGAATACGATGCTGCAACTGTCGCAATGACAGCTCTATTCGTTGCAACCATCGAAACAGGAAGAAAATCCAGGCCGTGACGCCCAGTCCCATCAACCATTTCAGGTCGATGACACCTCCCACAATGGCAATCAGGGAAGAAATATATAATGGAACTTTGGAATAACCAGAAATAGACAACTGATGTTCAGCAGTGATCTCTTCAAGTGGCTGCTGCACTGCATTGACATACTGCATTACACTCATCAGAAAACCGAGCCCACATAAATAGCTGACAATCTCGTAATCCAGATACCAGGCACTCAAGCCTACAATCACCAGGCTGATCAGCCACATCATGCGTAATTCATTTTGCCCTGTTGTCATTCTTATATTTTCCAGTCCCATACCACTCCATCATACAACATGCCGCTGCCGGTTATTTCATCTTCGGTCATTATTCGCTAAGCTGTTGCCACAGACTTGCTCAGCGGGCACGCTAAAAATCACGTACAATAGCGCTATTATTTGAATAAGGAATTGAATACATGCCACCATTTGTCTTGGTCGATGGCTCTTACTTTTTATTTCGTGCCTTTCACGCGCTGCCACCGTTAACCACGTCAACCGGTTTACACACCAATGCAATTCGTGGTGCAATTTCTGCCATTCAAAAACTGATGCGCCGTGTCCAGCCTACACATATGGCGGTGATTTTCGATACCCCTGAACCCACTTTTCGTCATGAACTGTCACCCATCTACAAGGGTGACCGCCCAAGCATGCCGAGCGAGCTTGCCGAGCAAATCCCCTACCTGCATGCATTGATCAAAGCCTTAGGAATTCCACTACACGCCCTGCCAGGCGCAGAAGCCGATGATATTATCGGCACACTGGCAAAACGTGCTGAAGCCATGGGACATCAGGTACTGATCTCTACGGGTGATAAAGATATGGCCCAGCTGGTGACAGAAAAAGTAACCCTGGAAGACAGCTTTAAAGAAAAGCCACTCGATGTAAATGGTGTATTTGAAAAGTTTGGGGTCTGGCCAAATCAGATCATCGATTACCTGACCCTCATGGGCGATGCCTCAGACGGTATTATGGGTGTACCTGGCGTCGGTGCCAAAACCGCAGCCAAATTACTGAATGAATATGGCTCAATTGGTGGCATTTTGGAAAATGTCGACAAGATCAAAGGCAAAGTCGGACAAAATATCAAAGACAATGTGGAAGGCATTACGCTGGATCATCAGCTGGCCAGTATTGTGATCGATTTGGATTTAAGCTTTGGTTATGACGATTTAAAACTTGCTGAGCCAAATGTTGCCAAATTACGTGAACTCTATACCGAGCTTGAATTCCGTAACCAACTGCAATCTCTGGATCATCCAAACAATCCAAACAATAGCAATTACAAGCAGGCAGCTCAGTCGATTACAACCAAACCTGTAGCGCCAATAGAAGAAGATCATGCGTCATTGACCAGCAGCGATGATCAACTGGGACAGGCGACTTATCACACCGTGCTGAATCAGGCAGATTGGGATGCTTTATTTAATCGTTTAAATACTGCCAAACGTTTTGCTTTTGATACTGAAACGACTAGTCTGGATTATCGTATTGCTCAGATCGTGGGCTTCTCAGTGGCTTTTGATGCAGAGGATGCCTATTACGTACCGCTGGCACATGACTATGAGAATGCGCCTGAACAGTTAAATCGTGAAACCATCCTTGCGCAAATCAAACCCATTCTGGAAGACGACAATATTCAGAAAATTGGCCATCACCTGAAATATGATGCACATGTCCTAGAAAATCATGGAATCCAGCTGGCAGGCTGGTACTTCGATACCATGCTGGCGTCTTATGTGCTGAACTCAGTGGCAACCCGTCACGGTATGGATGACGTAGCACGTCTTTATTTAAGCCACCTGACCACGACCTTTGAACAGATTGCCGGTAAAGGTGCGAAACAAAAAACCTTTAATCAGATTGATATTGAAACTGCAGCACACTATGCCGCAGAAGACGCCCATGTCACTTATCGTCTGTATGAAGTGCTGTATGAAAAACTCAAATTACATCCAGAGCTGCTCAACATTCTGCTAAATATTGAAATGCCGGTTGCACGTGTATTGACCAGCATGGAAGAAAATGGCATTCAGCTAGATCTGGCTTTCCTGGATCAGTTGGGCTGTGACTTTGCGGAGACCATGAAAAATCTGGAACAGCAGATTGAAGAAATGGCGGGCGAATCCTTTAATGTCAGCTCACCGAAACAGGTTGGTGAAATCCTGTTTGATAAGCTGGGGCTAAAAGGTGGCAAGAAAACCACAACAGGTCAGTACAGCACCAGCGAAAGCATTCTGGAAAAGCTTGAGCATCCAATTGCCGAGCTAATTCTGAACTACCGTGGTCTGTCCAAGCTGAAAAGTACTTATACTGATGGGCTCTGTAAACAGGCCAATAATAATACTCATCGTGTACATACCAGCTATCATCAGGCACTAACTGCAACCGGTCGTTTATCCTCAACCGACCCAAACCTGCAGAATATTCCAATTCGTGAAGAAATTGGCCGTCAGATCCGTAAAGCCTTCGTCGCGCCAGAGGGTCGTATTTTACTTGCAGCCGATTATTCCCAAATTGAATTACGTCTGATGGCACATTTGTCTCAGGATGATGCACTGGTGGATGCTTTTATTCACGGTCAGGACGTCCATCGTCGTACCGCGGCAGAAGTCCTCGGTATTGCCCTGGAAGATGTGACCAATGATCAACGTCGCCAAGCCAAAGCAGTCAACTTCGGTCTGCTTTACGGGATGTCCGAGTTTGGCTTGACTCGTCAGCTTGGTTTCACCCGCCAGGAATCACAGGAATACATCAAGCAATATTTCCACCGTTATCCGGGTATTTATGAATATATGCAGCGTACCCGTCAGGTTGCGCTGGAACAGGGCTTCGTGGAAACCATTCTTGGCCGCCGTTTGTATACTCCGGATATTGATGCGCGCAATATGATGATACGTAAAGCTGCTGAACGTGCTGCAATCAATGCCCCACTGCAAGGTTCAGCTGCCGATATCATCAAGATGGCGATGATTGAAGTCGACAAGATGTTGCCAAAAGACCAGGCCAAAATGCTGCTGCAAGTCCACGATGAATTGGTATTTGAAGTTGATGAAGCGATTGCTGACGAACTGGCACCTAAGCTGGCTGAAGTAATGCAGTCTGTAGTGCAGATCTCTGTGCCTTTACTGGTAGAGGTAGGCAAAGGCAAGAATTGGGATGAAGCGCACTAAAGTGCTTTGAACCCCTCTTTCAGAGGAGTTTCAGGAGATTTATATTAGCCCTCTCCCCAAGGGAGAGGAAGTTACACCTAATTAATTACCATGAATAGTCTTACCAATTCCTTCTTCTCTTTTTAAGATAAAGAAGACTATTACTTCTCAGAGATGAATTTCCAGGAAGTTACCTCTCCTCTCAGGAGAGGTAGGAAGAGGTAAAACCTCTTTTGAAATTCATAACAAATAAAAAAGGACGCTTAGGCGTCCTTTTTTATATTCTTAAATCTTAGAAACCAGTCAACAACACCATGGCCACTTCACGCATGATCAGATCAACCACCATCAGTGCCAGAATCGCCAGAATTGGAGACAGGTCAATCATCCCGATATTCGGCATGATACGACGGAATGGTGCCAATAATGGCTCTGCCAGTTCCTGAACCACTTCAATATAAGGTGAACGGGATTGAGTAAACATCACCACCCAGCTCAAGATGATGGTCGCGAAAATCAGATAACGACAGAAACGGATCAGGTCCTGAATCATGGTCACAAAAGTCAGTATTAACAGATGAATTGGACCATTTGGCATACCACCAGACAGGTACATCATGCCAAATATTTTCAGCAAATACAGCACCACCAATAATGCCAGCGCGGCAGTATTTACCCGTCCCTTTGCCAGGGTTGGCAGAATACGACTAAATACATCTACAATCTTGGTAGCCTTTACAGTCGAAAGTACCACTGGATTATAAGGAGTTACCGAAGCCAGCTGCATTAAGAAGCGGAAAAATACGAGCAAAATTGCGACGTTAATGATAATGCCAAAAATTAGCGCAGAATTTGCACCCATACCTGAAGGTTCCTAAATATTAAATTTGAAAATTTACTTACTGCTGTCGCTAAGCTCTTGAGCGAGCTCCTGACTGCGTTTTGCAGCAGCAGCCAGAGCTGCCTGAATGTTTTGAGAAATCTGGGCCTGATCAAAGACTTCAAGTGCAGCCTGAGTCGTACCATTCGGTGAAGTCACATTTTTACGTAATTCAGCTGGTGTATTTGCACTGGTAATTGCCATTTGCGCTGCACCTAATGCAGTTTGCAAGGTCAATGCAGTTGCAACTTTCTCATCTAGCCCCAGGTTCATACCTGCACGGATCATACTTTCCATCATATAGAAGAAATAAGCCGGACCTGAGCCAGAAACCGCCGTTACAGCATCAATTTGCGTTTCAGAGTTTACCCAAATTGTCAGGCCGGTTGAAGCTAAAACCTGACTCGCCAGCTCACGGTCTGCTGTACTCATGTCTGCATTGGCGAATAAACCATGCGCGCCAGTCTGTACTAATGCTGGTGTATTTGGCATCACACGAACAATACGATCGGTACCAAGTAAGCTAGACAAAGTCGCAATTTCAGCACCTGCTACAATAGAAATAATCAATTTACCGTCCAACAAACCGTGGAGCGGTTTAAGCACATCCGCTAGCACCTGCGGCTTCACCGCAAAAAGCACAATATCGGCATTTTTGATTGCAGCAATATTATCATCAGTAACATTCACTTCTTTTTCAGCAAGCAGTAAACGTACTTTTTCGACTGGATCAGAAACTGTAATACGGGTCGCCGGCAAACCACGTGCAATCAAGCCACCAATTAAGGCTTGAGCCATGTTACCACCACCAATGAAACTGATATTACAATTTAAAGCTGCACTCATTTTTAATGCTCGTCTTTGTGTTCTGAAATTGAAGAGGCTAAAACTGGCTGCCACCCCTCCACCTCACAATAGGCAGATTCAGCCAACCAAAATCCTTTGGGCGTAAACACGCCTAGCATAACATCATCTATGCTTAATATTTGAATTGTATGCCGCATCCATGGAAATATTTGCGCATCCTGAATGGCTTTTTTCAGTGGCCAGGAACCGACACGTCCACATAAATGAATCTTTTCGCCACCTTGGCGCTGTGTCAGTTTCAAGTGCTGATTCAATAAATCCAATGATAAACCGATTGCCGCAGGCTGAACCTGAAACTGTCCTGAAGGCAAATCAATACGATCCTGAAGTCTGAAAATCATCTGCTGTTCGCCAGAAAATGGCTGTTGACCTGCCAGATAAATTTCTTTACTGAGCTTATAGACCAGCTGCTGATAACGCACATAATAAAAACCTTGCCAATGCAATGCCGCCTGAGCATCTGCACGGGCATGAATGACTTCACATTGCAAGCGCTGTACCATATCCAGTGCAGGCCGATACTGTCCTTCTCCTTTCATCCAATTAGATAGCAGCTGGCGCTGGCGTGCTAAAGACAGTTCAGAAAATTTAGATAAGTCTAAAATATTATCTTGAATACAAACAGCTGTATCCTGTCGCAATACATCCTGCAAGATTTCCTGAGCATCCTGCATCAAATCCGTGGTCCGGGCTAAAGCTGCCTGCATTTTTGGAAAGCGCTCACTTAATAGCGGCCACAAAATCTGACGTGCCCAGGCACGATCATAATCGTTATTCTGATTACTCGGATCTTCAATATTCTGAATATTCAGGTCAGCGGCCCATTGGCAAATCTGCTCACGGGAAATATCCAAAAGTGGACGCCAGATGGTTAAATCTTCTCGTATATCTACCCGCTTCATGGCAGACAGACCATCGACTCCTGCCCCAGATAGCAAACGCAGCATCAGTGTTTCTGCCTGATCCTGCTGATGATGCGCAAGAACTAGAATTTCATTGGACTGTAGATGCTTCAGATAGGCCTGATAACGTGCTTCCCGGGCCTGATTTTCCAGATTACCTTGTGTCACAATAACTGGCTGGACAATACAGGGGATACTCAGCTTTTGGCATTCATGCTGAACAAATCTACCCCATTCAGCGCTACCACTTTGCAGCTGATGATCGACATAAATCGCACGGATTTTTTCCGGGCACAAAAAAAACATCAGATGCAGTAACAGCATGGAATCCACGCCGCCACTGCATCCGATGAGAAATTTTGTCTCTGCAGGAAAGTCCTGCAGCTGTTTTAAGAAACCAGACCTAAATTGTCGCTGCCAAACTTCATTAAACGCTGGTAACGTGCTTCGCATCGTGCCTCGGCTTCCATCGGTTGCAGTTCATTCAGTGCTTCTTTCAGTACTGCTTTCAGGTCTTGCATTACCTGATCAGGATTTAAATGAGCGCCTTCACCTTCATCTACTACATATTCCACAATGCCCATATGCTGCAATTTTTCTGCAGTCAGTGCCAATGCTTCACTGGCTTGTTCAGCTTTGTCCGCAGTTTTCCACAGGATCGATGCACAGCCTTCTGGTGAAATCACAGAATAGATACTATGAGATAGCATCACTACACGGTCTGCCACCCCAATACCCAGTGCACCACCAGAACCACCTTCACCCAGTACAGTCGCAATTACCGGTACTTTCAGGTTAGACAACTGTGCCAGACTTGTAGCAATCGCTTCAGCCTGACCACGCTCTTCTGCACCTACGCCTGGATAAGCGCCCATCGTGTCAATAAAGGTAAATACAGGCAGATTAAAACGCTCTGCCATATCGAGCAGGCGTTGTGCCTTACGGTAACCTTCAGGATTCGCCATCCCGAAGTTATGCTGTAATTTTTCACGGGTACTACGGCCACGGTGCTGGCCAACAATCATCACAGGCTGACCGTCAAAACGCGCCAGACCACCAATCATTGCACCATCATCACCATAGAGACGGTCACCATGTAAAGCATCAAATTCAGTGAATATTTCACCCACGTAGTCCAGGAATTGTGGACGTTCAGGATGACGTGCAATTTGCACGGTCTTCCATGCTTTTGATGGAGTCGCTTTATTTTTCATAGGTTAACCGTTTTCATCCCTATAAAGGTGTTAATCAACAAATTGTTCAGACTGAATTTCGAGATCAATTTCCCAATTCCTAAACTGCACCTGTTCATCATGCAGTTCAGCCACCAGTAAAGGCCATTGTCGGGCATCACCGGCTACGCTGAGTTGCCATTGTTGCGCATTCTTCACCTTCAGTTCAATGGCAGGAAGCATCTCATCGCTACGACTGTGATTGACCAAAACCGCCAGACGAAGCAGTAAACACAGGTACAAAAGTCGAGAACCACCGACTTTGTTGACATCTATCCTGGCATCAGCGCGCAATTTACGACGATGATGTGCGACCAAATGTGACAGATGATTTTGGTCGACTTGCGAGAAACCGGCAATGTCCGAGTGCTGTAACAAATAAGCCCCATGACGATGATAACCACTATGACTGATCGCCAGACCAATTTCATGCAGATAAGCTGCACGACGTAACAGATCACTGTCTTCGCTATTTAAAGCTAAAGGTTGTTTCACATCATCAAACAGTTTTTGCGCGGTTTTTACCACACGTTCTGCCTGTTTGGTGTCGGCATTATAACGCCCCATCAAGGCATGCACAGAACGGTCACGAATATCCTCGTGCTGGAAACGCCCGAGCAGGTCATACATCACGCCTTCACGTAATGCCCCGTCAGAATAGGTCAGGTAATCAATATTCAGAACATCAAAGACGGCATACAGAATGGCAATTCCTGCTGGTAACACCGCACGGCGGTCTTCTTTAAGTCCTTCAAACTCCATGTCCGTGACATGTTTATATTTGAGCAATTTATCTTTGATTTTTTCCAGGCCTTCACGCGTCAACTCCTCGCGCTCGTTACTCCAGCCCATATTGACGCAGATCTGGCGGCAGGCTTTGATGGTGCCACTCGAACCGACCACAGCATCCCAACCTGCTGCTTTATAGGTATTGGCAATACCGGAAATTTCTTTACGTGCTGCCGTGACGGCTTTGTCAAAGGCCTTTTGATTAATATCGCCATCTTCAAAATAAGCTTTGGTAAAGGCAACACAACCCATCTGCACGGATTCGGTATGAATCGGTTCAAATTCTTCACCAATAATCAGTTCAGTTGAACCGCCACCAATATCTACTACCAGACGACGGCCACTATTGGCCATAGTATGTGATACACCTAAATAGATCAGGCGGGCTTCTTCTCGACCTGCAATAATTTCGATGGGTTTCGGTAAAATTTCTGCTGCCTTTTGAATAAATTCATGGCCATTTTTTGCCTGACGCAAGGCATTGGTCGCTACAATACGTAAACGGTTGGGCTGAACCGAACCCAAACGCCCCACAAAACGCGCCAGACAGGCTAGACCACGTTGCTGCGCAGCTTCAGTCAAATTCTTATTTTCGTCCAGGCCTGCTGCAAGCTGAACTTTTTCTGACATTGATGCCACTTTTTTGACTTCGCCGTGGTCCACTCGAGCAATGGCCAAATGAAAGCTGTTTGATCCCATATCGATGGCGGCAAGTAATTCTTCATCAATCAAAAAGTCAGACATTCCAGAAATAAACCTTTAACGAATTGTGCTTAGAGTAATTCACAACCATGCAATTTAAAAGCCATTTGTATCGACAATTTAATCCCTTTTAGTTTTTTCTTTCTATGTGACAATTGTGTTACACGATTATCTCTATCGTGATCATCCATTAGACAAATTGACAATATAGGTTGAAAATTTGCATATTCCCCTACATTGTTAAAGAAGGCTATGTAATACTAAGAATTATAGCCATCTTTAAAAAATTATTTTCTGGAGCATTCCATGTCTGGCAACATCGTAAATACTACTGACGCAAACTTCGAAGCAGACGTTCTTCAATCAGACGTTCCTGTATTGGTTGACTTCTGGGCTGGCTGGTGTGCGCCATGTAAAGCAATTGCTCCTGTACTGGAAGTACTTGCTGACGAATACCAAGGTAAAGTAAAAATCGTAAAAGTTGATGTGACTTCTTGCGAAGCCACTGCAGTGAACTATAGCATTCGTAACATCCCAGCTTTATTGATGTTCAAAAATGGTGAAGTGGTTGCGACTCAAGTTGGTGCAGCACCTAAATCTAAATTAACTGCGTTCATTGAAGAAAACATCTAATTAACGCTGTTTTAAAGATAAAAATACGTGATCAGATATCGCGTATTTTTTTCGCCTAGAATAAATTGACAAACGCCTGTTTCTCTCTTATATTGCTCATTCAAGAGATCAGGAATACTAAATCCTGTCAATTTCTTACAAGACACAATACATAAGATGCCGCTCGGCAATAGAAATTGTTTTTTCACATTTCTCTTTGAAACAATCAAACAAACCTCTGAATTGTTCTTGTACAAATTCAATTGCTGTCGTTTGAATGCTTGTATGCGGCCGAATGTTACTCCCTTTCTAACCTGTACCTCAGAACTTTGATTCTATCCGACCACCTATGAATTTAACCGAACTCAAGAAAAAACCGATTGGCGAACTCATCAAGATTGCCGAGTTTATGGGCCTAGAAGGCATGGCCCGTAACCGCAAGCAAGACATTATTTTTGCCATCTTAAAGCGCCATGCGATGAATGGTGAAGAGATTTTTGGTGATGGCGTTTTGGAAATTCTGTCAGATGGTTTTGGCTTCTTACGCTCTGCGGCAGGCTCTTATCTGGCAGGTCCTGATGACATCTATGTCAGCCCTTCCCAGATTCGTCGTTTTAACCTCCGTACAGGCGATACCATTACTGGTACCATTCGCCCACCTAAAGAGGGTGAACGTTATTTTGCACTTTTAAAAGTGAACCAGATTAACTACGACACACCTGAGAACTCTCGCAACAAGATTCTGTTTGAAAACTTAACCCCGTTATTCCCAACTGAGCAATTGGTCATGGAATTGGGTAATGGTACCACTGAAGATTTGACAGCGCGTGTAGTCGATCTGGTTGCCCCAATCGGTAAAGGTCAGCGTTCTATTATCGTTGCACCCCCGAAAGCCGGTAAAACCATGTTGCTGCAAAACATTGCACAGTCAATTGTTCGTAACAACCCTGAATGTTTCCTGATTGTACTGCTGATTGACGAACGTCCTGAAGAAGTAACGGAAATGGAACGTACGGTTCGTGGTGAAGTTATCGCTTCAACCTTTGATGAATCTCCGGCGCGTCACGTACAAGTGGCTGAAATGGTAATTGAAAAAGCCAAACGTCTGGTTGAACATAAAAAAGACGTAGTGATTCTGCTTGACTCAATTACCCGTCTGGCACGTGCTTACAACACTGTAATTCCTTCATCTGGTAAGGTATTGACAGGGGGTGTGGATGCACATGCACTTGAACGTCCAAAACGTTTCTTCGGTGCGGCTCGTAATATCGAAGAAGGCGGTTCACTGACCATTATTTCTACTGCACTGATTGAAACCGGCAGTAAAATGGATGAAGTGATCTACGAAGAATTCAAAGGTACAGGTAACCAGGAGATCACGCTTGACCGTCGCATTGCTGAGAAACGCGTATTCCCTGCAATGAACATCAAGAAATCAGGCACTCGTCGTGAAGAACGTCTGATGTCAGAAGATAATCTGCGTAAAGTCTGGATTCTGCGTAAGCTTTTACATACCCAGGACGAACTGGCAGCAATGGAATTCCTGCTTGATCGCATGAAAGAAACCAAGACCAATGATGACTTCTTCGATCAGATGAAGCGCAAGGCATCTAACTAAATCCTCAAAAATTATAGAAAGGTCATCTAAAACGATGACCTTTTTTATTGGGGTTGACATTGATTACACAAAGAAACAAAGTCCACGATGATTTGTAAACTTATTTGCAAGTTTATGATTAATAAAATAATGGTAAGAAAAATTGTATAAGTTTTAGGGGCTTAAATCGCCTTTACCCCATATAAGTCTTTCCTTTAATTGTTATTTTCTGTTAAAAAAACCATGAATTTCATGCGTTTTTTGCACTTTTTTGAACTTGCCCTGTAGCAATTAAAAATGCGCAGTGATAGCATATTTGCAGACCAGTTAGACTGCTCCTGCGTTGTTAGTACCTAACAAAATTAGGAATAATAAAAGCACATAACAGGCTAACGTCGGTTTTTTTTAATCTCAATTTTTAGAGAGTGATGCCATGTTATTCAAAAAAATCGCTATTGCTGCTGCAGTTGCTACTACTTTAGCTTTCGTTGGTTGTGCTAAAAAAACTGAAGATGCTGCTGCTGACGCTAACCAAGCTGCATCTGAAGCTGTAGAAGCTGCTTCTGAAGCTGAAGCTGCTGCTGACGCTGCTGCTGTAGAAGCTACTTCTGAAGTTGCTGCTTCTGACGCTGCTGCTGTTGCTGAAGCTGACGCTGCTGCTGCAGTTGCTACTGACGCTGCTGCTGACGCTACTGCTGCTTCTGAAGCTGCTGCTCAATAATCTAACGATTATTCAGTACGAAAAAGAGAGCCAATGGCTCTCTTTTTTTATGCCTATAAAAATCGAAATTTCTACAGACAATCTCTATCAAGAAAAAAAGCAGATCAATTGACCTGCTCAGTTCCCACACGTTGACGGAACTTCTGTCCCGCACGGAAGGTTACGACCCGGCGTGCAGAAATCGGAATTTCTTCACCAGTCTTCGGATTACGGCCTGGACGTTGACGCTTGTCACGCAACTCAAAATTACCGAAACCTGATAGTTTGACTTGCTCACCTGAGATTAGCGCTTGGCTAATCTCATCAAAGAACAATTCGACCATTTGTTTTGCTTCACGACGGTTTAAACTCGTGAGCTCACTTAAATGATCAGCCATCTCTGCTTTAGTTAGTGCTGTCATGAAGCCCTCAATGTCGCTTGATAAGTGTTTTCTAACACTTGCAGGATATTATCCATGCCTGATTTAATTTCAGCATCTTCCAGGGTGCGGGTTGGATGCTGCCAGAGAAGAGCAAATGCTAGAGAACGCTTGCCTTCTTCTACCCCTTGTCCAGTGTACACATCGAACAACCAGGTTGACTCCAGGAGCTCACCACCAGTCTTTTCGATAAGTCTCTGAATTTCGCTAACATTAATCTTATCACTAATTAAAAGCGCAATATCACGTCGAACCGACGGAAAACGTGATAATTGTGTAAAATTAGATACATAAGTTTGCAAAACGGCTTTTTGATCGAGTTCAGCGACCCAAGTGGTTGCTAAATCCAGCTCATCTTCAAGCAATGGATGTAAACGACCTAAATAACCAATCGACTGACCATCAACCATAATTTCAGCAGATTGACCAGGATGCAACCATGCACGCTCTGAACGAACATATTCAACATTCAGACGAGCTGCTGCCAGAATTTCTTCCACATCACCTTTAAAGTCAAAGAAATCCATTGGCTGTGGCTTACCATGCCATGATTCATTGATACGTGAACCAGTCGCAATCAGGGCAAAAGTTGGAATCTGTTTCAGGTCATGAATCGATGCAGCATCCTGATAATCGAAACGCAGACCCAGCTCAAAGAAACGTACGCGGTTTTGCTGACGATTGACGTTATATTGCACACATGGAATCAAACTTGATAACAGGGTTGAACGCATTACCGCTAAATCGCTTGAAATCGGGTTTGCCAATGCCAATGGATTTACTGCAGGGTTGAGCTGTTTTTCCAGTTTCAAGTCCGCAAAGCTAAAGCTGATCGCCTCTCGATAACCCAAAGTCACCGCAGTCTGACGAAGCTGAGCCACTTCGAACTGATCCTGGTATTTTGCAAGTTTGACATCAATTACAGGCAAACTGATTTGAATATTGTCATAACCATGAATACGTGCAACTTCTTCGATCAAGTCCTGGTAGATTGCCATATCATAACGGTGTGACGGTGGTACCACAGACCATTGACCTTCTGCTTTCACAGTCACTTCACAGTCCAAACGCGTTAACGCATCGGTAATGAAGTCTGATTCAACTTTATAACCCAGAAGTTGATCTACTTGTGCCTGTTCAAGTTCAATTGCTTCACGTCTAGGCAATACTGCTGGATTTTCTGCAACTGTAATTGGACCAAACTCACCGCCTGCAAGTTCAGCAATCAGCTGAGACGCACGGTGCATTGCCATCACTGGCAATTCAAAGTCCACACCACGCTCATAACGCTGAGAAGCATCCGTATGTAAACCGAAGCTACGCGCACGACCTGCAATGTGTAAAGGTGCAAAGAATGCAGACTCCAGGAAGATCTCAGTGGTTGCATCCGTTACAGATGAAGACAGACCACCCATGATGCCTGCAATTGCCAATGCTTTTTCATCATCAGCAATCACCATCACTTTTTCGTTCAGTTCAACTTCCTGTTCATTTAATAGCACCAGCTTTTCACCGGCTGTTGCTTGACGAACGTGAACTGCACCTTGAACCTTGCCACCATCAAATGCATGCAACGGTTGACCTAGCTCGATCAATACATAGTTGGTAATGTCGACCAAAATGCTGTGTTGACGGATACCCGAACGAGCAAGCGCACGCTCCATCCATTCCGGGGTTGGCGCTTTGGTATTGACGTTTTTGATCACACGACCCAAGTAACGTGGACAGCCTTCAGTCGACACCACCACTTTCTTTTCATCAGCAATAGTTGCAGCCACTTCTTGAATTTCTGGCGCAGTCACTGGCAATTGGTTAATCACACCAATTTCACGTGCAATACCACGAATACTGAAGCAGTCACCACGGTTTGGTGTGATGCTGATGTCAATCACGTTGTCATCTAAGTCTAAATATTCACGAATATTCACGCCTACAGGTGCATCGTTTGGTAATTCTAAAAGACCATCAATTTTGTCTTCTAAATCAATTTCAGACGCACCACACAGCATACCTTGGGATTCGATCCCACGAAGTTTGCCCTTCTTGATTTTGAAATCGCCCGGCAATACTGCACCGATGGTAGCCACAGGCGCTTTCATACCTGCACGTACGTTTGGCGCACCACACACGATTTGGAGTGGTTCATCTGAACCGATATTCACGGTAGTTACACGTAAACGGTCTGCATCCGGATGCTGTTCAACAGTCAGAACTTCACCAACCACTACACCTGTAAATGGTTTGGCGGCAGGAGATAAATCATCGACTTCTAGACCAAGCATGGTCAGTTGATCAGAAAGTTTCTCGCTGTCGATGGCTGGGTTAACCCATGTGCGTAGCCAATTTTCGCTAATTTTCATTGATATAAAACCTGTAATTCAAATCTCTAGAATCCCCCTCTAACTCCCCCTTTAAGAAAGGCGGAGAACCCCAACTGATTTCGTGGAGTCCCTCTCCTTTTTTAAAGGAGAGGTTAGGAGAGGATTTAATAAAAAGTTTTAAGCAAACTGGCGTAAGAAACGCACATCGTTTTGGTAGAACATACGCAAGTCGTTAATGCCATAACGCAACATTGCAAAACGCTCTACCCCTAGACCAAATGCAAAGCCTTTGTATTTGTCAGGATCAATACCAGCAGAACGCAATACATTCGGATGCACCATACCGCAACCCAGAACTTCCAACCATTTGCCACGCTCATCCATAATATCCACTTCTGCACTTGGCTCTGTGAATGGGAAATAAGATGGACGGAAACGTAC
The DNA here is from genome assembly GCF_001077515.1 of Acinetobacter sp. VT 511. Taxonomy (NCBI): domain Bacteria; kingdom Pseudomonadati; phylum Pseudomonadota; class Gammaproteobacteria; order Moraxellales; family Moraxellaceae; genus Acinetobacter; species Acinetobacter sp. VT 511. The sequence continues at coordinate 100,941 of NZ_LFRE01000052.1, read as the reverse complement.
TTTCAGATCTTTTTCAAAGAATTCATTCAGCAAGTTGACCAGCAAACCTTTCAGTTCAGCGAAGCTGGTGTTTTCAGCAACGTATAAACCTTCAATCTGATGGAACATTGGTGAGTGGGTTTGATCCGAGTCACAACGGTATACACGGCCTGGACACACGATACGGATTGGTGGTTGTTGCGTTTCCATAGTACGGATCTGAACACCAGAAGTATGCGTACGCAGCAAGTGGTTTACATCAAAATAGAACGTGTCGTGCATGGCACGTGCAGGGTGATGGCCTGGAATATTTAAGGCTTCAAAGTTGTGATAGTCATCTTCAACTTCCGGGCCAGTTGCCACTGTAAAACCTGCTTTGGTAAAGAACTGGCAGATACGTTCCTGTACTTGGGTCACTGGGTGGATACTGCCCACCTGCTGGCCACGACCGGGTAATGTAATATCAATAGTTTCGCTGGCAAGCTTTTGCTCCAGCGCAGCTTTATGCAGTTCTGCCTGACGTGCTGTCAGTGCAGCTGTAATCGCTTCACGCACAGCATGGATTTTTGCACCGAATTCTTTACGTTGTTCCGGATCCATTTTACCCAGCGACTTAGATTGTTCCGCGAGCTGGCTTTTTTTCCCCGTAAATTGCACTCGTACTTGATCAAGTGCAGCAAGGTCTTGAGCTGCTGCAATCGCAGCGAGCGCTTCAGTGGTCAGGGCTTCCAGTGACATAGTAACTCTCAAAGCAACAGGTTAGAAATATTTTTAAAAAACCCCGTATTCTAACAGTTTTTAGGCACGTTGATGAAGATGGCATGTAATGAAAATTAGATTGGCAGATGTAAAAATAAAAAGTATAAAATAAACATGATATCAATTAGATCAAATCATTATGGCAATCGATCAAATTTGGAAACAGCAACTTACTTTAGTAACTTATGGAAATGAGTACCTGTCTCAGGACTTAAGTTTCAATCGCTGGCTTCAGCATTCCATCTTTAATCAGCATCAATTTGCCTTTCGTGATCTGATTTCACAGCATCTTTTAGCGCAGCATTTTCAAGTCTGGCTGGAAGGTTTGAAAAAACAGGGCGTACAACGTCTAAGTCTGCACCGCTCCACCCTGCTTGAAGATGAGCAGAATCCCAATGTAAATGTTGAACTGCTGCCATTTGAATATTTCATTGTCAGTCATGAAGCCCAGAAAAAAAATGCCTGGATTATTGGCAAGGAATTACCAGAATGGTATACCGCAGACAATGATTATGAAGCACCTGTTACACAGCGATCTTCTCTACGTCATGAAACCTTCTGGCAATACGAACTCAACAGCAAACTGGCCAGACGTGTACTGGCAGATCTGGAACAGCCAAACTGGGACGATATTCAGGTCTTTATGGATCATGAATTATTTGATACCAGATTTGCGCAAGGTTTTGTTCAACCTGCCCAGCTTGGACAACCTTATTATGGGGTTTCTTCTACTGCGGATACAGCTATCGGTAATAGACTGGCATTATTGCCAACCGATTATACAGCTGACTTTGCCCATGACATGCTGTACCGTCTGGATGCGCTGGAAGAACTAATCGAAGCTAAAATCCAGCATCCTTATCATGAAAACGGTGAAGTGCTGACACCGGACCAACAGCTTGACCTACGTCATTTTGCGCAGAAAATCGATGATCTGAAAGCGAAGTTTATTGTCAAAATCGCGAATCACTACAAGACTGCAAAACTGAGTCCGAAAATCAGCGCTGATCCATTTGCAGGAATGACTACCGACGAGCATGTGACCAAACCATCTAAAGCACATAAGCCTCACGATGCTGCCAAATCCAATTCAGGTAACGTTATTACCCTGATTATTATTACGGTAATTATCTGTTTGATTGGTTATTATTTTGGACTTTAATGCTGTGCCAGAAAAGCGTCAATTTCTCGGGGCGATCTTAATCTGATCCAGTGGATATGCTGATATTCAGGCGCATGCATCAACTTTAAATAATGCTGACGATTTTTTTGGTGGGTTTTAATCATCCACCAGATGATGGAATCACGACTCAACATCTGGCTGAAACTTTCTGTATTATTCGAGTTTGGCCAAAGCGGTTGTTTGCTAATTGCCCGCTGTATGGCTCTTTTTATGGAACGATATAGATTGAGATGGAACGGTAAATCAATCCAGATCACACTGTCGATCTCAGCCCATTTGACGGGAATACTACGGGTATAATTACCATCAATCACATAGCCATCTTTGGCCTGATCGATGGCTGCTTGAATTTTATCAAAGAACTCTCGATCCACAGTTTCCTGCCAGTTATCCAGCCAGAATAAATTATCCAGCTCGATATAACTGAGGCCTAATTTTGCCGCTAAAGCACGAGCAAAAGTAGATTTTCCCGAGGCAGAGGTACCGACCACATTTATTCTACGAAAATCTCGTACTTCATCTTTCTCATTCATCAGCACTAAGTCATTTGTCATATTTTAAATAGCTTATACTTTTTCATCAGACAAAAAAAAAGACCGCTAAAAGCGATCCTTTTTCTAAGTCATAAAGACTTATGCAGCCAATGCATCTTTAGCTTTAGAAGCTAGAGCTGCAAACGCAACTGCGTCATGCATAGCGATGTCAGCAAGTACGCGACGGTCGATAATCACTTGAGCTTTTTTCAAGCCAGCGATCATACGGCTGTACGACAAACCATTTTGACGAGCACCAGCGTTGATACGCGCAATCCATAGAGCACGGAATTGACGTTTCTTCTGACGACGGTCACGGTAAGCATATTGACCAGCTTTGATTACCGCCTGGAACGCTACGCGGTAAACGCGTGAACGAGCACCATAGTAACCTTTAGCGCGAGCAAGAATTTTTTTGTGACGGCGATGAGCCTGTACACCACGTTTTACACGAGCCATTTATAATCTCCTTAGATGTACGGGCACATACGACGAACTGAAGCAACGTCACTTACGTGAACCATTACACAGCCGCGCAATTGACGAATACGCTTAGCAGATTTTTTGGTCAAAATGTGGCGTTTGAACGCTTGTTTACGCTTAAAACCGTTAGCAGTCGCTTTGAAGCGTTTAGCTGCACCACGGCGAGTTTTCATCTTAGGCATAACAACCTCTTTTGAACACCTGTTCGGCACGTCTGCACCATTGCAAAGACGCCCTGCAGGTAAGGGAGCCGATATTCTAAAGCATCTTTGTTTAAAACAAAAGCAGTATTAAAAGTAAAAGATAGATAACAGGTACTTAATCCTATTTCCCATAAATATTGCGCGATGAAATATCAAGCTGACTAATCCAAGCTTTTTATAATCCACGAATCTTTCTCACAAAAAACTTCTGACTCCTGCAGCAATACATGTATAGCTTGGCTTCATTATGATTTTTTAATTATCACCTTCAATATTTATAAGGCAGAAAAATAAATTATTTTGAATTAGATACTTGCCAGTATTGCCAATTCAGGAAATACTGCGCTTCAAAATTGAACATCCTCTTTGCTTGATTCAAGACCGAAACTTATGAAACGTATTCTGTGTATGACCCTGTTGTTGAGCTTCCCTTTTGCAGCAAGCTATAGCGCATCAACAAAAAAAGCACCGCAATTGCCCACACAGACCATTGATGTGCAGCCAACACATTTGACGACACGCATTGAGTGGACCAAGTTTCCCAAACCAAAATATAGCAATGAAGATTTAAAAGGTCAGGACCGTTCTGCGGTGGTACGTATCTATGCCAATGAGCAGGGACACATCAAACAGGCTGCCATTCAGGACAGTACCGGTTACCAGCAGCTGGATCAGCTACTACTTAATGCCGTGAAATCTGCTGAAGTTAGACCACATATTGAAAATAAAACAGCACTATCGATCATTGGCTATCAGGTGTTTAACCTGAAATTGACTGATCAGGATCAGGAATTTTGTGAATACAGTTTCAACTCTAAAAATTGGCAAGCACAACAACAGCATCAAAAAACTAAATTTCAGTATGTAAACCAGCCTGAGTTCAACGTTGATACAGATTTACTGAATGAACATGACCGAACAGTAGAGTTTCAGATCAAAGCCAATCGCAAAGGCGAGATTAAAAAGGTCAATATCAAAAAAGGTTCAGGCATTTATCAATTAGATCAGCAAGTAACAAGTGCATTAAAAGGTACACAAATCAGTACTAAACGCCGCGCAAGTACCCTATGGTTGTATAAACCATCCAGCTTTAAGGATCAAATTCAGTTTAAACTGAATGAATGCAAATAAACCCAAAGAGGCTTCAAGCCTCTTTTTTAAATCATGCTATAAGCCATGTAAATAAACAGATAACGTCCGATTTTCGCAATACTCACGATCAGTAAGAATCGAGCAAAGTTTTCCTTAAGCAATCCTGCAATTAAGGTAATTGGATCACCAATCATGGGCACCCAACTCAGCAACAAGGACCAATAACCGTATTTCTGGTAGCTCCTTTGTGCTTTTTGCATCTGCTGTTCAGAGACTGGAAACCACTTCCGGCCTTTATACTGCTCAATTCTTAGACCTAAATACCAATTCACGCAAGAACCGAGAATGTTCCCTACACTGGCAACAGCGATCAAAGTAAATGCTGAATAGCTACTATTGACCAGTAATCCTAACAATACCGCTTCTGACTGCAAAGGCAATAAAGTTGCTGCGCCAAAGGCAGACAAAAACAGAATCAGTAATGCCATCTAAGTGATCCGACTGTTTAGCGTGTCAGTCTTAATTGTCTTTTAGCTTTCAGATATTCCATATTTGACCAGAAAAGAGCGAGTATGATTGCAAAAATACGAGACCATTTATATTTGGTTGCCAAGGGCAAAATTGCCTCAGCTAACACATTCTGATCCTTGGTATTCAGCTCATTAATAACCAACTGAATATGCACAATCTCAGCCACAAACAAGGCTAAACAGGCAGCTAGACCAAAGATAATGCTCCAGTAAATTCGTGGATTAGTTTCCACAATTCGAGTGAAGTTTAGGAAAAATGCTTTCATGCTCATATCCAATAAAAAACCACCTGAATCGGTGGTTTTAATAACTTTTGTACATCTTAACATAACAACCGCAGATTAACTGACCTGAATCGCTAATGCTTTTTGCACTGCAGGACGTGCCTGCATACGCTCAATATAATGGCTTACTTCCGGATAATCCGCTAAATCAATACCTTGCCACTCATAACGAAGTAACCAGGGGAAAATCGCCATATCGGCAATTGAATATTCGCCAGTGACATAGTCCTGACCGACCAGCTGTTTGTCCAGTACACCATACAAGCGCTTGGTCTCATTCACATAGCGCTCTGTTGCATAAGGAATCCGCTCTGGAGCAAAACGGCTAAAGTGATGGTTCTGTCCCAGCATCGGGCCTAGCCCACCCATTTGCCACATCAACCATTGTTCCACCTGAATCCGCTTAATCTCATCGGTCGGATAAAACAGTCCGGTTTTACGTCCCAAATACTGCAAGATGGCACCCGATTCAAAGATTGAAATCGACCGATGATCTGGTCCATCCTGATCGACAATAGCTGGAATTTTATTGTTCGGTGAGATTGCCAGAAAGTCTGGCTGAAACTGGTCATTTTCCAGAATATTGACTGGAAGGATCTGATAAGATAGCCCCATTTCTTCTAATGCGATTGTAATCTTATGACCGTTGGGTGTACCCCAGTAATATAAATCAATCATTCGTGCCTATACTCCATACACCTTTATTATGGTGTTCCAACAAAATAATGGATCTGGTCAAAAACAACAAGCAATGCTTAATAAAATAATTTTTTAATGTAATTTCAATAAATTAATTAATTTTTTAAAAAAATTTCACTTAAATTTCTTGAAAATTCCTGGCCTGAACACATATTTATTTCTGCATAAGGATGGTCCATGCATCTTTTGCCCTGTCGATGATCATCATGACAGCGGTGTTTTCTTATTTTTAAAACTTTGCTGACCTCAGGAGGTTCTAATAATGAGTAATATCAATCTTCATCCATTATTCCGCCGCAGCATTGGCTTTGATCGCCTCAATGATTTCATTGATTATGCCATGCAAAGCGATGCGCCAAATTATCCGCCATACAATATCGAAAAACATGGTGAAAACCGTTACCGAATTGTCGTAGCCACCGCCGGTTTTAACCAGGAAGAGTTGAGTATTTCTCTTGAAAATCGCTTGCTGACAATTTCTGGAAAACCTGAAGCTGTTCAGGTTGAAGGTACTGAGTATCTACATAAAGGTATAGCCCGTCGTGCCTTCAAACTATCACTGCGTTTAGACGAACACATTGAAGTACAGCAGGCAGATTATGCTAACGGTCTACTCGTAATTGACCTGCAGCGTGTAATTCCGGAAGAAAAATTGCCAAGACAAATTCCGATTGGCAAAAAGTTGTTGCTGGAAAATCCGGAAGAAGTCACTGAAAAAACTGTCAATGCGGAATAAGTATATATAAAATGTTCTAAAAAGGCCCTTCGGGGCCTTTTTTTGTTTTTAGGCCAATCTGGATTGTGGAGTTAATAACAGACTTTCTAACTGCTGAACGCTATGAATCAAGTAATGTGGCTGATGAGCCACCAATGCAGATTCACTATTAAAACCCCAAGTCACCGCAGCGACAGCAATTCCATTCTGATGAGCTGATTCTATATCAATGATCTGGTCACCAATATAGATGACCTGTTCTGGATGCGATTTGGATTGCTGCACAATTTTTCTAATCTGTTTGGCTTTGCTATAAATTGAAGCATTGCTTTCGACCCACTCAAATAGCTGAAACAGTTCCGCACCTAGATACTTTCGGCAATTATTCGGAGTATTTGAGGTGACAATTGCCAGGCGAACTCCCTGCTGTTTGAGATGGTGAAGTAGATCCGCAATGCCTTCAAATAATTCTGGAGTCTTGCCACTACGACGCATCTCCCGTTTACAGTCATACATTAAGCGAAAGGTCTGAAATATTGACAGGTTGAGTGCCTGACGGATCTGTCGTGGTGGTAAAGCTCTTAAATGCTCGACCTGATCTTTATGCATCAATGCATAGCGATATTTACCGGCAAAGCAATTCAGCAATTCGATAAACTGTTCAAAGGAATCAACCAGAGTACCATCTATATCAAAAATGACCAGTTGATACGGTACAACGCGATTATTTAAAAAAGCCATAAGCCAGTCATCCAGCAATTTATACCAAGTTTTAAAAGTATATCTTTCCTCTACTCATATTCACTCATATTTGTGATGTTTATAACTGTAATCCTGATCAAAATTATTTCGGCACAAATAATGTGCATTATAGTTGAGTTATTTTTTAGGCTTGAAACCGATAGCAGAAACTAGATTGTCTATTTTATGGCTATAAAATAAAAAAGCCCTGCAAGTGCAGGGCTTTTTTCGCTCAATGAATGCTTACTTTTTCTTTTTAGGACCAAGCAGCATACCCATTTGACGGCCTTCCATTTTTGGAGACTGTTCAACTACACCAATTTCCGCTACATCAGCTTCAATTTTTTGTAATTGAGCCAGACCCAACTGTTGGTGAGCCATCTCACGACCACGGAAACGAAGCGTGATTTTTACCTTGTTGCCTTCTTCAAGGAACTTGATAATTGCACGTAGTTTTACGTTGTAATCACCTACATCAGTACCAGGGCGTAGCTTGATTTCTTTCACCTGTACTTGATGTTGTTTTTTCTTCGCTTCTTTCTGCTTTTGTTTAAGATCAAACAAATGCTTGTTAAAGTCCATGATTTTACAAACAGGTGGCTCAGCATTTGCTACGATCTCTACAAGATCAAGCTCTACGCTTTCTGCTGCACGTAAAGCTTCAGTTAAGCTTACGATACCTTTTTGCTCACCATTTTCGTCTACAAGACGGACTTCTTTTGCACGAATTTCATCATTCAACGCAGGACGGTTTGATTTGTTACCGCCCTGTTGATTACGGTCAGGCTGTTTAATCGCTGTTACTCCACAATGTACCGGCCGCGTTCGGCAACGGCTGTTTTTACCAGATCAACGAAAGCATCGATTGACATGGTACCCAAATTTGTTCCTGAGCGGGTACGGACATTTACCGTACCTTCCTCTACTTCACGGTCCCCAAGTACCAGTAGATAAGGAATACGCTCTAAAGTACGTTCACGAATCTTAAAGCCGATTTTCTCATTTCTCAAGTCGGAAATCGCGCGGATACCGCTTTCTTTAAGTTTTGCGACGACTGACTCACAAGCCTCAGCTTGAGAATCGGTAATATTCATGACACACGCCTGAATTGGTGATAACCAAGGTGGCATAAAGCCTGCGTAGTGTTCAATAAGTATACCAATAAAACGCTCGAAACTGCCAAGAATTGCACGGTGCAACATTACTGGCTGATCACGGTCGTTGTCTTCGGTCACGTAAGATGCATCTAGACGTTCTGGAAGGTTGAAGTCACATTGAATGGTACCGCATTGCCATACACGACCCAAGCAGTCTTTCAATGAGAATTCGATCTTCGGACCGTAGAACGCACCCTCACCTGGCTGCAATTCCCACTCCAGACCAGCAGCATCTAAGGCATCCGCCAAAGATTTTTCTGCCATATCCCAAAGTGTATCATCACCAACACGTTTTTCAGGACGAGTCGACAACTTCATTTGTACTTCTTCGAAGCCAAAGTCTTTGTATACATCGAGTGTCAATTTGATAAAGTCTGCAACTTCAGTACCAATTTGTTCTTTGGTACAGAAAATATGTGCATCATCTTGGGTAAAGCCGCGAACACGCATAATCCCATGTAAAGAACCGGATGGTTCGTTACGGTGACATGACCCGAATTCTGCCAGACGTACCGGAAGATCACGGTATGACTTTAAGCCTTGGTTGAACACTTGTACGTGACAAGGACAGTTCATTGGCTTCACCGCATAGTTACGGTTTTCAGAATGAGTCGTAAACATGTTGTCTGCATAGTTGGCAGCATGGCCTGATTTTTCCCATAACGTGAAATCAACCACCTGTGGTGTGCGGATTTCTTCGTAGCCATTGTCCTGCTGAACTTTACGCATATACTGTTCAAGAACCTGGTAAATGGTCCAGCCATTCGGATGCCAGAACACCATACCCGGTGCTTCTTCCTGCATATGGAACAAGTCTAGCGCTTTACCGATTTTACGGTGATCACGTTTTTCTGCTTCTTCAATACGTTTGATATAAGCCGCTAACTGCTTCTTGTCTGCCCAGGCTGTACCGTAAATACGTTGCAGCTGTTCGTTTTTCGCATCACCGCGCCAGTAAGCACCCGAGATTTTAGTCAGCTTGAACGATTTTAAGAATTTAGTATTTGGAACGTGCGGACCACGGCACATATCCAGATAGTCTTGATGGTAGTACAGGCCCATTTGCGTTTCTTCAGGCATGTCTTCGATCAGGCGGAGTTTGTATTCTTCGCCACGTGCAGTAAATTCTTTGATCACTTCATCACGTGGTGTCATTTTTTTGATGACATCGTAGTCTTGGTCGATGAGCTTTTTCATACGCTCTTCAATCGCTGCCATGTCGTCTAGAGTAAATGGACGTGGCATCCAGATGTCATAGTAGAAACCTTCTTCAATGACTGGACCAATTACCATTTTTGCTTCTGGGAACAATTGCTTAACAGCATGACCCACTAGGTGTGCGCAAGAGTGACGAATGATATGCACACCATCTTCGTCTTTCGGCGTAATAATCTGTAAGGTTGCGTCTTCAGTAATAAGATCGCAAGCGTCTACTAAACGATCGTTCACACGACCTGCAACAGTATTTTTTGCTAGACCAGGACCGATGCTTTGAGCAACTTCCATCACAGATACGGCTTGATCAAACTGTTTTTGATCGCCATTTGGCAAAGTGATAATTGGCATATGAAATCCTTAAGGAGTGATGCCCCGTACAATGGAGCATGTCACCGCGAGATTATGATCGAGGAGAACCTCAAAAGATAAAAACGGTGGATAAATAAAAAATCGCCTAGAATTTTACACGTCTCGGGCCATTTAATAAACCGTTAATCCTTTTTTCTCGGCTGAAAACATGCTTTGCTGCCAATCCTTTGCAGTATGTTCAGGATGACTTGGAAGATAACCACCATGATCTATCCTGTTATTCCCTAAAATTCTCCCACTTTTGATATTGTCCCTGCTCATAAGCATACAGCGAAGCAAATTGTGGCAGAATCGATTCACTTTGGGCTGGTCGGAAAAATACATAATCATCGACCTGAATCCGGCAACCAGATGGAATCTGCAACAATTCCTGATTACTACTGCGCCCATACAGTAAATGCGGTTTCGTACCTGGTGGATAGATGCATTTCCCGCGCCAGTAGCCACCATAAATACATACCGCCCGTTGCCGTGGTTGAAATCGTTTTAATCGCTCTAATCCAGGTAACTGAATTTGGTCCAGCACTTTCAATACTGGTGCAGCAATCCATAAAGCCGGTTGCATGGGCTCTAGGCCTTCCAGATCAAAATCAGTTGGCTTGAGCAGCATCGAACCGAAGGACACATCATTACAGACCGTCTGGATAAAGTGGTGATGCAAGGTGCCACTTCCCGCTCCATTCAAACAAAGAGCAGACAGATCCAGTTCAGGCAGCATCTGGCACATGACATTAATGAAGTTCATATAACACTGTTGAGATTTCTGATAGCTCTGGATGGGAGGAAATAATGCACTAGGCAACTTAGAAACATGAGCATCGTAACCCATCAGACCACTTAAACTCAGATATTCCGAATGGCTTTTGATAATCGCCAGGCAGTGCATAAACTGCTCTAGATCTGACAGCCCACCACGATGAAGGCCAATATCAATTTCAAGATTGATCCGCAGCTGTAGATTCCGCTCCTTGGCATATGCCAGATAATTTTTCAGACGCTCAGCTGAATCAATCAGCCACTGCACTTTCGGCAGATGCTCAGCCTGATCTGCGATAAAGCTTTTCAGACATTGCAAAGGTACTGGCTTGCCCATCAGAATATCTGCTTGCGTATAGGCTTGCAGGATATGGATCGCATGCGGAAGATGGAACACCATAAAAGACTGGGTATTAAAGGCTTTAGCAATTCGTTTTAGCAACATTGAATTCGCTAATGATTTCACCACCAGACGCGGTTTCAGATGGATCGGCATCTTATACTGCAACCAGTCAACATTCTGTTCTAGCTTAGACAGATCCAGAATCAATTGAGGTTGTCCATTTCCTTGCTCATGCAGAGTTTTCTGGAGTTCCTGAAAGTAGTCAAGATATAGCATACTGTATTCCTCCTCAGCTCATTCAAGATGGAATGAACAGGCGCTCCAGATAAGGATTGAGCCATTTATCCTGTGGATCAAGGGATTTTCGTAACTGCATAAACTCATCCCATTTCGGATAGAGTTCACAAAGCTGTCGGGCTTCCAGCGAATGCAGCTTGCCCCAGTGCGGGCGTCCTCCGTATTTTCTGAAAATCGGTTCTACCAGATCAAAAATCACCTGATAATCTTGCTTGTAAAATTGATGTACCGAGATCGAAACTGAATCTTGCTGATAAAATGGACTTAGCCAGATATCGTCCCCACGTACATAACGAAATTCAATTGGAAAAAATACCGGCGCTTTCTGTTGCTGTAGTACTTCCATAACCTCCTCAAAACAGGCCAGTCCCTGTTTCACCGGCAACTGATATTCCATTTCATTAAAACGGGTATTACGTACACTAGGAAAAATACGGCTGGACCAGTCCACTGCTTTCGATGGCCGGATCGCTATATTTAACAGACGCTGTAACCAGGGATTGAGTCCTGGCCAAATTCGATTCAGCTCACAGCACATGTTCAACATGAAGTCTTCATCCAGCCACCCATCTGGCTTCGCCTGTGCTTCTTCCTGGGTCTCGTCCAGACTTTTTAGAATGACATTATCACTATGGGTAAAGGCCCAAAACTCTATATGCCGGTGCTGATGCTTCCATTTGTCGATGTTTGCATATAGGTCGGTGAGTGAGCAAAGTCGAATCTGCTCCTGCAACCGGTACATAGGCCGGTTTTGTAGCTGGATACGGGTCATAATGCCCAGACTGCCACATGCCACCCGTCCTGCAGCAAAGATATCTGCATGCTGCTCAGAGTTACAGCATAGCAAGTGACCGTCCGCAGTCAGCAATTCAAATTCAGAAACCAGAGCAGAAAGACAAGGTAACTCCACCCCGGTTCCATGCGTACCTGTAGCAATGGCACCTGCCAGACTTTGCCGGTCAATATCCCCCTGGTTTGCCAATGCCTGATCAATGGTGGCCAACTTCTCGCCTACATCATACAAACGGGTCCCGGCCCAAAAGGTACTGCGACACTGTTCTCGATCATAGTCACACATCCCTTTAAGCTGATCCAGACAAACCAGCACGTCGCTGGTTTTTGCCAAGGCACTAAAGGAATGGCCTGCACCCACAACACGTAATTTTGGATAGACACGCACAAGCCCCTGCAGCATCTCAATGCTGTAAGGATGAAAAATACTGGGACTGGATCGCTGGGAACCTGACCAGTTGGCCCACATCTCTGCACGTGCTATCTCCATAGCGGCTTCCTTTTACCTGGTTTTAAGTCAATAAAACCCGGACATAATTGCTCTTATTTTTGTTGTTATGAATATCTTTCTATTTAGAAATCATCATGCAGTCATTTAGAGAAACAAGTCAATTTTAAAGTCTATGTAAATTTGTAAAACTCGTTTTTTTATAAATACTTGCAAAATAATTTGATTTTATCAGTCACTAATCCACAAAAATAAAAGCCAGTCATTTTATCTATTTGCACTGGTCTTGGAAGCTAAATTGCACACCGGATTCTATTTGAGCCAACTGTATTCTGTTTATTATGATGACAGACATGGAAAGTAACAGTTCATTTTATTTATTAAAGTTTAATAAAAACAAAAATATAGATATTAAAAGCTTGATCTTTCATTCACGCTCGACTAAAGCATAAATGTCACAATCACTAAAAATTGCTAGATTTAGAGTAATTACATAATAATTATTTATTCATGGAGTAGAACAATGGTCAGTGCATATGATGAATTACCACGCACACCAGCAAACTTTGTAGCGCTTTCACCTTTACGCTATCTAGAACGTGCGGCCTATATCTATCCCAACCAGAATGCCATTATTCATGGCCAGCGTGAAATTACCTGGCGTGACACTTATCAGCGCTGTCGTCGGTTCGCTCACCAGTTGCAACAGCTTGGTGTAGGCAAAAATGATACCATATCTGTCCTTTTACCTAACGTCCCAGCCATGATCGAGGCGCACTTCGCTGTTCCGATGGCAGGTGCTGTACTGAATACCTTAAATACCCGTTTAGATGCCAAGACTTTGGCTTTTATGCTAGAACACGCGGAAACTAAAGTTCTGCTCGTCGATCCTGAATTTACTGCTGTGGCGCAGGAAGCGCTGGCACTGATCAAGCAGGATATTTATATCATCGATGTAGCAGATGAGAACTATGAAGAAGCTGCTGATCGTATTGGTCAGATTGAATATGAAAGCTGGCTGGCTCAAGGCGATGCCAATTTTGAATGGCACCTGCCACAAGATGAATGGGACGCAATCAGCCTGAACTATACTTCAGGTACAACTGGCAACCCGAAAGGCGTGGTTTATCATCATCGCGGCGCGTATATCAACGCAGCCAGTAACATCATTGCCTGTGGCATGATGCCACGTGCAACCTATCTCTGGACCCTGCCATTATTCCACTGTAATGGCTGGTGTTTTGCCTGGACCATGGCGGCCAACGGCGGAACCAATGTCTGCTTACGAAAAGTTGATCCTGAACTGATCTTCCAGCTGATTGCCACACATAAAGTCGATTATTTCTGTGGTGCACCAATTGTCCTGTCGATGCTCATCAACACACCGGAAGAGAAAAGAACCAAATTTGATCACCGTGTAGAAGTTATGGTGGCAGGTGCTGCGCCTCCAGCAGCCATCATTGAAGGTATGCGCAATATTGGTATCAATGTAACGCACGTTTATGGTTTAACCGAGACGTATGGCCCTTCTGCCCTATGTGCATCTCAAGCTGGCTGGTCCGATCTCACCATCCAGGAACAGGCCCAGTTGCACTCACGTCAAGGTGTACCATATCCATTGCAGGATGGTATGAAAGTACTTGATCCTGAAACCATGCAGGAAGTGCCACATAATGGTAAAACGCTGGGCGAGATCATGTTCCGCGGTAACATCGTCATGAAAGGTTATCTGAAAAATCCGGAAGCTACGGCAGAAGCCTTTGCCGGTGGCTGGTTCCATACCGGTGACCTTGCTGTTTGCCAGCCAGACGGTTATGCCAAAATCACTGACCGCTCTAAAGATGTCATCATTTCAGGTGGTGAAAATATTTCTTCGCTAGAAGTAGAGGAAGTGCTGTATCAGCACCCTGCGATTCTGACTGCAGCGGTAGTCGCCAAACCAGATCCACGCTGGCAGGAAGTGCCGTGTGCCTTTATTGAACTCAAACAGGGCTTCGAAGTTACACCAGAAGAAATTATTGAATTCTGCCGTGAACATTTGGCGCGTTTCAAAGTGCCAAAAGATGTGGTGATTACTGAGATTCCAAAAACTTCGACTGGCAAGCTACAAAAATTTGTCCTGCGTGAATGGGCCAAAGAACGCTCAACTGGTGAGTTTAGTTAATCCATTGTTATGCAATAAAAAAGGAAGTCATCTCGACTTCCTTTTGATTTCTGATCTAGAACGTCGACCAGCCACTCCATTCCATAAAACGGTATAGCCAGTATTTAAAGAACGAATCTTCTGCATATTGCGTATAGTCCACGCTCATGGAACGACCATTCAGATTTGACCATGCACCGTCAAAATATTGCTGGGCATCCTTGAACACTTCGGCCTGAGGCAGCCCCAGCACGCGCATATTAGTTTCCAGATTATAGTTTTTCAGATTCCGTACGGTAAAATTAGCCGAGCCTAAAATCATTTCAGCTTGCTGAGCATTGCGCTTCATCAGTATTTTGCTATGACATTGCTCACCCTGAGTACGGCACCAGCGCACATCAATACCTGCTTTATGCAGTTCCCAAGCCACTTGCCGGTTTGGAATTCCGTTTTTCTCACGGCCAAAAGCATCTTTATTTGGATCGAGTAAAACCCGGACTTTGACACCACGCTCATGTGCCGCGATCAGGCTTTTAATAATTTTGCGCTCAGACAGATAAAACATCGCCAGATCAATCTGCTCATTGGCTTTGGCGGTCTGAATGAGATTCAAAATCGCATCATAAATAGCTTTTTCAGTTAGCACCTGAACTTGTGGCTGGCTGCTGTCTGCCTGAAAATCCCCGGCGACAATGGCAGGCATATTGGCTTGTGACATCATGCCGACAGATTGCTCGGTTTTCAGGATATCCACAGCGGTGCTACCCCAGACCAATAAACCGATATTGGAATGGCGTGAACTGCCATCATGCGGATTCATGGATGTGACCAGTGCTTTCCAGCCTTGATCGGTATCCACCACCATGGTTTTACGATGATTGGCTTTAAAGTTAAACAGCTCAAAATAACTGCGCAGGGTAATTTTTTCTGTTCCAAATGGATTCGGCAACCAGCCTGTTTCCGGATTATTGCCAATGCCCTGGCAACAGATATACCAGAAGCCGGACCAGCCTGGATTGGAAGCCCGCAATGGCGTCAGATTGGTTTCAATCACATCAACACCGTGCTGACGTAGGGCTCGATACTGCTCGGATCGGATTCCGCCATAGACCGAATTAATCGGATCGGTAATAAACTTGATTTCGACTTCAGGTTGCAACAGACGTTTACTGATTAAAGCATCCGTCAGTTGTTGACTTAATGCCTGATGTTCCTGCGTAGATGCCCCTGTTTGCTGATTAAATAAAAACATATCCAGCACAATCAGCGATTTGGCTTCTTCAATCATTTTCAGTATTTCATTAAAAATGCGATGATCCAGATGCTGTTTTCCTTCGGCATCCAGATAAGTCTGATCGGCCAGAAACTTGACTTCGGCATGGCGAAGCTTGCCTGTGTAATTCAGACCTTCCGGCAACGGCTTATACGTGTGGTAGATCGCCGAAGCTAGATAACCCACAGCCAGCATACTAATGATCAAAGCCGCATAACGGCGATTCGACCAGTTCAATTTATTGTGAATTCGTTGAAAGATACGCATAAGAAAAAACCTAACCCAATAGGCTCAGGCTAGGTTTAATCTTATGATTTTTCAAGTAGATTTCAGTGAGATCTAGATGATTTGGTCGATTATTTTCGTAGACCTGTTAGAAATCATACTGCACGCCGACAGTAAAGTTGCGACCGACTTGCGGAATATTGGACAGGAATGAGGTATGTGAATAGACCTGATCATCCAGCAGGTTATTGGCTTTGAAATACACGCGATACGCATTATTATCTGCAAGGCTATTGGCATAGCTTAAGCCAACATTCACCATATTATAGCCCTGAGTTTCATCTTCATAGCTGGCAATCTTGTCCTGGTTAAAGACATGATAATACTCAGCCAAACCTGACCAGCCATCGGCAAAGTCTGCTTCTACTTTGGTGCCTAAGCGACCTGCAGGTACACGTGGTGCATTCTCAGCTTCAATCTTGCCACGCACATAGTCCCCAAAGACGCTGACTTTATACATATCATTGATCTGATAACCGGCTTGTGCTTCTGTACCATAGAATCTGGCTTTGTCTTGGGTATATTGCACGCCACGTAAATTACCTTTCTGCGCTACCGTTTCGCCATAGATATAATCATCAAACCAGTTGTGATAGACATGCACATGGTAATCCAGTTTATCCCCTTCATAATGCAGACCTAATTCGAGATTATTTGAAGTTTCTTTATCAAGATCAGGATTACCGAGTTCGTAGGTATTGGTGGCAAAATGTAAGCCATCAGCATAGAGCTCCTGAGCTAAAGGTAAACGCTGTTGGTGTGAACCTACGATTGAAAATTTATAGTTCGGAGCAAACTCCCAATTTGCTGCTGCTGAAGCAGATACGCCTGTTCCAGAATAATCTTTCTGTTCTGAATCTATTTTCACTTTTTGATGATCGACACGCGCACCAAGTTCAACATGCACATCGCCAAGTTGTTTATGTTCCAAAGCAAATAAGCTGTATTTTTGAGTTCTTGTGTCCGGCATTACCACACCTGAACCATGAACATGATGTTCTTCATCATCTTCATCGCCATCTTCATGATGGTCATGCTCTGAAGCGGCAAGATTAATTTTTTGCTGTGAAATCTGGGTTCCAATTACACCTTCCCAGCCTGCAACTGGCACATGCACCAATTCTAAACGACCGTCATAACCTTTGCTTTTAAAGTTACTGATGACTTCATTTTCTTCTAGCTCATCATGTTCATAATCAGTGAAGCTGGCATGGGCACGTAATTTCTCAAAACCCGCAAAAGGCTGTTCCAGCTCGGTGCGTACTTCATAACGTTCAGATTTTAAATCTACCCATGGTCCACCATGCTCTTCATGGGCTGGTGCATCTGAATCATCAGGTGTTGGACAACCATGAAAATGATCACCATGTAAGACACAGCCATGATATTCATGACTATGACCGGGCAAGCCATACTGATCCTGACGGTTACTATAAGATAGACCAACAAAACCACGATCATGAATCCATGATCCGCCAATATTGACTGTTTGTCCTTCTGCAAAAGTATTATCTACACGGCGTTCTTTATGAAAGTGGGAGTGATCTCCATGCGGCTCTTCGACCACATAATCCGGCGCAATATAATCATTGGCTTTACGCTTTGAGCCTTCTACACGCAAAGCAAAATTTTCACCAATACCCGCTGTCACACCAGCACTTGCCAGTTTTTCGTCACTACCTGAGTTATAACGCAGGCCGACTGTACCTTCCAAACCATCTTCAGGCATCTGGGTCGGAATTTTTTGATCGGTGACATTCACCAACCCACCGACTGTACCGGCACCGTAAAGTAATGTAGATGGACCGCTAATCACTTCTACCTGCTTCGCCAGAATCGGATCGACGGTGACAGCATGATCCGGAGACAAGGTCGAAACATCAGCAGTTTCTGAAGCATGCTGCAACACTTTCACACGTGGGCCATCCTGACCTCGAATGACCGGACGACTTGCACCTGTACCAAACTGATTTGAATAGACACCCAATTCATCTGCCAGTGCATCACCAATAGTCGTCGCACGCTCAGATAATGCTTTTTGATCCACCACATGATCCGCAACCGCAAAATCTGCTGCGGTTTGTATCAATGGATGGGCCTGAACCTGGATGGTTTCCAGCGTTTGTACAGCTACTGTCGCTTCTTCTTGTTGTGCGAATGCTGATGGCGTAATAACCGCAAAAATAGAGAGTGTTATTAAATTCTTATGAAAAGACATGACCCAAGCTCAAAATGACTAAAATAGAATAATGTTATAATATAACATTTCATTATTTTTGCAATCGTTTACGATAACCAGTGATATATTTTATTAGAATGCTCTTTGAATATTTTTTATTACATTAAAACATTATTTTTATGCCCTTTACCTTATCGCATGCTGTGCTTGCTCCACCTATTTCACGTTTAAGCGGTAATAGGCTACCTGTTGCTGCGTTAGCGATTGGCTGTATGGTGCCCGATTTACATCGACTGTTTACTTCGAGCAATTCAAATATCACGCATTTATGGTCTTCGCTGATTCATCCAGACCTCTGGATTGGGCTGGCTTTCTGTAGCATCTGGTATCTGGTTTACCGGCCAGTAACTTACCGTTTCATCGGCATTCAGCATGATTTAAATATTTACAGCATCCTTTCAGCTTTAAGATTCATCTTGGCGATGTGTCTAGCACTGATCATCGGCACAGCCACTCATTTAATCTGGGATGGTCTGACCCATGTCGATTTTCGGACTTTTGCCTTCCATGAAATCTTAGCGCAACAGTTTCAGTTATTTGGACAAATTTATCCGCTGCACCGGATTTTACAGATTGGCACCTCTTTTCTAGCCTTACCTTTTATACTGTGGATGAGTGTGCATTACTATAAAAAGCATCGCCAATATCTCGCAGTCAGCCTAAAAATCAAGTCTTTTGCTTGGGGCTTATTGCTCTTTTCGATATTCACCGGCCTATTTTCTGTTTGGGATTATGCACGTTATATCTCTACAGAGGTCTGGCAATCGGACCTCTATTATTTTACTGGACGATCTATTAATGAATTTAGTCAGGGCTTCCTAATCACATGCAGCCTAGGCTGTTTACTGTTTTTATTTTTGGACAGAGGTCGCAGGATGGGTTAGATAAAGCGCTGGCTTTTCGTCTATTCACTTTAAAATGATATTGTTTTTGACCCAGGTTCTTGTGACTACATGCCCAAAGAGGCATAATCCTACCTTTACGAAAAGCGGTACGCTGTTTACGTATTCGCTGACCTTAAACCATATAGTTGGATTTTTAACGCTATGATGCGAACTCATTACTGCGGTTCATTAACCGAAGCTCAAATTGACCAAACCGTAACATTATGCGGTTGGGTTCACCGTCGCCGTGACCACGGTGGTGTAATCTTCCTTGACATGCGTGACCGTGACGGTCTTGTTCAAGTGGTTATTGACCCAGATACTCCTGAAGCATTCGCAACTGCCGATAAATCACGTTCAGAATTTGTATTAAAAATTACAGGCCGCGTACGTCGTCGTTATGCAGGGACTGAAAACGCAAATATCACCAGCGGTCAAATCGAAGTTCTTGGTAAAGAAATTGAAGTTCTTGCTGCGTCAGAAACTCCGCCATTCCCATTGAATGACGAAAATACCAACATTTCTGAAGAAGTACGTTTAAAGTACCGTTTCCTGGACATCCGTCGCCCTGAAATGTTAGACCGTTTACGTTTCCGTTCTAAACTGACTAACCTGATTCGTAACTACTTCGAAGAAAATGGTTTCTTAGACGTTGAAACTCCGATCTTAACTCGCGCGACTCCTGAAGGTGCACGTGACTATCTAGTACCAAGTCGTGTTTCTAACGGTAGCTTCTATGCGCTTCCACAATCTCCACAGCTGTTCAAACAGTTGTTGATGGTGGGCGGTATCGATCGTTATTACCAAATCGCAAAATGTTTCCGTGATGAAGACTTGCGTGCTGACCGTCAGCCAGAATTCACCCAGATCGACGTTGAAACATCGTTCATGAGTGACGATGACATTATGGATTTGATGGAAACATTGACGATCAAGATGTTCAAAGAACTTCTAGACGTTCAATTCGAAAAATTCCCACGTATGACCTACGCAGATGCAATGCGTGACTATGCATCTGATAAGCCAGACTTACGTATTCCTTTGAAACTAGTTGACGTTGCAGACCTCATGCAAGACGTTGAGTTCAAAGTATTTGCAGGTCCTGCAAAAGATCCTAAAGGTCGTATCGTTGCGCTTCGCGTACCAGGCGCTGGTTCACTGCCACGTAGTGCAATTGATGAATACACTAAATTTGTTGGCATCTACGGCGCACGCGGTTTGGCTTACATTAAAGTCAACGAACTTGAAAAAGGCATTGAAGGTCTTCAATCTCCAATCGTAAAATTCATCGAGCCAATCGTGCTGGATCTATTGAAACGTGTTGGCGCTGAAAATGGCGACATCGTATTCTTCGGTGCAGATAAAGCGAAAGTTGTAAACGATGCCATGGGTGCACTTCGTGTGAAAATTGGTCATGACATGAAACTTTCAACTTGTGAGTGGGCGCCACTTTGGGTTGTTGATTTCCCAATGTTCGAAGAAACTGATGATGGCAAATGGACCTCTGTTCACCACCCATTCACGTTACCAAAATCTAGCGTTGAAGAAGTGAAGAACAACCCAGGCGCAGCGCTTTCTGTTGCTTACGATATGGTGCTTAACGGTACTGAAATCGGTGGTGGTTCACTACGTATTTACAACCTAGAAATGCAAAAAGCGATCTTTGAAGCACTTGGTATTTCTGAAGAAGAAGCAGAAGAGAAATTCAGCTTCTTGTTAAATGCCTTGAAATACGGTGCGCCTCCTCACGGTGGTTTGGCATTTGGTCTTGACCGTTTAGTGATGCTTATGACAGGTGCATCATCTATTCGTGACGTGATTGCATTCCCGAAAACTAAAACGGCTGAATGTCCATTGACTCAAGCGCCAGCGCCAGTTGAATCAAATCAACTGCGTGACCTTGGTATTCGTTTACGCGAAAAACCAAAAGCTGAATCTCAAGAATAATTCTTGAAGATTTAAGTAAAAAAGCCCTGCTCTGTGCAGGGCTTTTTTATCACTATGTTAGCGACTCATTTTTTATATTTTTAACTAGGGCTTTGAGTATAAAAAAATCTTATCCTCTCAGTATGAAAATATAGATAAATTTTTTTAAGCTATTTTTCACAATATTTTATATTAACTATTAAGTTGCTTTGCTATTTTTGATAATCTCTTAGATTTTTAGGAACTTATATAATTTTCAAGATTAAACCCGCCTATTAAAGAGTCTTTTTTAAAATATGTATTTTCTATTAACTTTTTTAGCTATATTACCTTTACGCATTTTACAATTATTCGGGTACATCATTGCTTGGTTTTTATATCAAACTAATTCATCTATTCACCGTATCACGCATATTAATATTCAACTTGCTTATCCTGAACTAAATGGTAAACAACAACAAAAAAACCATTAGAAAAAGTATTCAAAGCCAATGTTTAAGTTACTTAGAATGTATCAAGTTTTGGGGAATGTCTACTGATTACAACCTTTCACGTATCAATCAAATTTATGGCATTGAACATTTCAACCATGCCATCAATGAGAAAAAAGGTGTGATTGTCGTAGTTCCACATTTGGGAAGCTGGGAATTACTAAATGCATGGCTTTGCTCACAAACACAACCCATGATCATGTATAAACCGAATAGAAATAAAGACATCAATCGCTATATTTTGCAGGCTCGCCAGAAAACGAATGCTATTTTAGTCCCTGCAGATGAAACTGGTATAAGAGCTATATATAAACATTTAAAACAAGGTGGTCTTACTGTTATTTTGCCAGATCATATTCCTAAGCCTTCGGGCGGCATCTATGCAGATTTTTTTAAACAAAACGTTCTTTCAGGAACTATTGTTCCCAAATTAGCTCAAAAAACACAATGTAATGTGGTAGTCATAAGCTGTATTCGTACCAATCGACACAGCTGTTTTGATATTCACTGTAGTTCTATATCGAATAATATTATGTCTAAGGATCTACAAACCAGCGTACTTTGCCTGAATCAACATATGGAACAAATGATTGCAACAATACCTGCACAATATATTTGGTCATATAAACGCTTCAGAAACTGCTATGGTAATCATAACCCATATAAAGCTTAAATTTCCCTAGGTAATTTCTAACTAATGTATAATTTTAGAAAAATAGAATAAATTGAGATTCAGGCCTAATAATGGCATAATCTTGTTATTCTTTTAAGATGTGGATTGTCTCCCATGGCGATGCGTCCTGCTGTCCGTAACCGTGGCATCATGCTGATTGTATTCTCAGTCGTTCAATGGCTATTTATGCGCTATATCCTTGCCAATAATCTTTTCTCTTTAGACACCAATGATCGTATTGTCTACTTCTGCCTTAGCAGTATCATTGGTGCATTTCTGATTTTTGTGGGTTTGATTTATATGGTGTTGAAAGGGAATCCTGAGAAGGATTAAATCTTTTGCAACTATTTATATATGGCTTAAAAAATTTTTAAAGTTATTACTGAGTTTCATTCAAAATTTTACTAAAGCAGCAGTCATATAATTACCTTTTTATGACAAAATGAGTTATCTTCCAACCTATTGTTTAAGCTTTTAGCTAAGAATCAATATTATGTCATTTGCTTAACCTATGAGAAATCCACTAAATACGATTAGTTCATTTTATTTAATGTATACAGTATCTTTCTAAAATTTATAAAGTCTTATATGATATATTCCAAAAGTTTAAAAATAAATTATGGTTTATATTAATGGTAGAAATTTCTGTTGTTGTTCCTATTTACAATGGTATTCAATATCTTGAAAAATTAGTAAATTGTCTTTTAGATTCGACTTTTAAAAACTTAGAAATTTTATTAATAGATGATTTTTCTACTGATGGAAGTTATGAATTTTTAGAAAAAAAAGTACAAAATGATATTCGATTTAAACTAATTCGTAGAGATAAAAAAAGCGGGAATGCTGTTTCAGCTATGAAATATATTTTGCCATATTGTAAAGGTAAATATTTTTTTTACTTATCACAAGATGATTTCTTTGATAGAGATTTTCTTGAGAAACTGTATAAAAAAATAAAAGAGTCAAATGCAGATGCTGTTATACCAAATATGATTTGGTTTAAAGAGGAAGGAAAAAATAATATAATATTGCCACCTAATAATGACTATAATTATTACTTAAATGGATCAGAAGCTTTCGAATTATCTTTAGATTGGAAAATACATGGATTTAGTTTAAGAAAAATAGAATTACTCCGAGAAATTGGTTTTGATGATTCTTACTTCATTGGGGATGAAATAACAACAAGAATTTTTTATTTTAAATCAAAAAAAATAATTTTTTGTGATACAAATTTTTATTATAGAATAGATAATGCCAATGCTTTGACAAGAAAGCTTCGCCCAAATTTAGTTGATTTTATAACGGGAGATTTAATTTTATTAGATTTTATAAGAAACAATTATAATAAAGAATCTTTATTTTTTGAATATTATGACAAAACCCTTAAAAAGACATATAAGTTATTAAAAAATATAAATAAAAAATTTGATATCCTTAATCAACATGAAAAAGAAGAATTTTTGCATAGATTAATTCAAATCGAGAAGGAAATATTTGATATATATATAAAAAGTCAAAAAAGAGGTAAAATTTCTTGGTTTAAAATAAAATTTTATATATCAAAATTGAAAAAATATTGTTAGCTCTATCATAGAGATAAACCATAGAGTTTAAGGGCTTATCTCTATAACTATTAAGAGTAGGATGTATTTAATTCATTATTAAATTTTTCCTCTAAAACGTTTACCTAAATATTTAAAAAATAATGGTAACGTAGATGTTCTTATAGCTTGAAGGAGTAAAGGACAAGTTTTTTCACCTTTCACAAAAGCATATTCGAGATCCATTTTTAATAATTTTACTTTTATTTTTTGGATTACAGCTTTTTTTAAGCTATCATCTTGAATAAAATTTGAATCTAATAGACGTTGTAGCAATACTGGCTTCATAATTTTCAGTGATTTTTCTAATTTTTGAGCTTTACTTAAATCTTTATGCTGTATGACATTAGATATACCGATATCTATTCGATAATCTACTAAAGGTTTATCTATATATAGTAAGCCATTTAAAATAGCACTGCGGTAGGCTAAAATAAGATCTTCATATGCACTTAACTCTTTTATTTCACCAAATACTGTGAATAAAGATTTATGCCAAGCATGAGATGCACCAATAATTAAACTTCTACTTAGTGCACAATCTGAAACAGCATGCCCTAATTGCTCTATAGGTGGAATAAAAATATCAAGCAGCTCTCCATCAGGAGTTATCTTATTTACAGAAGAGTAAACAGATGTTGGCTGGTGTTCAGCTAACCTATACGCTTCTATTGTTTCAGTCACACGATTAAAATGAGAAATATCATCACCAGCAGCAATTACAAGAAGTTCTGTATCAACCAAATTATTTAAAAGATTAATATGTTTGATTAACCCTTGATTTATAAGATTCTTATTAAAAAAAACTTCATGAGGTCCATCATATGTTTCTAAAATTTCCTCAATGATCGAAACAGTTTTATCTTTTGAACAATCATCTGAAATAATGATTTTCAGAGGACTATAATCTTGATTTAATATAGATAGAACTGCTTCTTTTATATATTTTTCTTGGTTATAGCAAATGAGTACCATTGTTACAGAGGGAGCTGAACGCTTATATTGAATATCCATCATTTACAAAAACTCGTAATTTTTTCACACACAAACATTGCTTCATTTTCATTCAAAAATGGTGAAATTGGTAAACTTAAAACTTCATTGTGGATTTTCTCAGTTATTGGAAATCTTAAATTATTCCATTCACTATAAGCATATTGTTGATGGGGGGGTATAGGATAATGAACTAATGTTTGAATATTATTTTGACTTAAATATTGATGGAATTTTTTACGTTGTTTACAGCGAATGACATAGAGATGCCAAACATGATTTAAGTTATTAGTAATATCTTCAACTTTTGGTAATATCAGACTACTAATATCTTGTAAATTCGTTTGATATATATGAGCAATATTACGTCTTGCCTTAATAGTATTGTCAAGATATTTTAATTTTATATTCAAACATGCAGCCTGAATCTCATCTAAGCGACTATTCACACCTTTATACTTATTCACATATTTCTCATGTGAACCGTAATTTCTCAAAGCGTTCAAAAGTTCTGCTAGTTGATCATCATTTGTTGTAACTGCACCACCATCACCTAACGCACCTAAGTTTTTACCTGGATAAAAACTAAAACCAGATGCATCACCCCAATTACCAGCTCGTTTACCTTCAATTTCAGCACCATGAGCTTGAGCTGAATCTTCTAAAACTAATAAATTATATTTTTTAGCAAGTCGAGTAATACTTGGCATATCTGCCAATTGACCATATAAATGAACAGCAAGTATAACTTTAGTTTTTGAAGTTATTTTTTGCTCAATTAACTTAGGATCCAAATTATATGTATTAATATCTGGTTCGACTAAAACAGGCTTTAGATTGTTCGCAGAAATTGCTAAGATACTTGCAATATATGTATTAGCAGGAACAATAACTTCATCCCCATCATTTAACTTTCCAAGCTCTTTCCATGCGCGAAGAACTAAAGTTAAAGCATCCAAGCCATTTGCAACCCCTATAGCATGTTTGGTACCACAATAATTTGCAAAATTATTTTCAAACTGGCTCAATTCATTGCCATTAATATACCAACCTGAATCAATTACACGTGTACAAGCTGTGATTAGCTCTTCACGATACTGAGCATTAATTTTTTTTAAATCTAGAAAGTTAATCACGTTGAACTTGTCCTATAACTTTTGCAGGGTTACCAGCTACAATTGAAAACTCAGCTACATCTTTTGTTACTACAGCACCAGCACCGACTAAGCTATATCGACCAATCTTTAAACCTGGTAAAATAGTAGCATTAGCACCAATAGATGCGCCTTTTTCTACTAATGTTGATAAAAAATGATCAGGATACTGTTTTGATTTAGGTTTTTTGTCATTAGTAAATGTTGCATTTGGTCCAATAAATACATCATCCTCTATGGTGATTCCATCCCAAAGAAAAACTCCAGATTTAATAGTCACATTGTTTCCAATAATGACGTCATTTTCAATTAATGTATGAGCACAAATATTACAATTTTCCCCGATTATTGCCTGCTCTAATATAACGGAAAACTGCCATATACGTGTATTGTCACCAATCTTTTCTGAACTTACATCACTCAATGGATGAATAAAAAAACTCATTTTTTATCCTTTATAGTTTTTAAAAATTCATCATAATCACGGATATAATCCGACTCATCATAAAAATTATCTGCTAAAACCATTAAAACACAATCTTCAGAAAAATCAGACATTTCTCGCCATATACAAGACTCTATTAGCAATCCTTGTGCAGCATTATCTAATAAAAAAGATACTTTTTCTTTGCCATCATCTAAAAGAAAACGACAAGAGCCTTTTACCGCAATAGCAACCTGTTTTAATTCTTTATGTGCATGAAAACCACGTGTTACACCTTCTTGTGTGTCAAAAATGTAATACACTCGTTTGATTGGAAAAGGAATATTTTTATCTTGCTCTAAAGCTATTAATGATCCACGATCATCACCATGTGCTTGTAAAGGTATAAGTTTGATCTGCATAAAACCTACATATAAATGCTATATAAAATGATTTAATAATAAACTAACTATGTATTTTTACTTATTGAAATACATATAAAAAGTTCCTAAGGAAATATAACTTAAATATTTGAAAAAGAAGCTGCCAACTCATCCTTTTTATTCAACAAGACTTCCCCTACTTCATCTAAAGGCCATTCAATTGCAAGTGCTGGATCATTCCAGATAATCACCCCTTCGCTTTCTTTATTATAATAATTGGTAGTTTTATAAAGAAACTGAGTATTATCTTCCAGTGCAATAAAGCCATGTGCGAATCCTTCTGGAATCCAGAACATGGTTTTATTTTCTGCACTCAGCTCGGTACCTACCCATTGACCATAGGTTTTTGATTCAGGACGAATATCTACAGCTACATCCCATACTTTACCCTGCACTACACGTACAAGCTTACCTTGTGCATAAGGAGCATTTTGATAATGTAGACCACGTAACACACCCTTTTGCGATAAAGAATGGTTATCCTGAACAAAATTCGGGATCGGTAAATTCAACTCTTTAAGAGCTGCTTCAAATCGTTGCTGATTGAAACTTTCCATAAACCAGCCACGATCATCTCCAAATACATTTGGGTGTATGATGACTAGACCTTCAATTTTCGTTGTTTCAACTTTCACTTCGACTCTTCCAGCAACTTAAATAAATATTGACCGTATTCTGTTTTCTTTAGAGCATTTGCACTTTCAGTAAGCTGCTCTCTCGAAATCCAACCTTGTTGAAAACCGATTTCTTCAAGACATGCAACTTTGAGAGACTGACGTTTTTCAATGGTATAAACAAATTGGCCGGCTTCTAACAAAGATTCATGTGTACCGGTATCTAGCCAAGCAAAGCCACGCCCCAGGAGCTCTACGTTTAGGGAACCGTCTTGCAAATAAGCATTATTAATATCTGTAATTTCAAGTTCACCACGTGCCGAAGGTTTAACCTGCTTAGCAAAATCAACCACGCGATTATCGTAAAAATACAGACCTGTTACAGCATAAGGAGATTTCGGTTGAGCTGGTTTTTCTTCAATACTCAACACCTTACCAGAAGGATCAAATTCAACCACACCAAAACGTTCTGGATCTGTCACATGATAGCCGAAAACAGTGGCACCATTTTCAACTTCACTCGCTGCTTTCAACTGCTTACTGAAGTTTTGTCCATAGTAGATATTATCACCTAAAATCAGGCAAACATGATCTTCACCAATAAACTCTTCACCAATTAAAAATGCCTGTGCCAAGCCATCAGGCGAAGGCTGCACTTTATAACTAAGTTCAATCCCAAATTGTGAGCCATTTCCTAATAATTTCTCAAAATTTGGTAAATCTTCAGGAGTTGAAATAATCAGTACTTCACGGATACCAGCCAGCATTAACACCGATAGAGGATAATAGATCATCGGTTTGTCATAAATTGGTAAGAGCTGCTTCGATACACCTTTGGTAATCGGGTGCAATCGGGTTCCTGAACCACCTGCCAATATAATACCTTTACGTTTTAAACTCATTTCCCCAGTACCTCTATCACTGTTCTTTGTACATGTAGTTTCCAATCTGGTAAGCTAATTTGGAAAGCCTGCTGAATTTTTTGATTATTTAATCTTGAATTATGTGGCCGTTTTGCTGGTGTAGGATATGCAGTTGTTGAGATTGGATTCACTTTTTGAATAGCCAGCTCAGCACCTAAGCTCTTTGCCTGTTCAAATACATAACTTGCATATTCAAACCACGAAGTTTCTCCACTGGCTACTAAATGATAAATACCTATTTTAGTTGGATCCTGCAAAGTTTGAATAATCGCATGAGCACTGACATCAGCAATTAACTCGGCTGAAGTAGGTGCACCAATCTGATCATCAATAATGGATAACTCTTCACGCTGCTGCGCTAGAGCAAGCATTGTTTTCAGGAAGTTTTTACCTTTCTGTGCAAATACCCAAGAGGTTCTAAAAATCAGGTGATGACATTTAGAATTCTGAATTACCTGTTCACCCAAGGCTTTGGTTTTGCCATATACATTAAGTGGTTCAACTACATCTGCTTCATTAAATGCGAGCTGGCCCGCACCATTAAATACATAGTCGGTAGAATAATGCACAAAGAGTGCACCAGTTTCAGCACATGCATTGGCAATTTTTTTAACAGCCTGATGATTGACCAGATCAGCCGTTTCCTGATCGCTTTCAGCTATATCTACCGCAGTATAAGCACTCGCATTCACTACAACATCGGGGGACAACTCTAAGATTGTTTGATAAATCTGGTCCGGCTGAGTTAAATCTCCAGACCATTGGTTCATGCCATTGCGGTCAAGTGCAATAACCTCTCCTAATGGAGCTAAAGCACGTTGCAGCTCCCAGCCTACCTGACCATTTTTTCCTAGTAATAAGATTTTCATGGTTTAACCTTGGTATTGTTTTTCTAGCCAGGATTTATACTCACCACTTTGTACATGTGAAATCCATTCCTGATTATTCAAATACCATTCAACTGTTTTACGCAGGCCGGTTTCAAATGATTCTTCAGGAACCCATCCTAATTCTTCTTTAATTTTAGAAGCATCAATAGCATAACGTACATCATGCCCTGGGCGATCTGTAACATAGGTAATCAGGTCGGTATACTGCTGTATACCTTGTGGTTTGTTCGGGGCTAGCTCTTCAAGTAAAGCACAAATACTATGTACTACTTCAATATTGGCTTTTTCATTATGACCACCAATATTATAGGTTTCACCTACCATACCTTCTGTTACGACTTTATATAAGGCACGAGCATGATCTTCCACAAATAGCCAGTCACGGATTTGTTGACCATTTCCATATACTGGTAAAGATTTACCTTGTAACGCATTTAAGATCATTAAAGGAATTAACTTTTCCGGGAAATGATAAGGTCCATAATTATTGGAGCAATTCGTGACTACAACTGGCAGTCCATAAGTACGATGCCAGGCTCTTACTAGATGATCTGAACTTGCTTTAGATGCCGAATACGGCGAGCTTGGTGAATAAGATGTTGTTTCAGTAAACAGATCTGTGGTTCCTTCCAGATCACCATAAACTTCATCAGTTGAAATATGATGAAAACGGAATTTATTTTTTAATTCTTTAGACAGATTTGACCAATAATTTCTAGCAGCTTCAAGTAGCTGATAAGTCCCAATAATATTGGTTTCTATAAAAGTAAAAGGGCCTGAGATCGAACGGTCTACATGCGATTCTGCAGCAAGGTGCATTACTGCATCAGGCTGATATTCAGTGAAGATGCGATCAAGTGTTAAACGATCACAAATGTCAGTATGACTGAATTGATATCTTTTATTATTTTCAACAAGTGCAAGAGATTCAAGATTTCCTGCATAAGTCAATTTATCAATATTTAGAACATGGTGCTCAGTATTTTGAATAATGTGGCGAATAACTGCTGATCCAATAAATCCAGCTCCACCAGTTACAAGAATTCTCAAGGGCCCTCCAGATATATCTTTCGATATTAAATTTTTCGGGATTTTACCATATATGTCATCTTTACCTATCTTTGCTCTGATAGTTTCATACATTAATTCTATATTTACCGATGGACCAATCAAATTGAACTATCAAGAGATGATTGCAATCACAATTTTTTTACAATTAAATTTTAGAGATAAAGCAGGAATATTTTTTATTACCTAATTCCAATGAATTTATAGTCTAAAATTTAATAATAGATAAATAATTTTTCAGCTAACCCTTGTATACTTGATTCAGTAATTTTTTCTCACATAATTTTTCCTATGCAACTTTCAATTCTTGTTGTTAACTATAATACTGAATCTTTTATTAAAAGCTTTCTGCTTGATTTAAAAAGTCAAACTCTTTCACATAAGAATTTTGAAGTTATTTTAGTAAATAACGTTCAAAATAAACATCTTAATGAAGTTATTGAACAGAGTCATGAGCTAAACGGTTTAAATATCAGAATTATCGATTCTGAACGCAATGTAGGTTTTGGCCGCGCTATGAATCTAGGTGCTGAACATGCTCAAGGGAAAGAATTACTGATCGCCAATCCTGATCTTCGTATGATGCAAACTGATTATTTAGAACAATTACTTACCTATTCAAAACAGTCAGAAAATTATGGTCTGATTACAACTCGACAGCTTAATGACGATAATAAAGATACTTCAGAATATAAAAATTATGAATTTCATGAAAACTTGATCGATGGTCAATCGACCAACTGGTTCTGTGGAGCCCTTCTGTTAATTAAAAAATCTGTATTTGATCAAATCAACGGCTTTGATCCTGATTTTTTTATGTACTGTGAAGATGAAGATTTAAGTGTACGAATTAAAAAGACAGGACTTCCTTTAATAAAAATTAATGAATTAGCTATTTATCATAAAGGTGGTTCAAGTGAGCCTTATCATAATTACGCTTTTTACCATCGCTGGTTTAAATCAAAAATTTTATTTGCTCATAAACACTATCCTACCAACATATTTAATCAAATTTTAAATCAGATAGAAAATAAGGCAAAAGACAAGACACGACTCTATAGCATCGTGGCAATAACTGGTATTAAAAAGTATCAATCGAGAAAAGATAAATGGAAGGCTATGCTGGACTGTGTGCAAAAAACAAAAAATGAATCAATTCAATGGCTTTTTTTAAATAATTAATAATTTAAATAGAAAAAACCGCAGCAATATCTGCGGTTTTTTCTATTTAAATTCAATGGTTTTTTTATACTTTGATGTATGTATTTGGTGTTTTAGACGCTGCCACTCTCGACTAATTTTTTCACCAAATGTACGTGCCTGACTTTCAGTCTGGCGACGCTGTACACGCTGGTCTTCCAGCATGCTACCAAATTGATTTTCCTGAGCCTGCTCATATAAATAGCTTTGTATACATAAAGCCGGTTTCATTTGATACAAGCTCATATTCTGTTGATGGTATTTAGGATCAAATAAAATATGATCTAATGGTTCTGTGATCAAATTTTGCTTCAATAGTTTTATAAGGTATTGAGCAGCTTTTAAACTCAAAATATAACCGGCAGCGCCCACGTGTCGTCCTTTTAGCTTAAACAAACTACGATCTTTTCCTACAGGCATTCCCTGTGGGACATGCAGAATTTTTTTAGCAAATGCTTCAAGTTTGATAATATCCCAGTCATTTTGAATCCAGTCATCCTGACTCAGAAAATAGTCAGCATTTTTTCCCAAATATACATCATCTTCAAAAATTGCCAAATGCGGAATCTGCTCATCTACTATTTTTTGCCAGATAGATACATGACTTATAAAACAAGCTAACTCGCCAGAAGTCAGAAAATCTTCGTGCACCTGCAGTGCCATTTTTTCAGCCAGCGGTTTAGCTAAATCTGGTGTCAATGCATCAAAAAATTCAAAACCGATATTCTGTTTACCAAATTCTTTTTGAATATGTTCACGACGTGCAGTTGCTGTTTTTAGGCTAATTACAATGTTTTTCATACAGATTTACTTACTTTGAAGCCATCAAGTGTTTAAGTGCGTAATAGCGATCACGCCACATCCGCTTTTGCTTTTTCAAACCATGGGACACCCCACGATTTTCTTTTTGTTTACGTGATACCCCTTGGGAAGCGACTGTTCCTAAAATATCACTGTCTAAGCCTACAGGTCGAACCAAGGCTGGCCACACACCTAATCCCTTTCCATTTTTACTCAGCCAGGTCTGGAAGAAAATATCGACAGGCATATTTATATACTTACCAGCTTCTAAAAATGCTTGAGCACCTTGGCGTGACCAGATCAAACCTAATCCGCGAATTGGAAAATAAAAAGCATGCCACATGCTCATATCTTCAATCTGGGTAATATCTTTCGCCAGCTTTTTCTTTTTGGCTGCAATATTGATTAAGTACCAATCTAAATCTTTATGCTGGTCTAGATATTTTAATATACCATCCAGCTTTGTTTTAAAGTCTGGATTAATTTTCATATCATCTTCAAGTACAACCAGATAATCTGCATCAGTATTCAGAAACTTCTTTGCGCAACCATAATGACTCAGATAACACCCCAATTCCGAGTTCATCAGGCTACGTCCAAGAATCTGTTGCGCACCTTGATCATCATAGTTGGTAAATTCAGTTAAAGCCTTGCCGCGGCCATCGACTGCAGAGAAACGCTCAAAAGGCCAGTGCACTGCATCTAGTTGCTGAGTCGCCCGTTCAAGTCGTTCATGACTACCATCCAGATTAATCAGATAAGTAATTACTTTCATCATGAACCTCTAAGCTAAAATTGAATTTGGTAAATAACCAGCCAGTTTTTGCTGCATGGCATTACCGATTTGCTTTGCATCTGCTGGCTTCAATTGATCCAGACTCTGCATACAACCATATTTTATTGCAGGATTATCTAAAGCTGAAATAAAACTGTCGAGGCTATCTTCATTTTTTAGATAAGCCAGTTCAATATCCGGCTTCAGCTCAGCTTGCTGCTTTTGAATCTTGATATGATTCATCAGTGAAATGGGATTAAGCTGCTCTACACTGCGGAACTTGTATTTAATCTGGGTTTCCAGTAGCTGCGGATGTGCCAATAAATAATCTTTCAAAACATGACGATCAACAATATGTGGATAGTGATGGATCTCGAAAAACTTTTTAAAACCCAGGATATCAGCCCCTAACATTTGTGCAATCATGTGCTTCGGCTGAATCGGCTTGCCAAATTGACGCTGCAAAAATTGGCGATATTTTAACTTTGTTTTCAACGCAAAACTGCTTTGCCAGTGGCCATAGATCACCAAATGATTACCGTTTAGAAAATCTTCTGGCTGTGCAGTTGAATTAAAGAAAAAGTCATCATTCAAATAAATAAAGTAGTCTGATAATCCTTCAATGTTCCAGAGCATACTTTCAATGGATCGGGTATTAAAAGTGGGCAAATGCTGCTCATAACCTCTAAAAATTTCCCGATGATCCACTACACGAATTTTATCGGCAGTACACAGGCCTTGTGCAGCAAATTCATCGATAAATTCTGGGCGCTGGTTATCGGTCACTACAAAAATATTGCGGCAAAAAGGTACATATTTCAGGATTGAAGCAATGTTGTAGTAGATTTCATTATTACTGGCGAAGCGGGTATCACTGACTGCATCGGATGCATCTTCACCAGTCAGATATTTATGCCGTTTCTTTTTTAATTCCAGATCATTGCCATCCACCCAGGCAATTACAATATCAATTTGCTGCTGCATTTACTTCATCACTTTAAAATAGGTACCGGATTGCTTAATTACTACACTTAATAATTATTGCCACGCATCCTTGATCCATTGCGATGGCAGAACATAACGGTACCATTTACCCCCGCCGCCGTTAATTGCGTCAGGTGGATTGATTTCACCATGGAAAATAATAATTTTGACACCTTCCGGCTTCACAGGCGGCTTGAAATAAGCCATTGGAATTTTTTGCAGACAGTGATATTTATAGCTCTTGCACCAGGAATCCGGCCAGTAACTCAGTTTCTTTTCCTGATCAATATACCAGGATAAATAAGCCTGCTCATTACGAAACTTCTGACGGATTTCATCAAAATGTTCACGGAAATATGGCATCAAACCAGGAAAAGCTCCTAGCTTGAAACGATAAACCGAGCTATTTCCAGTAATACGCCATGGACGTTTCCAGTCATGAATAATCAGGAAATCACCTGGATAGGTAAAGAAACTATCGATATTATCGACAATCACAACATCTAAATCGAGGAAAAGTGCATTTCCTTTTAAACCATATAAATCAGGTTCAAAGGTCGATAACTTATTCCAGCCACGTTCAGGACTACCTGCTGGCAAGGCCAATGGCGGAATAGGAAAACATTCAACAGCAGGATCAATACCCTCGGTACGGTCTGTCAGACACACCATTTTAAAGTCAACCGTAGTATGACGCTTGACCATGTTGTATAAACGATTGACGTACTCTGCCCCATATTTGGTGCCCCACTTCATGCATAGCACAATATTCTGTTCAGACTGTGTATGAGCCTGACCTGACAGTGAGTCGTTTACGTTTTCCTGCATGTATTCATCTTCCACCAGCATTCTGCGCCATATCATACCATCTCTAAAGCAAAGTTACTCCCCCGCTTTTCAACACCTTCATAATACTCAAAATACTTTATGGTATGATATGAAACCGCCTTGAGAACCCCAATATTGGCTTGGGCTCTGGCTCCCTTATTAAAAATACATAATCAGGTTGATATGAAAATAGCAGTTGCAGGCACCGGTTACGTCGGCCTTTCCAATGCCATGATCTTCTCACAACATCATGAAGTCGTGGCATTAGATATTATTGACAATAAAGTTGAAATGTTAAATCAGAAGATTTCTCCGATTCAGGATCCTGACATTTCAACTTTTTTAAGTGAAAAGCCACTAAACTTCCGTGCAACAACTGACAAATATGAAGCTTATCAGAATGCTGATTTTGTCATTATTGCGACACCGACGGATTATGATACCAAAACCAATTATTTTAATACCCAAAGCGTCGAAAGCGTTATTCGTGATGTGACCGAGATTAACCCTCAAGCAGTCATGATTATTAAATCTACGGTTCCGGTAGGCTTCACCAAAACGGTTAAAGAGAAATTTCATACAGACAATATTATTTTCTCTCCAGAATTCTTGCGTGAGGGTAAAGCCTTACATGACAACCTTTATCCATCACGTATTATTGTTGGAGAGAAGTCAGCACGTGCTCAACAATTCGCAGATATGCTGATTGAAGGTGCAATCAAAAAAGACAGTCCTGTTCTGTTCACTGACTCAACCGAAGCAGAAGCAATCAAGTTATTTGCCAATACCTATCTGGCTATGCGCGTAGCTTTCTTCAATGAACTGGATACCTATGCACAAACGTTTGGTTTAGATACTCAGCAAATTATTGAAGGTGTCTGTCTGGACCAACGAATTGGCAATCACTATAACAACCCTTCCTTTGGTTATGGGGGCTACTGCCTGCCAAAAGATACCAAGCAGCTATTGGCGAACTATAGTCAGGTACCTAGCAATCTGATTCAAGCTATTGTGGATTCTAACCGTACCCGTAAAGACTTTATTGCCGATTCTATTTTGGCAAGGAATCCGTCGGTGGTCGGGATTTATCGACTGGTTATGAAAAGTGGCTCAGATAATTTCCGTGCCTCTGCCATTCAGGGAGTAATGAAACGCCTTAAAGCCAAGGGGGTTGAAGTCATTGTTTATGAACCGGCATTAAAAGAAACCGAGTTCTTTAAATCTGAAGTGATTACTGATTTAGAAGCCTTTAAACAGCGGGCAGATGTGATTATCACCAATCGTCAATCCAAAGAGCTGAGTGACGTTGAAGATAAAGTGTATACCCGTGATATTTTTGGAGGCGATGAATGAAGATTCTGGTAACAGGTGCAGCAGGTTTTATTGGATTCCATGTTTCCAAAAAGCTTTTAGAACGTGGTGATGATGTGGTCGGTTTTGACAACATGAATGACTACTACTATCCAGCTTTAAAACAGGCACGTGTAGATCTGCTAACTCAAACCGCGGAACAGCAGTCGGGGCAGTTCGACTTTTATCATGCCAACCTTGCAGATAAAGCCGCAGTTGACAAGTGTTTTCAGGAACATCAATTTGATCGCGTGATTCATCTTGCTGCACAGGCAGGCGTACGTTATTCGCTTGAAAATCCGATGAGTTATGTGGAAAGCAATATTGTCGGTTTTACCAATATCATTGAAGCCTGCCGCTATGCCAAAACACCACATCTGACCTATGCCAGTACTAGTAGCGTGTATGGTGCCAACACCACCATGCCTTTTAGCGAAAAACATGGTGTCGACCATCCAATTCAGTTCTATGCAGCAACAAAGCGTGCTAATGAATTGATGGCACATAGCTATAGTCACCTCTTCAAACTGCCAACCACAGGCTTGCGCTTTTTTACTGTCTATGGTCCTTGGGGTCGTCCGGATATGGCTCTCTTTAAGTTCACCAAGAACATTATTGAAGGCAAATCTATTCCGGTTTTTAACC
This sequence comes from Acinetobacter sp. VT 511, assembly GCF_001077515.1. NCBI lineage: Bacteria > Pseudomonadati > Pseudomonadota > Gammaproteobacteria > Moraxellales > Moraxellaceae > Acinetobacter > Acinetobacter sp. VT 511. The sequence goes on along the minus strand of NZ_LFRE01000052.1, from coordinate 63,750 downwards.
ACGGCAACCATACCCGTGATTTCACCTTTGTTGCAGATATTGCTGAAGGCGTGATCCGTTCCAGTGACCAGATTGCTGCACCAAATCCAGACTGGGATAGCAACAATCCTGATCCATCCACCAGCAATGCCCCGTTCCGGATCTTTAACATCGGCAATAATTCGCCAGTCAAACTGATTGAATATATCCATGCCATTGAAAAAGCAGTCGGCAAAGAAGCCATTCTGGACCTACTGCCACTACAACCCGGTGATGTACCAGATACTTTCGCGGATAGCTCAGCACTAGAACAAAGTGTAGGTTACAAACCTTCCGTTTCTGTTGAAGATGGCGTAAAACAGTTTGTTGACTGGTATCGGGATTTCTATCAGGTTTAATAGATTCTTCTAGCCATAAAAAAAGGACTCATTTGAGTCCTTTTTTTATCTGTTGAACTTATTTTACGTAAGTTAACCAGTGCGCATATTTAGGATCTTTACCCTGAACCGCATTGAAGAATGCAGTCTGGATTTGCTCAGTGATCGGACCACGTTTGCCTTCACCGATTTGACGGTCATCGTATTCACGGATAGGCGTTACTTCAGCAGCAGTACCGGTGAAGAATGCTTCATCAGCAATATAGAATTCATCACGGGTAATACGGCGTTCAACCACTTCATAACCAAGATCTTTGGCAATGGTAATAATGGTTTGACGGGTAATACCATCAAGCGCACCACCTGCGATATCAGGTGTATGAATCACGCCATCACGTACCAGGAATACGTTTTCGCCTGAACCTTGACATACATAACCTTGTGGATCTAGAAGCATTGCTTCGTCATAACCAGAATGTGCTACTTCTTGATGTGCAAGGATAGATAAGGTGTAGTTACCTGATGCTTTGGCTTTACACATAGTCACGTTAGGATGATGGTGGGTAAATGAAGAAGTTTTTACGCGAATACCCTTCGCCATTGCTTCATCACCCAGGTAAGCGCCCCAGCTCCACGCAGCAACCACTGCATGAATGGTATTGTCAGTTGCGGCAATACCTAGTTTTTCAGAACCAATAAAGATAATTGGACGTAAATAGCAAGACGCTAATTTGTTTTCACGAACGACATCAATTTGAGCTTGTTCTAACGCTGCCTGATCAAATGGAACTTTCATTTGATAGATTTTTGCAGAGTTTAATAAACGTTTGGTGTGTTCTTTCAGACGGAAAATAGCCGTTCCATTCGGGGTTTCATAAGCACGGACACCTTCAAACACCCCCATGCTGTAGTGCAAGGTATGTGTTAATACGTGAGTTTTTGCCTCACGCCAATCTACCAGTTGTCCGTCTTGCCAAATGAAACCATCACGATCAGCCAAATTCATGCCACAAACTCCAATTTTTCACAATTATTCACTATCCAGTGCAAATACTGCACTTGGATCAATCAGTCTTTGCCATAACTTGCAAACGGTCTTTCGGGTATCGTGCCAGTCGCTTGCAGACACTTGCATGGATTGATTTGCAAGGGCTAAGCGGTGGCTCTCGGCGCGTTCACGGAGATAAGCTTGAATCAGAGCAGTCGCATCGTCGCTGGATAAGCAACCTGATTTTGCGGCATCCTCAAGGATTCGTACATTGTCGGAGTAATGGGCGAGATCTTTATTCGTCCCACTCCAAGCTAACACCGCATACTGTGCCATAAATTCGATATCAACGATACCACCTGCATCTTGTTTTAAATGAAAAATCCCATCTTTTTTTTGCTCTTTTGAAGAACCCAGATGATCTTTCATTTTCTGACGCATTTTTAATACTTCTTCACGCACATGACCGATATCCCGTTTTTGGGTCAAAATATCACAGCGCAATATCTCGAATTTTTTACGTAAACTCATTTCCCCTGCGATTGGACGGGCACGTACCAAGGCTTGATGTTCCCAGAGCCAGGCGCTCTTAAACTGATACTGTTCAAAAGCTTTCAGACTGGTAACCAATAAACCTGCTTCCCCTGAAGGACGTAAGCGGGTATCAACTTCATAAACCCGCCCATCCAAGGTTTGTGTAGTCATCAGCGACATCAGCTTTTGCGCCACACGCATGGCAAATTCGAAGCCACTAATTGGTTTCAGTCCGTCAGTATCTGCCTGCTCATTCATAAAGTGAATGAATACCAAATCCAGGTCCGAACCATAACCGAGTTCAATCCCGCCCACTTTGCCATAGCCAATCACAGCAAAAGCAGTATGATCGACTGAACAACGTTGCCCTTCGGCATCGAGTGGGAAACCATGCTTTTTGGCCACAATTTGATAAGCCAAATGCAAGGCAGCATTTACAGACACCTCAGCAATATCAGTCAAAGCATCTGATACTTTCATTAAAGGACTTTCTGCCAACACATCACTGGCAGCAACAGCCAGCACATTGGATTTTTTAAACAGACGCAATACCCGCATCTGGTCTTCCACCTGATCAAGTTCAATACGCAGCAACTGCTGACGTAGAGAATCTTCAAGATCTTGACGTTTCGGCAGTTCAAAATCCATAGACAGGAATTCATCCAGTAACACTGGATAATGGGTTAATTCCTCACAAATCCATGGGCTGACAGTTGCCATCTTGACCAGACGTTGAAGTGCACCTTTGCTTTCAATCAGCATGACCAAGTACACAGTGCGGCGCATGACTGATTCAACCAATGGCATCAGACGTACTAAAGCCGTCTGCGGCTGATCTGATTGCAAAATTGCTTCAATCAGATAAGGCCAAAACGTTTTTAAACGCTGTAAGGCTTTGGCCGGTAGTTTTTTCAGAGTATTACTGTTCCAGAACTCATGCACCAGATTTCGGGCACTTACATCTAGTACTGCATTTAACTGCTGTTCCAGTTGGGTAAAACTTGAGAGTTGAGTTTCTGGACCATTCTCTTTAATCAGATGTTCAAACTGGTAAATCACTTTGGCGCGCTTCTGATCCAACACATCCATAAATGCTGCCCAGTCAGTAAAGCCCAAAGTATCAGCAATACGCTGGCGAGGGTCATCTTCGGTTGGTAATGACTGAGTTTGCTGGTCATTCAGCGCCTGAATCGCATGTTCAACCCGGCGCAGGAATAAATAAGCATCCTCAAGATCTTCTACTGCTTGTTCATCCAGCAATTCAGCGGTAACCAAGTGCTTGAGACTGACCAGACATTGGCGATCCTGTAATTCCAGCTTGGCGCCACCATAAATCAGCTGATATACCTGAACAATGAATTCAACTTCACGAATTCCGCCAGCACCAAGCTTGATATCATCTTCAATATTGCGGCGCTGCACTTCGCGCTGGATCATTGCTTTCATTTCACGCATAGCTGCGAAAGCACTGTAGTCCACATAGCGACGGAAGACGAATGGACGTGTCATCTCCAGTAACTCATCACCCTCAGACGTTGGATTAACAATCCGCGCTTTGATCCAGGCATAACGTTCCCATTCACGACCATGCTGGCTGAGATATTTTTCCAGCGCGATATGGCTAATTGCTAATGGTGAACCATCCCCCCAAGGACGCAGGCGCATATCGACACGGAAGACAAAACCATCTGAGGTAATATGATCTAACAGGTAGATCAGCTTTTGTCCCCACAGAATGCAAAACTGCTGCACATCAATACATTTTCGCCCATCGGTTTCCCCTTGCTCGTCAAAAGCAAAAATCAGATCAATATCGCTAGAAAGATTGAGTTCCTGAGCACCGAGCTTACCCATAGCAATTACAATTAAGTCTTGCACCTTTCCATTGTAGCCAATCGGCTGGCCATACTTTGCAACCAAGGGAATACGGGCAAAATCTTTGGCGGCACAAATGGCGGCATCGGCAAAATCAGAAAGTTCACGAGTGAGAGTAATGACATTAGTAAGTTGATTGGCATCCTGCCAGATCCAGCGAAACATCAGGCGAGCACGCAGAGTACGTAACGTACTCATCCATTGCTCTTCATCACTAATATTGGTAAGGGCATCTGTGACAGATTGCTTGATTTGTTCAGTACTCAAAGCATGCTGAAAATGGTCAACTGCATAGTCCTGCTGCAGCAAGGCAGCGTGTCTGGACAATACCTGCTCGGCATATTGGCTTGCCCTTAAAGTTTTCTGCAATTGTACGTCATTCATTTCCAGTCCTTGTCACCTGCAAGATTTTTTCTAGTTATAACAGGTGACTGGCAGCCCTGTGAATGCCTTGGACGGAAATTAATTTTTTTCTTTTAATGCACCTGCCGGTTCAGCAAGTGCCAGTGCCTGATGTTCATTGGTGGCTTTTGGCAACAATACACTAAAGGTCGTACCCTGACCTTCTTTAGAGTCGACATAAATTTGACCATGATTCAGATCGACAAATCGCTTACACAATACCAGACCAAGACCCGCGCCTTTTTCATTATCTGTGCCTTTCACACTTACTGTCAGATTTGGCTTAAACAGATTTTGCATCTGTTCTTCAGTCATGCCCAGACCGGCATCCTGCACGCTGATTCTGACCAGCTCGTCTTCAGCTTCAGCAGTCAAAATGACCTGACCCTGCTGATCGGTTGGGGTGAATTTCAGTGCATTGGAGACCAGGTTTTGCAGCACTGAAGTAATCATGTTGATATCCGCATTGACTTTCACTCCTTCAGGAATGCGGTCAATCAGGTCGATTTTTTTATTCAATGCTAAGCTTTTGAGTACATCGCAAACAATTTTGCTGGACTGTTTTAGCTCAAAATTGATCGGATGGTAAACGAAACGTCCACCCTCAGCCATTGCCCAAGTCAGCAGGCTTTCCAGCAAGTTATAGGTTGACTTGGCATTTTCACAGAGATAATCGGCAATATTCTGAACACTTGAATCATCCAGTGTATGACGTTCTTCAGCCAATACTTCCGAGAATCCAAGTAAGCCATGAAAGGGTGCACGCAGGTCATGGGCAATGATCTGGAAGAATTTCGTCTTACTGAAGTTCATGGCGCATTGCTGCTCGTACATTTCCTTCAGTTCATTATAGTCTTCATGCAAGCGAATCCGTCCGACCAGCCCATCGGCAAACTCCTGCACCAGACGAATATCTTCTTGATCAAAACCCTCTTCTTCCTGATCAAAAAATACCACATGACCAATTGAATGGGTATCACTGGCTTTCAGATTAAAGGAGATCAGGCGCTTATGCTCTACGCCAAGACTACGAATATATTCTGACATTTCTGTATAGGCAGGATGCGTACGATCCAGACAGTCATCATTTTTAAGATAATTGAGCAAATTTAATTCGTGCGGGGTTTCGAACCCCCAAAATTCTGAAGCAGTGGAATACCAGATATAAGGTTCTTTATGAAAACTCAGTAAACATTTTTCAGTCTTGAGTAGCCGACGTGCGACTCGAGCAAATGTATTAATTAGGTTATTGGAAGTATTTACGCCCAAAATAAGAGACAGGCGGCATGAGCTTAGCTGTTCAGTATTTTGACCTATCTCCAGAAGGTTAAGCTTCATCTCTGCCTCTCATGGTTATGTTTATTTATTCAACCAATTTTATACAATCAATAACAAAGAATCTAAACAGTCTCAACAACATTTCCTAACATCTAGATTAATTGATTTCATTACATTTAACTACGTATACGTTCATTTTTTCTTTAAAAAATGTAAAACAAATTTGACATTAACCGTTATTTGTAAACCTATAAACAAACCTGATAATGTCACTGAAATGTCTATTTTTTCACCACCACTTGTAACATGCACCTAAACTAAATACTAGTGCCAAGCCTATAAATAATTAATTTAATTTAAAATAATAGCACTAAAATAAATTCTTTAAATTAATATTGTTAAGAATTTCTTCACCAACCAATCGTTACGAGTAAATATCCTATTTTTTTGCTTCATAATGCTCAAATGATTAATCTTCTAAATAACTATGTAATTTAGTTAATTCTTTGATATGTCTAATTTTTGTTAATCACGCACAATAAAACTGGCATAAAGTACCAATCTTTTTGTTAATGACTGAGATTTCCTTACTGTTAATTGTAAGCAGCCACTACAATTCTTATAAATTGTTTCTTTAAAAGTTATGCTTAAGCTCATAATTCCAGATCATGAATCTTATATAATTTTCCGTCTGGTAAAATACGGATATAAAAAAAGCGACCTTTTAGGATCGCCTTCTCTATCGACACGAAATCAATTATCTGAAATCAAGGCTACTTGCTGTACATAGTTGAACAGTTTCAGCTTTGATGCTGCAACCTCTTCTTCAGGTGCCTGATTTTTTAGATCACGATGTACACGCAAATAATGCTGACGTAAGGTATGACGTTCTGTTGCATTATAGGTTTTGGTAAATTCGTTAATCGCCGGATCACCATCTTTGACAATACGGTCAACCCAACGCTGTAATTGTGCTGTCTTTTTCAAACCCTGTTTAGGGGTCAGGTAGGACAGAATCACGGTTTCATTTTCGTTACGTAGTAATTTGCCAATACGGGAGAATTGGCGACGACGTGCTTCATGTGAACTAATTTGCTGAACATCCAGCAAAGCTTCAATCAAACGCTCTTCAACAGGAAGGTTCTTGATTTGTTTCGCACTCAGTTCTGCCAACTGTGCGCCTAAAGCAGCCATACGCTGGACTGCTTTTTTCTGTTCGGTTTTACTTGCGCGTCCCTCTAAAGATTCGAAATCTTCTTCAGTTAAACTGCTCGGTCGACGTGCCACGATTAATCTGCCTCATAAAATTTTGCCGCAAACAGTGCCTGAATTTCAGATAAAGCTTTTTCTTCATCTGCTCCTTCAAGTACCAAGCGTAATGTTGTGCCTTTGCCCGCTCCTAGCATGAGCAAGGACATGATATTTTTTGCATCGACGAGCTTGTCACCCTTTCCAATCTGAATATTGGAACGAAATTTCGTGGTGACTTCAATGAGCTTACCCGATGCCCGCGCATGTAAACCCAATTTGTTAATTACGTCAACCGTCGTATCAATCATGACCAGTGCTTCATTTCTCGGTGGAGGACTTGAACAGACCATTTTGCCTCAAGCGCTTTTTTTAGTCTATCCACAATATAAACAGAACGATGCTGACCACCGGTACAACCCACAGAAACTGTGATGTAGTGACGGTGCCCTTCAGCAAAAGCCGGTAGCCATTTTTCCAAAAAGTGGTAAATGTCCTGGAACATGTCTTCTACCTGCTCACTCTTTTCCAGGAAAGTCTGTACAGGCTGATCCAGTCCGGAAAATTTACGTAGTTCCAGATCCCAGTGCGGGTTAGGCAGATGACGTACATCAAAGACATAATCGGCATCCAATGGAATACCATGCTTATAACCAAAGGACTGTAAAATCAAAATCAGGTTATCGGTCTGACCGAGCTTATGCAGTAAGGTATGCTTCAGGTCATGCACACTTTTGTCAGAAGTATCGATATGCACCGTCGAGCGCAACTGGATCGGAAGCAAAAGTAATTTTTCTTCCTGAATGCATTCATTCAGACTTTTAAAACGTGCAGCCAGCGGATGCGGACGGCGTGAAGCACTAAAACGTGCAATCAGCTCCTGATCCTGCGTAGTCAGATAAATAATATCGACTGTGCCATGCTGTTGCAGCTGTTCAAACACATGATCGAATTCTTGCAGATCCGCCCGGGTGCTACGAACATCCACTCCTAATGCCAACTGTTCCAGGTTATTTTCCTGATCCAGTTTCGCGACAATTTCAGGAAGCAGTGCCAGCGGCAGGTTATCGATACAGTAATAACCTAGGTCTTCCAGCACCTGCAAGGCAGATGACTTACCTGAACCAGATTGGCCTGTCACAATTAAGATGCGCTTCATGCACTGCTACCCTATTAATGACGTGCAGAATATTTTACCTGCAGATTGTCGATCAAACGTGTTTTACCTAATTTCGCCGCAATGAATAACACAAGATCCTGATTAAATTCATCAATCTTTTGCAATTCTGGCGTACGTGCCTCAATATAATCTACCACAAAACCAGCCTCAGTGAGGGTCTGGCGAATACCAGTCAACACAGTATCTAACACTACACCTTCATGCAGCTGCTGTTCCGCTACTTTTAAGCTGCGGTAGATCACTGGTGCAGTCTGGCGTTCCTGCTCGGTCAGATAACCGTTCCGTGAACTCAGTGCCAAACCATCTTCAGCGCGCGCTATCTGCACCCCAATCACTTCCAGTGGAATATTCAGGTCTTGCACAAACTGGCGAATCACTGCCAGCTGCTGATAATCTTTTTCACCAAAGAAAGCATAGTTTGGCTGAACCATGTTAAACAATTTTGTCACGACAACTGCTACGCCATCGAAATGACCCGGACGCTGTAAACCACACAGGTCATTAGTGATATCCGAAACACTGATATTGGTCAGACGCGGCTTGTTGCCATACATCTGTTCCACACTTGGAGCAAAGACGATGTCACAGCCTACTTCAGCCAATAACTGCTGATCCTGCTCCAAGGTACGTGGATAATTATCAAAATCTTCGTTTGGCCCAAACTGAATCGGATTCACGAAGATGCTGACCACGACTACATCACATAACTTGCGGGCTTCACGTACCAGATTTAAGTGACCTTGATGCAGATTCCCCATGGTGGGTACGAAGCCAATAATTTTACGTGCTGAACGAGCCGGATTTAATGAGGCCGCCAAACCCTGGATGGTAGTTTCTGTTTTCATGTTATAACTCAACCTGGAATGTATGTTCAGGTGCAGGGAATGAGCTGTCGAGCACGGCAGCATGATAGGCCTTGAATGCATCCAGGATTGCATTGGCACCTGATTGTTCTTTCATAAAGTTACGTACAAATTTAGCCGTATGACCAAAGTTCAGGCCCAGCATGTCTTGCACTACAAGCACCTGACCATCCGTATCTACACCCGCACCAATACCAATCACTGGAATCTCCGGGAATAACTCAGCCACTTCTTTGCCAAGTTGTGCAGGCACACATTCAAGCAATAACAAGGCAGCACCGGCTTCAACCACAGCCTTACAGTCAGCAAGCAGCTGATCTGCCGCTGCGCGGTTACGTGCCTGTAATTTATAACCACCAAATACATTCACTGATTGTGGTGTCAAACCTAGGTGTACACAAACTGGAATACCGTTACGCGTCATGACCTGTACGGTTTCAGCCAGCCATGCTCCACCTTCCAGCTTGACCATCTGAGCACCCGCCTGCATCACGGTACGGGCACTTTGCAAGGCATCATTCAATGTTGCATAACTCATAAATGGCAGATCAGTCAGGATAAAGGCATGCTGATTTGCACGGCGCACTGCAGCGGTGTGATATGCCATATCGGCTACAGTCACTGGCAAAGTAGAATCATGCCCCTGAATGGTCATACCCAGGGAATCCCCGATCAGAATCGTATCTACTTCGGCAATTTCCATGGCTTTGGCCATGCTGGCATCGTAGCAGGTCAGGCAGGAGAATTTACGGCCGTCCGCCTTGAATCGTCTTAAGTCGCTCAGACTGATCATGAAGGTGTTCCTCTCTTATTGAAGTTCTCGCGAACATACCAATAAATAAAAATTAAATATTTGCCCAATTCGTGCGATCAAGGACCGTCAAGGTCGATTGTTTTACGATGTCTAGGTCTTTTAATGATTGTCCATTCAGCTGTAATTCAGTATCAATATCCAACAACGGCAATAATACAAAATCACGTTCCATTATACCGACATGCGGCACAGTCAAACGCTCATTCTGAATACGTTCATCACCGTAAATAAGCAGGTCCAAATCCAGGGTACGTTCACCCCAGTGGCGTAAACGTACCCGACCCGCTTCCTGTTCCAATGCCTGTAGACGATCCAGTAAATCGAGTGGTGCCAGATCGGTAATCAACTGCACCACAGCATTATGATAATTTGGCTGATCCTGTGGACCCATCGGTGGACTGTAATACAAATGGGATATTTTCACTGTTCCCAAGCTTGCCAGTTTCTGTACCGCCTCAGCCATAATCTGGCGCGAATCACCAAGATTACTGCCTAAGCCAATATAAGTAATGGTCATTGTGTCGGTCCAAAAACAACTTGGCTTAAATCACGCTGTACACGCTTACGTTTCATAATTGGATGATCCGGACCAATCTCACCGCTTGCACTCGCTGCTGCATGAGAAACTGGTTTCTCTGCTGCTGGCTTAGGTTTGCGGGTACGACGGTTACGTGGTTCCGGCTCATTGACTAATGGCTCAATCTCAGTGGTTTCCTGAACAGCCAGACGCTGTTCCAGATGCTCTTCCTGAGTCGCTTTACGACGGCTCTTGGCACGCTGACGGTTATACTGTGCAATGGCACGTTCTTTTTCGTCACCGCCCATTTGCTGATAAGCATCCCACCAGCTCCCCATGCCCTGTGCCGTTTCATCACCTGATTTTTCGCGGAGTAACAGGAAGTCAAAGCCGGCACGAAAACGCGCATGACCAGACAGCGCTTCAATCTGCTGCGGTTTTGGATTCAACAGCCGGGTCTGCATTTCCCAGACTTCACGGATAAAGGTTTCCGCAAAACGTGGAATGATGGTACGGGTTGCTTGACGCTTCAAAACATCCAGGCCTGCTTGAGCACGTGCTTCAGCTGGAATAATGCCTTTACTCAAGTAGAAATCACAACGCTCCAGGAATGGCTTCCATAACAATACAGCATAGAAGAATGCAGGATTAATCGTCTTGCCAATCGAAATACGCTGATCGGTATTGGTCGCAGCACGTTCAATAAACGGCGTGATTTCAGGTTTGATCTCTGCAAACAGCTGACGCCAGATCCCGAAATCAATCAGCATTGGCAAGACGCGGTTGAGATGCCCCATGGTGAACAGCTTCTGTGACTCATCATAAAGACGATGCGGAGATACATCACGAAGCAGCTGGGTCATTTCTGGCGTAAAGATATCCAGAATCGCTTCATCAATATTGAAATTTAATTTTGCTGCAAAACGCAACGTACGCAGCATACGGACTGGATCTTCTTCGAAGCGGAGCGTTGGATCACCCAGCAGGCGCAGTGTTTTATGTTTAATATCATCTACTGCATTGCAGAAATCCAGCACAATACCTTTACGTGGCTGGTAATACATTGCATTAATCGAGAAATCACGGCGAGCAAAGTCCTGCTCGATAGTTCCCCAGTTATTGTCACGCAGAATCATGCCCTGCGCTGAAGTGACGGCCTTTTTCGGCGGTGCCCGGAAAGTCGCGACTTCTACCAGTTCGCGACCAGAATAGACATGAACCAGCTCAAAACGACGCCCGATAATACGACAACGTCGCCCGAATACTTCTTTGACCTGAGCGGGAGTTGCGTTAGTGACAGCATCGAAATCCTTGGGATTCAAGCCCAGCATCAGATCTCGTACACCACCACCAACAATATAAGCTTCATAGCCGGCCTTATTTAAGGCATCAATCACATCGAGGATATAAGAAGGTAATTGAGCGGTTGATAAACCACATTTTGACGCGCGCAAAGTTTGCAAAAGACGCTGTCTCCTACGTCTGAACGTAAAATTCTAAGATGACGCTAATCATATCGCTTACACGGCTAAAGGGCAATTTGATTATGTCAATCCTGTATCCAGCAATGATAGAGGATTCACTTTAAATTTAGATGATTTACAGCGCCAGTCGAGCCTGATTTTTAGCAAATAGTGCGGGACCAATCCCCTTGACCAGCTGAATATCTTCAACACGTTTAAACTTGCCATGCGTATTGCGATATTCAATAATTGCTTCTGCTTTCTTCTGACCAATGCCATGCAGCTGCTGCAACTGCTCGACCGTAGCGGAATTCAGCCGGATCCTGTCTGCACTGGAAACAGCTGTAAGCTCCGGCTTCGCCAGATAGTGATTGCTATGATTTTGGGATGGCCGATTCTGCTGTTGTTTCAGCCGTGCATCATATTGTTGCTGTTTAGCCTTCCAGTCAGCATAACTTCCATTTTGAGCAGCAGCTGCAAACGAACTGCACAGTACAGATAAAATTGTAAGGATGATACTAATCAGTTCTCTGCTGATTGACCGAATTTTTATGATTTTCATGCGTGGCCCGTTGTTTTAATTCTTGTTTCGCCTGTTCCCACAACTGATCCAGTTCAGTCAGTGACAGGTCTTCTATATTCAGATTCTGTTGTACTGCCTGATGTTCCATCAAGGCAAATCGCGTACGGAATTTATGGATGGTACCTAATAGTGCCATCTCACTCGAAATGCCAAGTTTACGACCAACATTAACCAGAGAGAATAAGCAATCACCAAATTCTTCCAGAATTTCGTCGGATTTCTGTCCTACCATTGCCTCTTTAAATTCACCTAACTCTTCTTCAAGCTTACCGAATGCACCATCCACATTAGGAAAATCAAAACCAATTTGTGCTACATTTTTCTGGATTTCATCTGCCTGTACGAGTGCCGGTGCATGTTTCACATCATCCAGACGGGAACGGGGCTTACCCTGTTTTTCTTGTGTCTTAATCTTTTTCCACAATACAGCCACATCTTCAGGGCTGAGTTTGGAAAACTGTTCAGCCTGAAATACATGCGGATGACGGCGGATTAATTTATCGCTAATCGCCTGCACTACATCCTGGAAATTAAAAGCACCTTGCTCACTGTACATCTGCGACTGGAAAACCACTTGTAATAACAGGTCACCAAGCTCATCACGTACATCTTCAGTCTTACCGGAACGAACAGCCGCTTCAACTTCATACGCCTCTTCAATCGCATAACGCGTTAATGATTCAGGCGTCTGCTGTTGATCCCACGGACATTTTTCACGTAGTTCTCGCATGATGCTCAGTAATTGTTCCACCTTAAAACCTCTTTATTTTATCGGACAAGAAAATATCTTTTGCTCAATGTTTGCTATGCTCTAAAAACAGTCAACATGGAGGTGAGCTCAATGCACAGTATCTTTATTAGCGGTGCAGCACAAGGAATCGGTGCTGCTGTTGCCAGCCTATTTTGCCGCGAGGATTACAAGGTCGGTATTTATGATCTGAATATTAGCCTTGCCGAACAATTGGCTGAACAGTTAGGCCCGAATGCACACGCTAGCTATCTGGATGTTGCCAGTTATGCATCCTGGCAAACCGCCTTACAGGATTTTGAAGCCTGGGCAGGCAAGATCAATATTCTGGTGAATAATGCCGGCATTCTCTATTCAGGAAATTTTGAAAAGACCCCTATTGAAGCACACCACCGTACGGTCGATATTAATATCAAGGGTGTGATCAATGGCTGTCATGCGGCCTTTCCCTTTCTGGAGCGTGCTGCTTTTGCCCGGGTCATTAACCTTTCCTCTGCTTCCGCGATCTATGGTCAGGCTGATCTTGCTTCCTATGCGACCAGTAAATTTGCCGTACGAGGCCTGACAGAAAGCCTGGATATTGAATGGCACAAGCATGGCATTCGGGTCATGGATGTAATGCCACTTTTTGTGCGCACTGCAATGGTTCAGGATATGCAGGCAGAAAGCATTAAGAAAATGGGCGTACATTTGAGTGCAGAAGATGTCGCTCAGGATATTTTAAAACTGGTACAGCGCAAGGGCAATTTACTGGTTCCTACCCATCAGCCAGTCGGCTTTAAAAGCCAGTTTTTATACCATCTGTCACGTTTCAGTCCGCAGTTTGTCAATCGCATAAGTAATCTGCTAATCGCCCGGAAATCCTGATTTTTAATATACTTGCACTTAGAGTGGAGGATGCTGGTAAATCTGAATCCGAGGAAAAGTAAAACCACGGCAGGACTGCTCAGCCTGCCATGCCACGCTGAGCACACAATCACCAAGTACATAGTTGTGAAATGCAAAGACACCAAGCTGCACATGCTGACACAGGCCACCCTGCTGCTGTGGATGTACTTTAGTATTGAGCTCACTCAGGTTCATACGAATACCCATACCATGTGCTTTTAATACTGCTTCTTTGGTGGTCCAGACCTTAAACCAGTATTCAGGATCACAGTCTAGCTGTTGCCAGCTCGCGTATTCTTCAGGGTGAAAGGCATGCTGTGCCAATGCATCAAAACGAACTTTACGACTCAGCTCTTCAATATCCACACCGATGTGTTGCATGCGTTGGCTCATTGCCATGGCATAAAAGTTCTGGCTATGCGTGTAATTAAAAGCGTAGTCTGGAAATTCTTGAAGATAAGGCTTCCCAAAATCGGTTCGGGTAATATTCTCATCCTGTATTTCAAGATCAAAATACTGGGATAGACAGTGATTGCGTAACTGTGCGACTTCAATTTTACGTGCAGCAATTTGAGCCCTTCGATCCATGCCTAAGTTACTCAGCGGCGCCAGCGGATATACATCAATTTGAATTTGTCTGGCCACAACTGCCCTTCACCTATATTTAGATTGAGTCTGATTGTAAAAGAGTTAATACAGCTTTGACTATGCTCACGACTAGCAAAATTATATAGCCATAAAAAAGCCTGCAGATACAGGCTTTTTTTCTAGGATCACACGTATTACAAGAATTCAGAAATATCCTGAGGTTTAGCTGCGGATGATTCTGGTGCTTTAAAGTTTACACCTGCTTTTTTCAATAACTGTGGATATTCAACCAAAGCCATCGTCGAGTTTTTTGCAATACCCGTCACATCACTTAATAAACCCTTAGCATCCACTAGAGACATGCCACTACTGCTTACAGCCATTGGATTGCTTAATAACTGCATTGAAACACTTTTACTATTAGTAACTAATTCTCGAGCTGAAAGGCCAGCCAAGACAAAGTTAGTCATAGATTTCGTTAGCTGCTGTTTTTGACTTGCATTTAATGCATTAATCTTTTCAACGGTTGCTGCTTCATCTTTTTTAGATGCATCTAACACATCATTGGTCAGCTTAATAATTTCTTTTTGAATTGCTTCTTTTTCTTTCGCGTCAGAAGTCGTTTTCAAGCTGTTTAGCTTCGTTTTCAACTCTTCAGCGTCTTTACGCTCAGCAAATAAAGTTGCTAAAGATGTACGGCTTTGTGTGAACATTTGGTTAGTTGCTTGTGCTTGTTTTAAAAAGCCTGCCAAATCTAGATTATTTGATGATACACCTGTTGCTGCTTCAGTTAACTGTGAAGCCAAGCCGCTAAGGGATCCAAAACCTGCAAATGCATTTGTACCGAAGAATATTGTCCCTATAAGGCATACAGCTGTTAGTTTTTTCATAGTGGTTCTCTATTGTGTTGAATCGGCTTTTTGCACGATTTGATTTAAAATTTTAGGTAAGGCATTAAACATTTGAATGTTGTACATGGCATAGCGATGGTTATGATCAATGCCTTTTAGATTAATTTCCTGCTGCAAGCCATAAGCGCCTACACGCTCTAACTTTTGATTAAAACGACGCGCACCACCCGCAAGAACCAAAGTTGCATCGCAATTGGTTTTATCGGCATTACACTTGATAGTTTCTTCTTTGACTTGAATGCGGAACGCTGGCTGTAAACATTCTTCTTTCGGGACATACAGCTTGAGTTTCATATCCTTTTTAAAGCCAGCATTTTCGGTCATTCTCACGATCGAATCAGCAAGCTTAGTTTGTCCTTTGAAGCCTACACCTGTTGCATAAAACGGACGTTTGGATTGGCTCGTGAACGCGTGATAGATCAATGGACCAAAACCATAGAATGGAATTTCCCCCACCTGTTCAGTATGTAAACTTTCACACAGCACACGTGCTTGCTTCGAGTCACCCGCCGGCGCATGGCTATCAACTAAAATACTGTCTCCTGAATGCACAGGCAGTCGGTCATTGCCACTGACAGGGAAATCAAGCTGTGCTTTAACTTTATTGCCTTGACGCTCAATCACAGTCGCCTCCCAGGTTGGAATCAACACATCACGCTGCGCTGCCTTTTCACGGTTATAGACATGAATTTTCATACCTGTAGTTAAACGTTCACCTGGATCATTAATTTGAATATGATCTGAGCCACCGCTTACAACTTGCAAATCTGAACGGGTAAATTGCACCCCTTGACGGAATTGCTGCCCCAATTTGATTAAGGCATTTTTGAGTGCAATTTCTTTACGTGCCTCCATCGAGAAGCCCATGCCTGCTGAAATAGTATCGCTCAGCTCATCAGTGGCATGTGCTGAATAAAGCACGCGCCCTGATTGATCGATCATTTCAGCAAAGACCTCACTATGCACCACTTGCTGCTGTGTCATTTTACCGATTTGCTTTTCATACCCAATCACCGGAATCACACTGATACGAATAAAGAAGTCCGGCAATTCACGTCGATGAATTGCTTCTTGATTGCTTAAACCAGTTTGTTCCGCGATGCTTTGCACCAAATTGCTAAAGCGTTTATTAACAGGGGTCAGGGTGAATGACGCATTTTCACCGACAGCATCTGAAAAAATTTGCTCAATCAAATCCTTGGATTCACCTTGATAGGTCAATACATCTACAAGCAATGCTTTTGGCTTATTCATTGCTTGACGAGTATTGGTCGAGACTTTAGTAAACTGACTTGGACTACCATTGATAAGTACCGGCAAAGCCACCGCATAATCGCTGTCGGCATGTACCACACGAATCAAATCACCTTGAGCTGAACTCAGTTCATCATCTTTGGCAATGCCTTGCTTAAAGCCTTTGTCTAAAACGATATAAGACTTCCAACGATCAATCACTATGGCATCGATTTCAGAGACTTGAAAATTCTGCTGTAAATCACGTGCAAGTTGCTGACTTAAGGTAACTAAACTACTTTGAAACTTTTGCTGTACCGCTTGACGCGTTGCCGCCGACTGAATATCCGATGCTAAAATTTGAATTGGTTGGGACAGCGTCGCACTGTTACTGTAAATCACTTCACCTGAAAGTACATTGGTCAGTTTCAAACTGACTGTAACCGGTAAAAAGATTTCTGCTGTAGACTCTTTATTGACCACATACTCACTCGCACGCAGTACTTCTAAAGAAGCCACATAGGTACGATGCTTATTTTGCTTGGAAATAGAGTCGACAATTTGATTCGGTAAACTTTGCTTAAGCTGGCTTAAAAAAGTTTGCGATACTTGATTACGGATTGCAGTACTCGAAACCGCTTGAGTAAAGTCGCATGAAATTGAAGAGCCATTGGCTTCAATTAAATCTGCGGATTTACGACATGGCTGTTCCAATCCAAAAATCCCCTGTACCGGGAAAATTTGGATATTGGCTTGGGCATTTGCAGCAAATGCCAAGCCTAATGCAATACTCAGTTGCTTCAGTACTGTGTTTACTTGCACTGTGTACCACCAATACATAAAGTAATGGTATTTCCTGCTTGCAAGCGTTCTGCATTAGATAAAACAGGATTCACTCGGCGTAATGCTTTGGCAAGTTCAGCACTTAAAGGCTTTTGACTCTTATAGGTCATGGTTATTTCGACCAGTTTGCCATCTTGAGTACGGATATCGATATTTTCAGCACCGTCCATTTCATCTAAAGCCATATAGAGATCATCCCCCAAACGGCTAGAGACGCTACCCGATACATTTTTCACAAAGAGAGTAATTTCTTTGCCATACATGCTGCGGTTTTTCGAATAGGCTAGAATTTGTGGACCAACTTCTGACAGAGTCATTTCACCCAGTTTACGGGCAACATTCGTACGACAAGAATCTGTCGTTGCCGCTGCTGATGATTCGGTACGGGTATCGCCGCCCATCAGCGTACCATCATCAACTGAATAAATTTTATAGCTAAGTGCACCATCACAAACAAACTGACCCGTTGCACCTGAACGACCACGATCAAAAATATGTGAGCTGCCAACCATAAACCAGTCTGCCTTTTCCTGACGTGCAGCGGCTGCAAGTTTGGCAAGCTCTGCATCACTCAGTAATTGCTGAATGGACATGCTTTTACCTTTTAAATAGCGACTACGGAATAGATCGGAATCCATTAAACGCAGATCATATTTTGATGCTGAGCCTGCAATCGCATTTAAGGTATGATTTTGTCGTTCAGGTATAGTCGATGGGGTTTGATATTCCACATATTTAACAAAGCTTTGGATATCATTCTGACGCTCTGACTGACTATAACGTGCGGATTCACTAGCGTTATAACTTGCTGAAGATGCTGATTTCCCAGAATTATTATGGCTTGATGAACGTGCTGCGACACCCACACCTGCGCCATAATAATTGTCATAAGCATATCCTGATGCAGCTGATGACTTTCCTTTCGATGAATAAGATGAACTTTCATTCGCTTTAGCACTCTCTTTTGCATCATAGCTAGCCTTTTCATCATAAGCATAGCTTTTATCAGAGAAATACGAAGTAAATTCTTTGACTGGTTTGGAATTATCACGTGGCACACCAAAGTACTCGTCCATTACGATCATGATTGGACTTGTACGGCTTGTTTTCTTCGACAACCCGATATCATTTAAAATATTACGAAATTCTTGATCATCCATCTCGAGGGATACAGAAGTGGTTAGTTCAGTTTTGGTACTTTGGCTACCACGATTGAATACATAGTTATTATCAATTTGTTTGACAATATCTGCTAAAAAAGGTTCGGCATCCTGCATCGCTTGCGGACCATTAATTTTCTTAATCAGAGCAATGACAGCATCCGTTTTAGCTTGTGCAAAGGCTTGATTCCGAGTCGCAATAGCATCCTTTTTATTAATTGGGCTGCTACCTTCACCATTTACCTTAATCATTTCAGCTTGTGCTACCCCAGTACAAACTGTTGCATATAATAAAGCCAATACTGTCTTTTTCATTTCCTCACCCCGAATCTGTAAATTAGGTTGTTATTCTTTGTATTACTTAAAGTAACAATATCAATTAATACATTAACAATTTCACACAAATATATTACAAATTACATGTTATTTACATTGAACTTTAAACTTTTTTTTTAAACAGTTAGGTTTCAATACTTAAACTGATAGCTTTTAATTTTTATAAAATTTAAGAAATAAAAAGCCTGCTATTGCAGGCTTTTTACTTTATTCAAATACAGATTAACCGCGTTTGAATTTCTTCTCAGCTTTCTTGAATTTCTGAACATAACGACGCTTACGTGCTGCAGTACGTTCATCAATTTGTGACTTACGACCTTCGAACGGGTTTTCAGACGTCTTGAATTCAATTCTTACTGGTGTACCTTCAAGTTTGTAAACTTTACGGAATACATTTTCCAGGTAACGACGGTAATCCGCAGGAGTTTTATCGACCTTGTTACCATGAATGACAATGGTCGGTGGATTCTGACCGCCAATATGCGCATAACGCATTTTGATACGACGGCCTTGAACAGTTGGCGGCTGGTGAGCTTCAGTCGCATCTTGCAGAATCTGGGTGATTTTTGCAGGAGAGACTTTCAGGTGTGAAGAATCATAGGCACGGTGGATCGAAGGATAAAGCTCACCGACACCGGTACCATGTAATGCAGAGATCAAGTGAATCTTCGCCCATGGAATGAAGTCAAAACGACGTTCCACATCCAACTTGCACTGCTTACGATCATATTCAGACATGTTGTCCCATTTATTGATCGCAATCACCATGGCACGGCCTGCTTCAATCGCATAACCGATCAAGTGCAAGTCCTGCTCTACAATCCCTTCACGTGCATCAACAACTACGACAACCACATGCGCATCTTTCATCGCCTGCAAAGTTTTCACGATTGAGAATTTCTCAATCATCTCATCGACTTTACCTTTACGACGTACACCTGCGGTATCGATCAAAGTGTATTTACGGCCATCACGTTCAAATGGAATGTAAATCGAGTCGCGGGTTGTACCTGGCTGATCAAATGCAACCACACGCTCTTCACCCAGTAAACGGTTGACCAAGGTGGATTTACCAACGTTCGGACGACCAATAATCGCGAGACGCAAACCGGTATTTTTATCGTGTTCAGCTTCAGACTCATCTTCGGGCACATCTGCAAGTACTTCTTCAAGCATCTGCTGTACACCACGACCATGACTCGCCGCCACTTGCATCGGCTCGCCCATGCCAAGTTTATAGAACTCAACTAAAGCAGCTTCTGCATGTACTCCATCCACCTTGTTCGCAACGAGGAAGACTTTTTTACCCAAAGTACGCAGCTCACGGGCAATCTGTTCATCAGATGCCAACAATCCGGCACGTGCATCGACCACAAAGATGATCATATCTGCTTCATGGATTGCAGTTTTAGACTGCTCTGCCATGTAAGAGTCGATCCCACCTTCGTTCTCACCGATACCGCCAGTATCAACGACAATGAAGGATTTATTTTGATAGACAGCATCGCCATATTTACGGTCGCGTGTCAGACCTGCAAAGTCTGCCACCAATGCGTCGCGGCTCTTGGTTATCTGGTTGAACAGAGTTGATTTTCCGACGTTCGGACGACCAATGAGCGCAATTACGGGTTTCATAGATTAACCTTTATTCAATATCAGGCTATCTAAAAATGGCCTGAACATCAGAAAGTTCTGGAAGAAAATGGGAATAGGATTAAAGCCTAAAATAAATAAAAACACGGGGCATTGAACATTCAATCACCCCGCGTAAAAAATACGGTTGGCTTATTTTAGCATAAGCCACAGAAAAATTAACGATTCTGCCAGATACTGTAAGCACCCTTACGTGTCGACACATAGAGCTGGTTGTCGATCACACGCAGTGTGCGAACTTCACCAGAAGTCTTGGAACGACCAACAATCTGTCCAGTAGACGGATCAATCAGGTGTAATACACCGTCCAGGTCACCGACTACAAGGTCTGTACCCAGCATGACCGGGTTGCTCAGCTGACGGTTTAACAGCTGGTCATTTTCCCAGAGTTTCTGGCCAGACGTAATTTCATAGGCGGTGATTTTACCATCAGTCTGGGCTACAAAGACACCATTACCTACAACTTCTGGACGCTGGATACTGCTGGCATCTTCACTCCAGATTACCTGTTGTGAAGCCAGATCAAGCACAGTCACCTGACCTTGATAGCTGGTTGTTACTACAAACTGACCAGCAACGACCGGCTCACCATCAATATCATTCAGCCGTTGAATATCGGAGCGACCATCAGATACCGCTACACGGCGCTGCATTTTTGGCACACCGGTAACTGCATCCAGAGCATAAATATAGCCGTTTGCTGAAGCAATCAATACATGACGTGGGTCAAGTGCAACTGGCGCCGCCATACCACGCAGGCTGAATTGTACATTAGGTAGCTTATAAGTCCACACCTGTTTACCAGTACTAACTTCATGAGCAAAGACCATGCCGTCATTCGCTACGGTAATCACACGGTCTGCATGCACTAAAGAGGGCGCAATAATGGCACCCGACAATTGAGCAGCCCAACGCTGTTCACCCGTCTGCTGATCCAAAGCAAACAGCTGACCTTTGGTATTGCCTGCAATCACCACACCAGAAGCCGCCTCCACACCCGCGCTTAAGCCCGCTTTAGACACTTTTTTCTGCCAAAGACGTTGCTTGCCCTGATAAGCAGAAATTTCCCCATTTGGATTAATGGCAAAAATCACACCGTTGTCTGCATCGAGGCGTAAACGTAATGGATCTGCTTCATCCGTAGAAGAAACACTGCTAGAAAATACAGGAACTAGTGATTTTGCCTGTGCAAGTTTAGGAAGTGGATTTGGCTTGGCTTCTTCCACTTTAATGGTTTTCCCCGCACAACCTGCCAAAACAAGGGTCAAAACGGTTAAGGCACAGGTGAGTTTGTATTTTCTATTCATTCAGTTTCTTCCACTTGTGTATCTATAATCGGGCGTTCAATTTCAGGATCATCGACCAATACGCCAACACTTTCTAGTTTAATTTGTAAAATCTGACGTTCTTCTTTGCGTTCTACCAAAGCATCCCATGCACTTTGATACACTTTCTTGGCATTTTCAATATCATTTTTGGCAACATAGATATCTCCACGTGCTTCATCCGCAGTTGCTTTAAAAGCAGGCTCATTCACCGCTTCTAAAGTTTTCAATGCTGCATCATATTTTTTCTGTGCCAGCTGGGCATACGCCAGACGAAGTTTAACTACTTGCACCAGACCTGCATCATCCACCTTGGAGTTTTCAACTTTCTTCAGTGCACGTTCAGCTGCTGCATAATCTTCTTTGTCATAAGCCAGTTTTGCCATTACTAGCTGAGTCTGAATCGCCTGCGCTGAGTCAGGTGCTTCCTTGACAATCTTGTCCGCAGTATCAGACAGTTTAGCAAACGCATCGCCCTGAGTAGAACGTGCATCATCCATTAACTGCTGTACCTTGGCAGTTTGCTTCTGCGACTCTGCCAGGTTCTTCTTCTGCCAATATTCCCATCCAAAAAAGGCAATCAGCGCAACCAGAATCCCGGTAATGATTGAAGAGCCATACTTCTTTGTGAAGGATTTCAAACTTTCAAGTTGTTCATCACCACCAATTGCGCTCATGTGATTACCCCTTTCCTAATGTTTTATCGATTATTTTGAAGAAATTTTAGTTGTGAAGAATGCCACAAAATCAGTAAATGGCACATCTGATTGCTCTGCCGTTGCCAGCTCTTTTACGGTAAAAGTCTGTGCTTCCAGTTCACGTTCACCCATAATCACGGCATAGATCGCACCAGACTGGTCTGCCTTTTTCATTTGCGATTTCATTGAACCTTGTGAGCCAACTTTCAGGCGAATGCTACTCCCGGCAGCTTCTAACTGGTCACGGATCTGTTCAGCCAAGACCAGTGCCTGACCTTGAGAAGCAGGGTCTGCCACCAGAAATACTTCACAATCACGTACAGGTGTGTTGTCTTCAACTTGCTCCAGTAAAAGCAGTAAGCGCTCCATCCCCATCGCAAAACCAACCGCAGGTACAGACTGGTCTGCCTTACCTTTTAACTGACCCACCAGACCATCATAACGACCGCCGGCACAGACTGTACCTTGTGAACCTAAATGCGTTGTGGTCCATTCAAATACGGTTTTGTTATAGTAATCCAGACCACGTACCAGTTTCTGGTTGATGACAAAGCTGACGCCTGCATCAGTCAGGTATTGCTGTAACTGGTTAAAGTGCGCCAGTGTTTCTTCACCCATAAAGTCATGCAGTTTAGGTGCATTTTCTAAAATAGACTGAGTTTTGGCATCTTTAGAATCCAGGATACGTAATGGATTCGTGGTCAAACGACGCTGAGAATCTTCATCCAGATCGGTTTTATGCGCCTCCAAAAATTCAACCAATGCCGAACGATAGTTTGCACGCTCTTCAGACTCACCCAAAGTGTTGAGTTCAAGTTGAACTTTATCAGCAACACCCATGCGTTTCCATAAACGCGCTGTCATTAAAATCAATTCAGCATCTTGATCTGGCGTTGCTACACCAAAAGTTTCCACACCAAACTGGTGGAACTGACGGTAACGGCCTTTTTGTGGTTTTTCATAACGGAACATAGGTCCGACATACCACACTTTCGGGGTCGCACCACGCAGCAGGTTATGCTCAAGCATGGCACGTACGCAACCTGCTGTACCCTCAGGACGCAGCGTCAAAGACTCCGGTGGATTGCCTTTGTCCAGAAAAGTGTACATTTCTTTTTCAACGATATCCGTTGCATCACCGATTGAACGTTTGAACAGATTCGTCTGTTCAACGATTGGCAAACGAATTTGTTGATAACCATAGGCATCCATCAGACCCGATAAATGCTGTTCAAGACGTCTCCAAGCTGGGGTTTGCGTTGGGAGAATGTCATTAAAACCTTTGATTGCGACGATTGAACTCATGATCTACTCAGGAAAACTTGTACGAATAATTTCTTTAGATTTAGCTTCTTCAAGCTCGGAAACACGTTGACGAACCATAGCCTCGATTTCATCAACCAGTTGATCGGTATCGATTAAATGGCTCTTTTCGCCATTACGATACACCAGTGAACGCGGACTTGCACCTACTACACCAATGTCGGCTTCCTTAGCTTCACCCGGACCATTTACTTTACAGCCAATCACCGATACATCCATTGGTGTACGAATATCTTCCAAACGTTCTTCAAGCGATTGCATCACTTTAATTACGTTAAATTCCTGACGTGAGCAGCTGGGGCAGGCAATGAAGTTAATCCCGTTAGAACGTAAACCCAGCGATTTTAAAATATCAAAACCAATTTTCACTTCTTCTTCAGGTTCTGCTGCCAATGAAATACGCATGGTGTCACCAATGCCTTCCATCAACAGACCACCAAGGGCGATTGCAGACTTCACCGAACCTGTACGGTAAATGCCCGCCTCAGTCACACCCAAGTGCAGCGGGTTATCAATCTGTTTAGAGAGCAGGCGATAAGCATCCATAGTCAGGAACACATTCGATGCTTTTACCGATATTTTAAATTCATGGAAATCTAAACGGTCTAAAATATCGATATGACGCATCGCCGATTCAAGCAGTGCTTCGCCTGTCGGCTCGCCATATTTTTTCTGGATGTCTTTTTCTAATGAACCAGCATTGACACCAATACGCATGGAAATATCGTTATGACGCGCAGCTGCCACGACTTCACGAATCTTGGCTTCTGAACCGATATTACCTGGGTTAATACGCAGACAGTCTGCGCCCAAGTCAGCTACTGCTAGGGCAATTTTGTAGTCGAAGTGAATGTCTGCAACCAATGGCACACTCACCTGTTTACGAATTTCCCCAAACGCTGCCGCTGCTTCCATACTTGGTACAGAAACACGCATGATATCAGCTCCCGCATCGACGCAGCGCTGGATCTGTGCGACCGTTGCGGCTACATCACAGGTTTCGGTATTGGTCATACTCTGGATGCTGATAGGCGCGTCACCACCGACATAAACAGAACCAACACGAATCTTGCGGGTTGGACGGCGTTGAATCGGATTCACAATCATGATTTGTTTCTACTCTCTTGCCATTAACGTGATAAACGGAATTCTGCTTTTCCGTTTACAGTATATGGTGACAATGAAATATTTTCGTTATTCAGGGTCATGGCCACGGCGGTTGCATCATCAAGACGGATCTGAAATGGAGTTTCACCATTTAAATCCAATGTTGATGATTGACGACCAGTAGCAAGCACTTTACCGGTTGAGTCAACAATATGGACTGAAGTAGGACGGCTAAACTCAAGTTTTAGCTGATCACCAGATACTGCTGCATTGGAATCCATATTAATGATTTCAACGTCTGATACCTGAGTCATTACTTCCGGTTCTACTTCAGCGCTACTATTGCCTGACCAGTTTTGGATCATCGCGACCAATGCACCTAAAACTGCCAACGCCACTAATGCGATTAAACCGCGTTTTAACCATTTACGGTTACGGTCACGATTAGAGCCCGGTAATTTACCCATAATCTTGATTGGGGAATTATTCAAGGCATGATTCGGCAACAGACCAGTATCATTAGCATAAATCTCATCAAAACGCTGAATGATATTCGATGCGTCGACGCCTAAGAACTTCGCATAAGTACGATAATAACCCTTGATAAAGGTCGCTTCCGGTAAAGCTTTATAATCATCTTGTTCCAGAGCAGTCAAAGTTTTGACTGGAATATTCAGTTCACTTTCAACATCTTCCAGCTCAAGTTTCTGGTTGATACGAATCTGGCGCAAGTACTCACCTGGACGTTGAACATTTCCTAACGCGTTTGGCGCTACGCTCGAATTATTCGATGGTGAATTAGGATTTACTTCCATACGGCCTCAGTAGTGTACTGTAATTGCAAATAACGTTGGTATTCCGGGCTTTCAGGGAATAATGCGCGCAATTGATTGACCAATACTTGCATGCCCATTTGATCACCCTCGGCACGCGCAGTACGAATGCCGATCCAGAGCGCACGAGCACCCTGGTTTTTCTGTCCCACTGAACGTACAAATTGTTGATACATATTCGACGCCGCCGGGAACTGCTGATTCAGATAAAAAATCTCTGCCAACTCTAACATTGAAATGTAAGAATCGCGATTGGCTTGCAGGGCCTGTTTGAATGATTTTTCAGCATTCACCAGATCGCCCTGCTTCAGGTAGATCCGCCCCATATTTTCAAGCGCAAGATAACGCTGGTCATAGCCCAGTGTCGCGCCTGCAATTGCAAACTGTTCAATTGCATCATTATAACGTTCAAGCTGATACAAATAGGTGCCATAATTGTTACGTGCCTGTGCATTTTTAGGTTCGGCTGAAATCGCGCGCTTAAAATAAGTTTCGGCACGATCCAAGTTCAGCCTACTACCTTCCTGCTGTAACAAAACACCCATCATCATATTGGCTTGAGTATCACGTGAATTAATTTTAAGCGCCTCATCTAGCGCTCTTTTCGCTGAATCCAGATCACCAGTCTTCAGATATTCAACCGCCAATTGAGTACGCACCTGGGTCGCTTTTTTAGGATCCTTTTTACCCACTTCTGCCGTTTGACAGCCAGATAGAGCAATAGAAACACATACTGTTGAAATAAAAGCAATTTTAGATGTCAGATTTCTCAATTGGTGACCTCTTGTTATCCTTGTGAGCGCATGATCTCATTGGACTGCGCGATTTTCTTCTTCCACTGTTCCGCACGACGGGTACGGTCAGCAACTTGTCCCACTAATTGACCACACGCAGCATCAATATCATCACCACGTGTCTGACGAATCGTACACACAAAACCTGCATCAGACAAAGTTTTTTGGAAAGAAATAATACGGTTACGGCTTGAGCGGCCATAAGGCGCATGCGGAAACGGATTAAATGGAATCAGGTTAATTTTACTTGGCAAATTCTTCAATAATTTAATCATCTGCTGGGCATGTTCCGGTTTGTCATTCACGCCGTCCAGCATGACATATTCAATGGTCACATGTTTACGTGCGCTTTCATTGCCATCTTTAGTGATATAGCGCTGACATGCTGCAATAAGTTGCTCAAGCGGATATTTTTTATTGATTGGCACGAGTTCATTACGCAGTTCATCATTAGGTGCATGCAATGAAATCGCCAGAGCGACATCAATATCTTGAGCCAATTGGTCAATTTTAGGCACCACACCTGATGTTGATAGTGTCACACGGCGTTTTGACATACCGTAGGCAAAGTCATCCAGCATGATACGCATTGAATTGAGTACAGCATCGTAATTCAATAACGGTTCGCCCATCCCCATCATCACCACATTGGTCACTGAACGTTCACGCTCAAGCAAGGGCACATCTTCCATATAGGAATAGTTTGCCATCCATAACTGGCCGATAATTTCAGCCTGGCTTAGATCACGCTGGAAACCCTGTTTACCCGTTGAACAAAATGAACAGTCCAGTGCACAGCCCACCTGTGAAGAAATACACAAGGTCTTACGTGAGCCAGTTTTATCTTCTGCTGGAATGAGGACAGTTTCAACCAGTGAACCTTCACCATCACCGACACGGAACACCCATTTACGCGTACCGTCTTTAGAATAATTTTTATGCACCACTTCTGGCGCTTTAATTTCACAAATTTTTTCCAGCTTTTCACGCAACTTGCCTGAGATATTGGTCATCTCAGTAAAATCAGTCACAAAAAATTGGTGAATCCACTTCATCACCTGCCCGGCACGAAACTTCTTCTCACCCATATCTTCGAAGAATTTTTCCATTTGCGGACGTGACATGCCAAGTAAGTTCACTTTCTCGACAGCCTTTTGCTGTGCTGGAGCGGATGGAGTGTGTTGCTGTGCCTCAGAAACTGCTGATACAGCGACTGCTTCAGTACTCATGTGTATTACCTAAACCATGTCTAAAGATGAAAGGAGAAGCTCAATATCTGAGCAAAGAATTATTCAGGGAATAAAAAAACCAGATAAGTATAATAACACTTATCTGGCTTGAATACTGCGAATTAACGAGTACGTGGAGCAATCTCAGTTTGAGCGAAGAAGTAGTTAACTTCACGGTCAGCAGATGCTACAGAGTCAGAACCGTGAGCAGCATTTTCGTCGATGCTTACAGCGAAATCTGCACGGATAGTACCAGGAGCAGCTTCTTTAGGGTTAGTTGCGCCAAGGATTTCACGGTGAGCAAGAACTGCGTTTTCACCTTCAAGAACTGAAACAACAACTGGACCAGAAGTCATGAATGCAACTAGGTCACCAAAGAAACCACGTTCTTTGTGCTCAGCGTAGAAGCCTTCAGCTTCAGCTTGAGTCAGGTGCTTCATTTTAGTAGCAACAATTTTAAGACCCGCTTTTTCGAAACGAGCAAAGATTTCACCGATTACGTTTTTAGCAACTGCATCTGGTTTAACGATAGATAATGTACGTTCAATAGCCATGATTGGCTCCTTTAGTCAATGGTTGACATGAAAATTTGGCGCATTATACCGAGATAATCCGCAATTTTCTGCTTTTACTCTGTAAAAAAATCGCTTTTTTAGATGAGGTCTTAGCGCGCCTCGTCAATCCATGCCATTTGAATGGCTTCAAGCAGGCCTTCAGTTGATTTTTCAGGATTATCTTCAAAGTCTGGAAGTGCACAAACCCATGCATGCAAATCAGTAAAACGAATCCATTGCGGATCCACGTCCGGGTGTGCTTCATACAGTTCAATTGCGATATCAAGAGTATCAGTCCAACGTAAACCCATATCTATTCCTAATAGCCATTTGCTTCGATGTGGTACTTTAGCAAATCTGGCAGAATCTGCGAGTGTTTAACGATTCCAGAGCTATATTTTTATAACACAATGTTCAAGAGCGGTGCCAGAGATATAAAACTTACCGCCACAGTTATACCGATGACAGCCCCCATTGCTACATCACTCGGATAATGCAGACCGAGTATCATTCGTGAGGCTGCGACCAACACAGTAAAAGGCAGCATTAAAATCAGTAGAACTGGAACTGCATAACCCAGCATCGTCGTTGCCATGACGGCATGCAAGGTATGTCCTGAGGGAAAACTGTAATAGTCTAGAGGATGGTCACCGAGACGAATAAGCTGATGCACCTGATAAGGTCGGGGGCGTACAGTTTTGGTTTTTAGTACCTTGTAGATTGCCGTACCAACAGTACTTCCCAAAATTAAATACAGCATTTGTAGGCTGTATAATAAACCTTGTAGCGCCCAGGTAGCGATGATCATCACGTACCAGAATACGCCATTGCCAAGCCGGCTGATAATTTTGAAAAAAACAGCCACACGTCCAGAATGCGAAAGATGATTTAATACTACGCAACCTTTTAAATCCATCTCCATTAATTTTTGTTTTGCATGATGGAATTTCACCGTTTGGCTTCCTGTAATATTTTCAGTTCATTTTATCGATTCTTAGCTACCGAATTATTTAAATCAAATTTAGAAATTAATATCGACTGAAATCCGATCACGATAAGTACCTGCTGGAACACCATTAAAAGGATTATCTACCAGTTGAACAGATACGATAAATTTCTGTCGCTGGGCTGCGCTCTGTTGGAGTGGTACTCCCCACGCATTACCGCTTGCTCCTCTTAAATTTAACTTAGTGCGGAGTTTATAGGCGCCATTAGATACATAACTCATACCATCAGTACTAACCAGATTTTGGCTATTAAATAAAATTGAATAACCAGTATCACAACTGATATTAAAAGACGTGGCTGCCTGGCTACGCTGGTAGCTTTGCAAACGAAGCTCATCATTAGCAAAGCCATCAATTGAACAATATTGAGCAGATGCCATGGTGCTCATCGCGGATACTGCTATTAATAACAAGAGTTGTTTCATTATAGTTTTCTCCTACTTGCAAACCGTTTCAAAAACATGTTTGTCCGCATTCTGGAATTGTATTTCATTTAGATTAAATTGTGCCTGGCATTGCTTTCCGCCTTGAGTTTTAATTTTCAGGTTATATGCACCTGCCTTAAATAAATAAAGATAGACCATACCCTGGCTATCAACAAAAGAAGCTTCCTGACTGAGTCCGTCTACAAGAACTTCAGACCCTGCAACCAGCGAATTTTGCTGTGCATCCTTAAGTTTGACAGCAACCCGTTTTGTTTTATAAATCGGAAAATCCAAACGATATCCGCGTTGATCTAAGCCCACCAGTTTCTTAGAAGAGTGTTCAAAAGTTTCATCCATTGCCAGCTGGTTATGATCAAAAGAAATGTCATAATGAATATAAGGAATAAGATTATGAACAAACATATACCCTTGTTTATTGGTACTTCCTACACGTGTTGCCGAGCGATAAATATCAATATCTGAATGTTGGTCCACATTAACCAAGGCAAAAGCGTTATCGGCATATTTGGTCAATGCAACTTTATTCCCCATCCAAACTAATGCGCCATCAAATGTAACTTGTGAATTACGGCGATCCTCATATTCATCATGAGATAATTGCAAGTTACCTACGCTGGTTTTCCATAAACCATAAGCATTGTAGTTAATTTCTTCATCACTTCGGTTTACACCCACGACATAATCAAAGCCATTCTGGGTCATGGTTCGATGGGCATAACTTAAACTTGTTTCATTATCTGCGGTATCATGATCCAGAGAAATCCGCCCTCGTTCGCCCCAGTTATAATAAAAGGCGATACGAAATCCCTGATCTCCGTCCTCACTAAAATCTTTATAATAGCCAAAATCCGTATATAAGTTTCTCGTTAGACCTTTTGTCGCTCTAATATCAAAAAACTTACGGTCTTCTCTAGGTGAATCATCAAATTCATTATAATAAGATTGATAAATAAAATTAAAATTTAGACCATCAATAATTTTAAGATTAGAAAAGTTAAAATATAAAATACTTGAAGTCTCAATTTCGGAATCATATAAATCAGTATTCAAATATTGATACTCTTGCGTAAAATATCGACTATTTAAGCCAACTGACCAGTATTGGGAACTTCGACTCAAGCCAACTGCAGCAGCATAACCTTGCTCATCTATACGATCTGCCTTGCTTGCTGATACGGCGGTATCTAAAAGAAAATACTTACTGATACCTTGGGTCCACAACACATCTACATTGCTAACATCTTCGCTATAAAGTAAATCTAGACCCAAGGTTGTAGAAGAAGTGATCCCTCGGCGGAAATAGAGTTTGCTAAAAAAATCACGATAATCATCATCCACAAGATCATAGTTATAACGCAGCTTTCCTAACGAAATATTGTATTCATTTAACTTTGGCTTCAATAACCGGCTATTAATATAAACAGGAAAACTCCGAACAGTACGATTTCCAAGTATATCTTCCACCACAATTTGAGCATCACCTGCCTGATTGACAACTCCTCCAGCTGGTAAATTGTAATTACCTGGGGTGATTGAATCCCGGTAAAGTCTTACACCATTAATAAAAAGATCTACCGTAGAGGGTAAGCTGGCGCTACCATTTAAGGCAGGAATATTCCAATACACAAAATCAGGACGATCAATATAATTGGTTCCAAAGCTTAAACCGCCAAAACGAAAAGAATTATTTAGCAAGTTATAAGGACTGGTCGTATCACCGAAAGTCAGCTTTAAAAATTTTGTCGGAAAATCGATATCTAAGGTACTGTTTACGCGCAAAAACGTTTGTTCTGTTTCCTCAGGTTCATTCCGATAGAGAAACGCATTTTTAAACAACCAATAATCTTTAAAGATTCCAAACTCTGAGAACGTATTAAACTCCTGATCTTCTTCATCCTTACCATAAAACAGACTATAGTTCACAAAGCCACCAAAGTTTGCTTTTTCCGGAACTTCTATTTCCAGCTCATAATCGGTTCCTACGAAAAAATCTGCAGGAAAGAAGATTTTAATCGCCTGAAGACTATAATCATCCTCGACTGTAATTCCTGGCTGTGTTAATGAACAAAAATCTTTCTTAGCCAGGTGTCGTGAAATTTTTTCTACCCGTATTCCAATATCAGATAAAGCTTCACATTCAACAAATCTTTTCCCATTCTCAGAAAATGTTACAGTTTCAGTGTGATAATCCACACCATTGATCCATATATTAACGATAAGTACTTCTGGACTTTTTAGTTGATTTGATTCTTGACTAAGTTCTGCATTTGCATTTATCACTCCCATACCACATGCAATCATTAGGAAAAGTTTTGTGGCTTTCATAGCATGATCCTTTTACTATTTCTTATTTTTCTGAGATAGAACTATCACCCTTTTACTGGAAACTCTAAATACCCTGCCTGCTCATCTAATTTAATTTTTAATTTGGCTATGTTCCCAGTTTTAATTTCACCTAATTCAAATTTAATTTTATTACCGCTTAACACATACAAAGCTAAATCTTGTCGAAGTAATTCATTATTTTTATTATCGAGTACAACAACTTCAGTAATTTTCGCAAAAGAATTTTCTGAATTAATAATATTGAGATAGGCTATATTATTAATTTTGTGTAGATCCACACTGAGCTTTGGAGGAACTACCTTTCCAGCAAAAAGTGGTAAAGAAAAATTAAATAAAAAGTTAATCGCAGACTCCTCTGCAACTGGTGTTACTTCCTTAAAAACCACTCTCCAAGACTGTTGTTTTTCCAGGTTTTCCGGCGGCTGACTAAAGCCAATACGCACAATCTGCTTACTTTCTGGTTTAAGTTCAAAAGTTTTTGGATTAAATAATAAAGTTCTATCTTCTACAAGAACATCTTCTCCTTTTTCATCCTGCTGCCATTTATATGCATTAACTTCATAGATTTTAGATTTAGATAGACCAGTACTTTCGATATTAACCGTAGTACTTTTCTGTCTTTTAAAATCTTGGATATTTAATTGTATCGGATTAAATTTAATTCCTGCAGACAAAGAAGCACTGTAGAGGAGCATAATTAGCAACCCTATTAATTTTATATTCACCTTTGACTCCAAATATTTAAATATAATTATTATTAATTTTTTATATTAAAGTAGGAGATGTTTAAAACATCTCCTAACGGTGTAACTATTTTATAAGAATGATTTTCTTATTTTTAGAATCGAACCGCTACTGTATAAGTACCACGGTAAGTACCAGCATCAGCGTTATTATAATCATTTTGTGCAACTGTTGCAGTTACATTAAATGCCTGATCGGCATTGCCTGTACTAGCTAAAGTACCACCATTGTACGCATCAGCAGCGCCATTTTGACGTGTGCTCACTTGTACCGGTACTGCGCCACCCGCTCCAGTTAAGGTATTTGGTGCTGAGATTTGCAGTCTGTATGGTGCATTTGTACGTACATTAAATGTTCCTGTATCTGTCCAAGTACCATTTTGTGCTTGAGCCAGTGTTAAGGTTTCATCTACGACATCTAGGTCGCAATGTCGAGCGACATCTAGAACTACATTAATTTTTCCATCACACTTATCACCACAAGCATGCTTGCCTGGTTTATGTGGTTTAGTCGGTTTAGATGGACCTGGGCCACGATCTGGGCCACCTGCATATACACTTGCTGATCCTAAGCCAAGTACAACTGATGCTAATGCTGTTAGAACTATTTTATTCATTTTTTTCTCCATTCTTTTAAAAGAATATAAATATTTATTTCGAAGAACGGTTAATGCAAAACTCTTATTGTTATGAGTGTAGCTACCTAACCGTAGGCTTATCTTATTATTATTAGTTCCAAAACATACAAATGTGATAACTTTCACAATATGTTTTATTATTCTTTAATAAAGACACACTTTTGTCTTAGATCACTATATTCTAAAGAATTATTTTTTTCGAATTTTGCAATTAAGGCGAATTAAAGAGAAATTTATAAAACCAATTTTCTATCAATATTTTCAATCTAAAAAACCCATTAAAAATAAGTTATTGTTTTTTATTTTATTTATATTAAATAAAAAATAGTTTCATTAAATATTAAAAACTTACAAAACCTTACAATTTACAATCCAATATTTTAAAATAAAAAAAATTACTAATTTT
Source organism: Acinetobacter sp. VT 511 (assembly GCF_001077515.1). Lineage (NCBI taxonomy): Bacteria > Pseudomonadati > Pseudomonadota > Gammaproteobacteria > Moraxellales > Moraxellaceae > Acinetobacter > Acinetobacter sp. VT 511. The sequence continues at coordinate 29,840 of NZ_LFRE01000052.1, read as the reverse complement.
ATTTTTTTGATTTTTCATATATTTACATTATCCTTCTCATCAAAAAACCATTCAATATAAATAATTAAACTTCTACAATCAATAACTTAATAAATTATTTTTCACTATTTTAATACTTGTATCACAATTAATGACTTTTATTTCTTTTTCTATACAAATTCATTCAACCTTAAATTTTAAGATAATTTTACTGGATATAAATTCAGTTCAAATAATAATTCAATTAACTTTATATTAAAATAATTAAATTATTTTTCATTTTAAATATAAAAAATTTAATTGCTTCTAATTTTTAAGACCTGTTAATACTTAAGAATAATTTTCAATTAATCATATAAACCATTATCTTCCTATAGCTTATTTTATTTTAATTTTATTTATTAAGTTAGTATAATCCACCCTTAGATCTAATTATCCACATTTCCAACTTATCAAAGAAAATTAATAATCAATAAATAATTAATTATTTTTACACCCAATAATTTACATTTCTAAAAATAAAAATATAAAAACACCATTCAATTTGAGTGGTTTTTTCCTTTAAATCAAATGATCCGAGAAATTAGTTTTACTCTTTATAACGATCTTGTTTGCTTGAATCCAAGGTATGAACGAGTACAAAACACTGTTTTGTAAGAAGTGTAAGGAGGCAAAGCACTGCTTTGAATGAAGCACAAGAAGTGAAAGCACACTGTTTTCATCTATTTGAGGCATGAAGTTCAACTCAAATAAATCAGTTTTGTTTTTTACGAGACATCAAAAAAGCCCCTGTTAAAAACAAGGGCTTTTAGACTTAGAAATTAGAACTTAGTTCTTTTCTTTATCTACAATCTTGTTCGCTTGAATCCAAGGCATCATCGCACGAAGTTTGTTACCCGTTACTTCGATACCGTGAGCAGCATTTTGACGACGACGTGCAGTCATAGATGGGTAGTTCAACGCACCTTCTTGGATGAACATCTTCGCATATTCACCTGATTGAATACGTTTAAGTGCATTGCGCATTGCTTCACGAGACTGTTCGTTAATAACTTCAGTACCCGTTACATATTCGCCGTATTCAGCGTTGTTAGATACTGAGTAGTTCATGTCCGCGATACCGCCTTCGAACATCAAGTCAACGATCAATTTAAGTTCGTGTAGACATTCGAAGTATGCCATTTCAGGCGCATAACCAGCTTCAACCAAAGTTTCGAAGCCCATTTTAACCAATTCAACAGCACCACCACAAAGAACTGCTTGCTCACCAAATAAGTCAGTTTCAGTTTCTTCACGGAAAGAAGTTTCGATGATACCTGTACGGCCACCACCAACACCTGATGCATAAGAAAGTGCAACGTTACGAGCATTACCAGAAGCATCTTGATGAATAGCGATCAGGTCAGGAACACCTGAACCACGTTGATATTCAGAACGCACAGTGTGACCAGGCGCTTTAGGGGCAACCATGATTACGTCAAGATCAGCACGTGGAACAACCTGGTTGTAAAGAACAGAGAAACCGTGAGCAAATGCAAGAGTCGCGCCTTCTTTGATGTTTGGCTCGATTACGTCACGATAAAGTTGTGCTTGGAACTCGTCTGGAGTCAAGATCATCACTACGTCAGCTTGAGCAACAGCAGCAGGAACTTCAGCAACTTTAAGACCAGCGTTTTCAGCTTTTTTCCAAGAAGTAGAACCAGCGCGAAGACCTACAGTTACGTCTACACCAGAATCTTTAAGGTTAAGCGCGTGCGCGTGACCTTGTGAACCATAACCAATGATCGCTACTTTCTTAGATTGGATGATAGATAAGTCGCAGTCTTTATCGTAAAAAATTTGCATTGCTGTCTCCGCTTAATGCTTGTTTGTCTGTTTAACCAGGCAGTGAATCTTGTATTTACACTGCCTGATACCCCCTTCTTTTTAGGATGAGGAAATACTTTAAAATTAGATTGTCAGTACTTTTTCGCCGCGTGCGATACCCGAAACACCTGAACGAACCACTTCTAAAATGGTATGTTCTGCAAGTGCATCGATAAACGCATCCACCTTTTCAGTTGTACCTGCAATTTGAATGGTATAAGTCGTTGGTGTTACATCAACAATCTGACCACGGAAAATATCGGCAGTACGTTTGATTTCATCACGCGATGAACCGAGTGCTTTGACTTTAATGAGCATCAGTTCACGTTCAATATGCGCACCTTCTGACAGATCCACTACTTTTACTACTTCAACTAATTTATTCAGCTGTTTAGTAATTTGTTCGATCTTGTGATCATCGCCATAAGTGGTCAATGTCAAACGAGAAAGTGTTGGATCTTCAGTTGGCGCAACGTTTAATGTTTCGATGTTGTAGCCACGTTGTGAGAATAAACCCACTAAACGGGAAAGCGCGCCTGCTTCGTTTTCAACAAGTACAGAGATGATATGTCTCATGCTGTGCGCTCCCCTTTTGCCAACCACATATCCTGCATTGACTGACCTGCAATAAGCATCGGATAAACGTGCTCAGAGCGATCAACCATTACGTTAATAAATACGCACTTATCATTGATTGCCATCGCTTCTTCAAGCTTAGACTCAAGCTCATCTGCATGATCAATCTGAATACCAACATGACCATAAGCTTCCATCAATTTTGCAAAGTCCGGCAATGACTCTACATAAGAGCTAGAGTGACGACCTTCATAGTTCATATCCTGCCACTGTTTTACCATACCCAATGCACGGTTGTTCAGGCACAGAATTTTCACGTTCAAGCCGTATTGCTTACAGGTTGAAAGCTCCTGGATACACATCTGGATCGATGCTTCACCAGTGATACACACCACTTGCTGATCCGGAAATGCAAGCTTAGCCGCCATTGCATATGGCAGACCTACGCCCATCGTTCCTAAACCACCTGAGTTGATCCATTGACGTGGACGCTTGTAGCGATAGTGCAATGCGCCGAACATCTGGTGCTGACCCACGTCAGAGGTGATGATCGCTTCGCCATTGGTCACTTTGTCGAGCGCACGAACTACTTGTTGAGGCTTCATCGAACCATCAGTCGGTAGATCAAACTTCAAGCAGTTCACTTGACGCCATTCATCAATTTGCTTCCACCATGCCGCAATCGCTTCAGGATTTGGCTTGGACACATTCATCTGTTTCAGCTGGTTTAGCATTTCGTTTAGTACAGGCTCTACTGCACCCACGATTGGAATGTGCGCCATGATAGTTTTAGAAATTGTCGCTGGGTCAATATCAATGTGAATGACTTTGGCATTTGGACAGAATTTCGCAGGATTATTGGTTACACGGTCATCGAAACGCGCACCAATACACAGAATCACGTCTGCATTGTGCATGCTCATGTTGGCTTCGTAAGTACCATGCATACCGAGCATGCCCAGGAACTGTGGATCATCGCCCGGGAATGCACCAAGACCCATCAAGGTATTGGTTACTGGGAAGCCCAACAGATGTGCAAGTTCAGTCAATTGTGCTGAAGCATTGCCTTGAACCACACCACCGCCAGAATAAATCACTGGGCGTTTAGCATGAATCAGTTCGTCAATCGCTTTACGGATTTGACCTGAATGACCACGGTATGGTGGCTGATACGAACGCATCTTCACTTTTTCAGGATATTCGTAAGCAAATTTCTCTGCTGGATTGGTCGCATCTTTCGGAATATCAACAACGACTGGACCTGGACGACCAGAAGCAGCGATATAGAATGCTTTTTTGATAATTGCCGGAATTTCGCTGGCATGACGAACCTGGAAGCTGTGCTTCACAATCGGACGGGAAATACCAACCATGTCCGTTTCCTGGAACGCATCCTCACCAATTAAGTGACTTGCAACCTGACCAGACAGGATCACCATTGGAATGGAATCCATATAAGCTGTTGCAATTGGGGTTACGGTATTGGTTGCGCCCGGACCTGATGTCACAAGCACGACACCAGTTTTACCTGTTACGCGCGAGTATGCATCTGCCATATGGCCGGCAGCTTGTTCGTGACGTACGAGGTAATGATTAATTTTGTCTTGTTGAAATAGCGCGTCGTAGATATGTAGAACTGCGCCGCCTGGATATCCAAAAACATGTTCAACGCCTTCATCCGCTAATGCGCGAACGAGCATTTCACCACCAGATAGAAGTTCCAACGTGATTCACCCTAATATTATTCACTGCACAAATGGGAGGCATTTGCAGTGTTCATTCATTAACTGTCTGCACTGTTATAGCACATAAATTTCATAGTTTTCATAGCAATAGGAAAAAAAATCTGGCCTCTTTACTGTTCGAGCAATACAAGACCTAAAACATGTTGGGATAAACATATTTTGCTTAGCTTTGTTCAATTTCTCGGCTAGAGAAATCGCCCACTGCATGAAATGACACTTATTCGAAGGGTGATCGATCTAAGGCATATAAAACTATTGCAGCATTCTTGTGTTTTCAGTCTGTAAAGTCAAGTTCAAAAAACACTCTGATTCATCTAGCTTTTAGGGTTTTTGCTGTTTTTCTAAACTTTTATTCAAGGTATAGCTTCATAGACCCTCTTTATCTAGCAAAAATATTTAATAAAATCATTATCATAAATATTTATTTCTATAAAATTTTAGTATGCCTTATATAAAAAAAATGAATGAATTTTTCTATTTTTTGATTTTAATGTTTATAAATAAATTTACTTATTGGTCTGTTTATATTTTCTTCAATTAGCTTTTTCTGCATTTATTACGAAAAGTCGATAAAAATACTCCTCTGATTATTTAAACTGACTACAATATGCACAACCTGAATGCTGAAACTGCAAAGGATCAATAACCATGAGACGTTCACTGTTTGCCATGTTAACAAACACCCTTCTACTCTGTTTTATGAGTGGAAACACCATGGCAAATCAATACTATAAATGGGTCGATGCCAAGGGAGTAACGCATTACACCAAAACACCACCGCCAAAAAATGCAAAAAAAGCAGGTAAAGTGGAAACTTATGGCTGGAAAAATTCAGCCCCAACCCCTCCTAGAAATACTGAACCTGCTGAACAAACTGAGCACGCATCTCAAGAACAGCTGCAACAATTGCCTCAAGCTCCAGCGGATCAAGACCAGCAGCAACGCGAAGCGAACGAAGCCTTGCAACAATCTAAAAAGCGTGCAGTCGCTTTATAAGGCATCCCTCTAATAGGACAGTCGTTTTTTCTTCGGGAAATGTGAGTGCAAAATTCACTATAAGTGCATTTTGCGCTATGCTGTGCCTCATAATTTTTTAACCGTTCTCTTGTATTACGTATATGACTACTCACATTGACTCAGAATACCAAGCCAGTGCGATTGAGCCTCAAGTCCAACAGGACTGGGAATCGCAGAAAGCCTTTAAAGTTGCCGACACTGTAGAAGGTCCACGTCGTTATATCCTCTCGATGTTCCCTTACCCAAGTGGCAAACTGCATATGGGTCATGTGCGTAACTATACGATTGGTGACGTGATCAGCCGTTTCCACCGCCTTAAAGGCGAAACCGTGCTGCAACCAATGGGTTGGGATGCGTTCGGTTTGCCTGCTGAAAACGCAGCGATTGCACACCAGGTCGCACCAGCAAAATGGACCTTTGAAAACATTGATTACATGCGTAATCAGTTGAAAAAGTTAGGTCTTGCAGTGGACTGGGATCGTGAATTCGCAACCTGCACACCTGAATACTACCGCTGGGAACAATGGCTATTCGTTCAGCTTTATAAAAAAGGCCTGATCTACCGTAAACTTTCAACCGTGAACTGGGATCCAGTCGATCAAACAGTTTTGGCCAATGAACAGGTCGAAAATGGCCGTGGTTGGCGTTCAGGTGCATTGGTAGAAAAACGCGATATTCCAATGTACTACTTCCGCATTACCGATTATGCCCAAGAATTATTAGACGATTTAGAAACTTTAAAAGATGGCTGGCCACAGCAAGTCTTGACCATGCAACGCAACTGGATTGGGCGTTCGCAAGGGATGGAAATTACCTTCCCTTCAGCAAATCCTGAAGTTTACTCAGATGGTCTAACTGTATTTACCACACGTGCCGACACCTTGATGGGTGTGACTTATGTTGCTGTTGCAGCAGAACACCCAATGGCGCTAAAAGCGGCTGAAACGAATCCTGAATTAAAAGCATTTATTGAAGAATGCCGTATGGGTTCTGTGGCAGAAGCGGATCTTGCCACTGCCGAGAAGAAAGGCATGGCAACAGGTTTGTCAGTTAAGCACCCTGTAACAGGTGAACAAGTTCCAGTTTGGATCGCAAACTATGTGTTGATGTCATACGGTTCAGGTGCGGTGATGGCGGTACCTTCACACGATGAACGTGACTTCGAATTTGCCAACAAATATGGCTTAATCATCAAGCAAGTGATTGATGCCAAAGGCGCAGATGATGCGGACTTTGATGCAACACAATGGCAAGAATGGTACGGTTCGAAAGAAGGCAAATTGGTCAATTCAGGCGAATTTGACGGTTTAGATTTCCAAGGCGCATTTGATGCATTCTTAGCGAAACTTGAGCCACAAGGTCTTGCGAATGTAAAAGTTCAATTCCGTTTACGTGACTGGGGTGTCTCTCGTCAGCGTTATTGGGGTTGTCCAATTCCAATGATCAACTGCCCAACGTGTGGTCAAGTGCCAGTGCCTGAAGAACAACTTCCTGTTGTGCTGCCGACTGACGTAGTTCCAGATGGTTCAGGTAACCCATTGAACAAGATGCCTGAGTTCTATGAAACATCTTGCCCAAGCTGTGGTGGCGACGCACGTCGTGAAACAGATACCTTGGATACTTTCGTAGAATCATCTTGGTACTATGCACGTTATGCATCTCCAGACTTTACCGATGGCATGGTGAAACCTGAAGCGGGTCAAACCTGGCTTCCTGTCAATCAATACATCGGTGGTGTTGAACACGCGATTCTACATTTGCTTTATGCACGTTTCTTCCACAAATTGATGCGTGATGAAGGTGTGGTACAAGGTAACGAACCATTCACTAACCTTTTAACACAAGGTATGGTGCTTGCTGATACCTATTACCGTGAAGCAGAGTCAGGCAAGAAAACATGGTTTAACCCTGCGGACATCGAGCTTGAAAAAGACGAAAAAGGTCGTATCACTTCTGCGAAATACAAAGAAGATGGTCAAGACGTTGTCGTTGGCGGTCAAGAGAAGATGTCGAAATCGAAAAACAACGGGATCGACCCGCAAGCGATTATTGACCAATACGGCGCAGACACTGCACGTGTATTCATGATGTTCGCTGCACCACCTGATCAATCTCTTGAATGGTCGGATGCAGGTGTGGAAGGTGCAAACCGCTTTTTGAAACGTGTATGGCGTTTGGCAACGGGCTTCCTTGAACAAGGTAATGCTGCTGTAACTATCGACAAAGCATCGCTTTCAACTGCTGCGCAAGACTTACGCCGTAAGACGCATGAAACCATCCAAAAAGTGGGTGATGACATTGAACGTCGTCATGCATTTAACACTGCCATTGCAGCGATGATGGAACTTCTGAACGCAAACAACAAGTTTGAATCGAAAGATGACAATGACGTGGCTGTTGCTCGTGAATCGATCATCACGCTTTTGACTTTACTTGCACCGTTTGCACCACACTTAAGCCAGACTTTATTGGCGCAGTTTGGTATTGAGTTAACTTCTGCTCAATTCCCAAGCGTTGATGAGTCTGCATTAACCCGTAATACCCAAACCATCGTGGTTCAGGTCAACGGTAAACTTCGTGGCAAGCTTGAAGTGTCTGTTGATGCATCTAAAGACGACATTCTTGCACAAGCCAAAGCATTGCCTGAAGTGCAACAATTCTTGACGGGTCCAACCAAGAAAGAAATTGTGGTACCGAATAAATTAGTGAATTTGGTGGTTTAAATCTTGAGGAATTGTTTAAGCACTGCTTTAAACAATTCCGCAAGGGGGGATATGGGCAATTAAATCTATTAACCTCATCCTCTTGCGGAATATATTCCTCATCCCAGAGGGAGAAGGGACTTTAAGGAATAATCCCTCCTCACATAAAGGTAGAGATTAAAAACAATTCCCAAACAAAGCCCGTTGCCAGTCAACGGGCTTTGACTTTACAATCCCCTACAGAATTTCAATATTTTCCCATTTTGGAAAAACAGAGGACAGCGCATGCATTTGGGCAAACGTTTAGCAGTAATTGTTTTAACTTGTGGCCTGAGTGCAGGCCTAGTCGGCTGTGGCTTCCATCTTAAAGGTAATAATCCAAGCTCGGTACCTGTGGCTTATTCAGTAATGAGTCTGGCTTTACCTGCCAATACCGAGGAACTTCAGGAAAAACTAGCAATTTATCTGGGTGCGGCTGGCGTACAATTGTCAAATTCACCAAATGCCTATGTATTGCGTGTACTGGATTATACTCCGCGTCGTTTGGAATTAAACGGTAAACTGGTAGAAACATTATTACGTCTCAATGTGACCTTCCGTATTGAAGATGCACAAGGTAATCCTGTGACTGAACCGCGTACGATCGTCGCGACCCGCACCTATCAATATGATATCGAGACAGTAAATACTGATGACCAGGAACAGGTTTTCCTGAAACAGGTTCTCATTGATGATGTAGCACAACAGATTGCGCGTCAGATTTCGTCGAACCGTCTACCTTTGGCAAAACCTGAAACTCCTACTCAACCGGCACAATAAGACTGAACCATGAAACTTGATTACCTTCAGGCATTAAAACGTGTCTCCGATGCTCGCGGTGCCTGGGTGTTACATGGTCAGGAACCTCTGCTTGAGCAGAACTTGATGGATGCTTTTCGTACCAGCTGGCAACAGCGGGAAGTTGAACGTCAGCGCTATGATGTCAGTTCGGTCAGTGACTGGAAAAATGTCTTTAATGCATTAAATAGTTTGTCTCTGTTTTCGACTCAATTAGCGGTTGAAGTACATGGCAACATCAAGCCGGACGCTAGTGGCATCAAGCTATTAAAAAGCTATTTGCAGCAGGACAGTGACAATTTATTGCTGATCATCATGCCTAAACAGGATAGTAGCAGCCTGAAATCCAGCTTTTTCCAGGTCATGGATGCCAATGGCGTCAATGTCTCTCTGACAGCCAATTATCCGCGCGACCGTCAGCAAATTTTGTCAGTTGAGGCAGAAAAGCTCGGCATTAAACTTGCCAATGATGCCTGGGTATGGTTGGAACAACACCATGAGCATAACCTGCTGGCAGCCAAAAATAGTCTGATGCGTGTTAGTGATACCTTTGCTGAGATCGATGTAATCCAGGTGGATCATCTGTATGCCTGCCTGCAAGATCAATCACGTTATAGTACCTATGACCTGAGTGATGCCTTGCTAAATGGCAATCTGGCACAATCGATTAAAATTTTTCAGTATCTGATTGCTTCTGGTGAGCCATTGAGCTTAATTCTGTGGAGTATCAGCAAGGAAATGCGTTTGTTAATGCAGCTGTTTGAACAGCCACAAAATGCGCTACAGATCGGTATCTGGAAAACCAAAGTTAGCCTATATCAACAGGCTTTACGTCGACTTAGCCCACAAACCTTTTTAGCTTGGCCGGCCCTGTTATTAAGAATTGATGCTTCTATCAAAGGGTTGGGGCATGAAAACCCTGAACATTTGGTGCAGCAAGCCATTGCCAGCATGTGTGGCAAAACTTTATTTCATTAAGAGCTTAATCATCAGATAAATAAAATAATAATCATTCTTATTTGTTAAAAAATTCACGATTTATCCTTAATTCGCTTTTATAATCACTCACATATCTCTGACTTAAATCTGTTCACTATGCCAAAAATAAAACCGTCCAAACTGATCATGGCAGTAGTCATTGCCATTGCACTTATAGCCACCGGGTGGTATTTCCTCAAACCTGAAGAACAGCCAACACAATACATTACTGCTGAGGTGACTCAGGGAGATATTGAAAACTCGGTACTGGCAACAGGTGTACTGGAAGCTACCAAGATGGTTAGCGTCGGTGCGCAGGTTTCTGGTCAGGTGAAAAGAATGTATGTGCAACTGGGCGATCAGGTTAAACAGGGTCAGTTGATTGCTCAAATTGATTCTGTACGTCAGGAAAATGATTTAAAAACTGCTGAAGCCAGTATTAAAAACCAGATGGCTCAATTGGCAGTGCGACAAGCAAATCTGGCCAAAGTTGAAGCAGAATATAACCGTCAGAAAGCTATGTATGCACAGGATGCGACTTCCCGTTCAGAGCTGGAATCAGCCTTGGCAAGTTATAAGACAGCACAAGCGGAGATTACTGCAATTAATGCTCAGATTGAACAGTCACGTTTAACTTTAGCCACTGCAAAAGAAGATCTGGGCTATACCCAAATCGTGGCACCGATGGACGGTACCATTGTGGCGATTGTGACCGAAGAAGGCCAGACCGTAAACGCAAACCAGAGTGCACCGACCATTGTGAAGCTGGCAAAACTTGACACCATGACCATCAAAGCCGAAATTTCTGAAGCAGATGTCATGAAAGTTGAAGAAGGTCAAACGGTTTATTTCACCACCCTAGGCAACAGTGAAAAGAAAATCTACGCGAAACTACGTCAGGTAGAACCAGCACCAAATTCAATTAATACCGATACCAATACTTCAAGTTCATCTTCTAGTTCTGCAGTGTATTACAACGCCTTGTTCGATGTACCGAATGAAGATGGCAAACTGCGTATTGATATGACGGCGCAAGTCTATATTGTGCTGGATGAAGCACGAAATGTATTGACCATTCCAGCTGCTGCGATTCAAACCTCTAACCGCCCACAACGTCCAAATCGTGGTGAAGGTGCTCAAGAAACACGTAGTGAGGGTCGTCCAAGCGGTGAAGAGTCTGCTGCTCGTGATGAAAGCCGTGCTGACAATGCAAAAGGTGAACGCCCTGCCCGTCGTCTGGAACTTTCTGATGCAGAACGTGCTCTGATTGAACAAGGGAAAGCTCAACGTGCCATGGTTCGCGTATTACAAGCGGACGGTACTGCAAAACCGACACCAGTGCTGATTGGTCTGAATAACCGTGTGACAGCGCAAGTGATTAAAGGCTTGAAACGTGGTGATCAAGTGGTTATTGCCGATGGTTCAGACACTTCAAATGACAGTGCTAAACGAAGCGGTGGTGGTCGTAGTGGCGCCGGCCCAATGAGAATGTAAGCATGAATCAACAACAACAGCCTCTGTTAGAGGTCAAGAATCTGATTCGTGAATTCCCAGCGGGTGAAAGTACGGTTCAGATTCTCAAGGGTGTTAACCTCGAAATCTATCCCGGCGAGCTGGTTGCCATTGTTGGTCAGTCCGGTTCAGGTAAATCAACCTTAATGAACATTTTGGGTTGTCTGGATAAACCCACTGCTGGCAGCTATAAAGTCAAAGGGCGTGAAACCCGCGAACTGGAAGCGGACGAGCTGGCCCAGTTACGCCGTGAATATTTCGGCTTTATTTTCCAGCGCTATCATCTTCTTGGTGACTTGAATGCTGCAGGCAACGTTGAAGTGCCTGCCATTTACGCGGGGGCGGACTCAACTGAACGTCATGAGCGTGCTGTCAAATTGCTGACAGATTTGGGGCTAGGTGAAAAAACCGAAAACCGTCCAAGTCAGTTGTCTGGTGGTCAGCAGCAGCGTGTTTCAATTGCTCGGGCCTTAATGAATGGTGGTGACGTTATTCTTGCCGATGAACCGACAGGGGCATTGGATAAGAATAGCGGTATTGAAGTAATGCGCATTCTGCGCGAGTTGAATGCCAAAGGTCATACCATTATTCTGGTCACACATGATCATAATGTGGCCAAGAATGCGACCCGTATTATTGAGATTTCAGACGGTAATATTATTTCTGACCAGCAGAATGTACCTGAAGTCGATGATGGTTTTACAAAGCAAACGCTAGAACGCAGTGAACAGAAGAAAATCTCCAGCTGGCGTTCAGCAGTAGATCGCCTCGGTGAAGCATTCCGTATGGCGCTACTGGCCATGAATGCCCACCGCATGCGAACCTTTCTGACCATGCTTGGGATTATTATCGGGATTGCCTCCGTGGTTTCCGTGGTTGCGCTGGGTAACGGCTCGCAAAAGCAGATTCTGGAAAATATTAGCAGTCTCGGGACCAATACTATTACTGTATTCCAGGGCCGTGGCTTCGGGGATAATTCACGGTCCTCCCAAGCCAAAACCCTAATTCCTGCCGATGCGGATGCTCTGGCAGAACAGCCCTATGTTGATGGTGTCAGTCCATCGGTCAACAGCAGTGTCACTGGACGGTATAAAGAAATTGAAGCTTCAACCACCGTCAACGGCGTCAGTGAAGACTTCTTCTATGTCAGAGGTATGGCTTTTAAGTCCGGTCAGCCTTTTGATAAGGAAAGTGTTACGGAACAGGCCCAAGATGTGGTCATCGATACCAATACCCAAAACACTTTCTTCAAAGATGGCACCAATCCGGTTGGACAAGTGATTCTGCTGGGTAGTGTACCAACCCGAGTAATTGGGGTCATTGATGCGCAAAAAGGCATGATGGGCAACAATGATACGCTAAATGTATACCTGCCTTATTCAACTGTCATGAGCCGTATGCTGGGACAGTCAAATGTGCGTCAGATCATTGTACGTATTAAAGATGAGTACCCAAGTGCCGCGGCTGAAAATGCGATCCTGAACTTACTGGTACAGCGCCACGGTGCGCAGGATGTATTCACCCAGAATGCGGACAGTATTCGTGAAACCATTCAGCAGACAACCCAAACCATGACCTTGCTGATTTCTGCAATTGCAGTCATTTCTCTGGTCGTCGGTGGTATTGGCGTGATGAACATCATGCTGGTGTCGGTAACAGAACGTACCCAGGAAATTGGTGTACGTATGGCAGTCGGTGCCCGTCAAAGTGACATCCTGCAACAGTTCCTGATTGAAGCGGTACTGGTGTGTATTCTGGGCGGCATTTTGGGTGTGCTGCTATCCCTCGGGATTGGTCAACTCATTACCCATTTTGCTGGAGGTACTTTCCAGATGGCATATTCGACCACTTCAATTGTAGCAGCCTTTGTCTGCTCCAGCCTGATCGGTATTGTGTTCGGCTTTATCCCGGCGCGTAATGCAGCACGACTGAATCCTGTCGATGCCCTCTCTCGAGAATAAGGAATCTGATATGCAAATGAATTTAACCAAACTTGCCAGTGCCCTGCTCCTCGGGAGTTCACTGGTGGGGTGCGCAGCTGTGGTAAAAACACCTTACGAACAGCCAAGCATAGCTGTGCCTGGCAGTTTTCAGAATAATACTGTGCTAAGTAAGCAGATTTATGATGATGTCCTGGCTGATCAGTGGTGGACCTTATTTAAAGATCCTCAACTGAATACGCTTGTCGAGGATGTATTATCACGCAATAGCAACCTTGCAGTAGCCGGGATTAACCTGCAACAGGCACGTATTCAGGCCAGACAAACGCAAAGCCAGCAAGGTGTACGCATTGGTGATGCACGTGTTTCAACTGGTCGTCAGTTTAGTCTGGATGGTGACGGGGACCGTTCTACTGGGATTTCACTAGGTTATCCTGGTCTTAGTTATGAGCTGGATCTATTTGGCAAGCTTGCCAATCAGACTGAAGCAGCCCGTTGGGAAGCTCGTGCTACTGAACAAGACTTGCAGGCAACGGCGCAAAGCCTGATTGGAACGACTGCACAGCTTTACTGGCAATTGGCTTATTTAAATGAGCGCTATAGTGTCGTACAGCAGAACCTGGCAACGGCACAGAAGACTTATGACCTGGTACGGGTACAGTATCGTGCTGGTGCCGTTTCTGGCCTAGACCTGACCCAGGCCGAACAGGCAATCCAGAGCCAGCAAGCTACTTTAAGTGAGATCGAGCAACAACGCGTTGAAACACGTACCGCACTCGCAGTCCTTATGAATATGCCGGTGCAGCAGCTTTCTATTCAGGAACCACAACGTCTGCCGAATATTGCCTTGCCTGCGATTGAAGCGGGTTTGCCTGCAAGTCTGCTGTCACGTCGTCCAGACTTAAATGCTGCTGAATTGCGTTTACGTAAAGCGCTCGCCAATAAAGATGCTAACAAGGCCAGCTATTATCCATCAATTAGTCTGACCGGTAGCTTAAGTACGGGTATTGGTACCAGCACGTCTTTGTCAGATGCGCTAAAAAATCCGGTTGCAACATTGGGCGCAGGTCTCACCTTGCCCTTCCTGCAATGGAATGACATGAAGCGTGATCTACAAGTGAATGAACTGGAATATGAAAAAGCAATTCTGCAATATCGCCAAACCATTTATGAAGCTTTTGCCGATGTAGAAAATGCCCTGTCAAATCGTACTGAGCTGACGAAACAGGTCGAGCTACAGCGTCGCAATGTCGAGCTGGCAGAGAAAACAGAACGTTTGACTGAAGTACGTTATCATAATGGTGCAGTTGCCTTGAAGAACTTACTTGATGCGCAGGAAACCACACGTAATGCGCGCCTCAGTCTGGTACAAACGCGTCAAAATCAATACAACGCTTATGTCACTTTGCTGCAGGCGCTGGGTGGTAGTCCAATCAAGCAATTACCATAATATCTTCAAATAAAAAAACCGCTGCCGAGGCAGCGGTTTTTTTATATCAGTCTATTTTTCATTTGCAGATAGGCATTTAAATTGTTGAGCTGCTCCTGTGAAGCCGCATGTCCTAGCAAACTTCCCTTCTCTAGCCATGCTCGGGCAAGCGTTACATCACGATTTACACCAATACCCTTGGTGTATACACGTCCCAGATGACCATAAGCGTCAGCATTGACCTGTGCAGCAGCTTTATAATAGAACTGGATTGCTTGATCCATATTAGCTTCAACGCTAATGCCCTGTTCCATCGCTTCCCCGAGTGCATTCAAGGCCATGGCATTTTGCTGGGCAGCAGCCTGCTTTAAATAATTCAGACCTAAAGCAATCTGCTGCTCTACGCCTTCACCTTTAAGATACATCACCCCAAGCTGTGCTTGTGCCTGTGCATGACCGAACTGAGCCGCTTGATGTAAATAGCGTTTGGCTTGATCTTCGTCAATAGTAAATACCGGATATTGACCTGACAGTGCCTGATACAAATACCAGGCGGCATCAGCCGAACCTTTGCTTACGGCCTGATTCAGATATTGAATGGCCTTATCACGGTTGGGCAATGGATACTCCGGCAGGCTATAGAAGCGTCCAACGATATAAATTAGATCCGCTTCAGATTGTGTATTAATATTCCAGTGCTGCTGCGCGATCTGCTGAATAATTTGCGTGGCTTTAGCGGTATCTTTAACTGTACCAATACCATGCAGATAGCACAGTGCGAGACCCATCTGGCTATAGAAATAAGCTGGATCAATTCCGGCAGCAGCCTGATACAGGCTAAACGCTTTTTCAGGCTCATCGACCAGATAAGACTCATAATATAACGCTGCAATCATGCACAAAGCTTGAGGAAACTGAGTATTCGCAGCCTCGCTCCAATAGCGAAAGGCCATAGTTTCATTCTTATCGACAAACCAGCCATGAAAATAGGCTAAACCAAGTAAAGTTTTGGCTTGAGCATCTTTATGCTCATAAGACAGCTGTTGCAAATGCTGCAAGATCCGCTGCCGCTGATCAGCATCAATCGTACCTAGTAATACACCAGCATAATATTCATACGCACCATTCTGATCACCCAAATTAACGCTTTGTTTAATGAAGCGTAAGGCTTTTGACTGATCCTGTGGTAATAGCTCACCGCGTACATACAGTTGTGCAATCTGTTGGGTTGCTTCGAGATGATCTTGCTGCGCGGCCAGAAACAGATAATGGATTCCCAAGCTTAAATCTTGGGTGGTACCCTCTGCCAAATAGTATTGTGCCAACTGGTACTGTGAACCCGAGTGTCCCTGATCTGCATTCTGAATCAGCAGTTGTAGACGATGCTGTTCTGCTGCATCCTGAGTGGGTTCGGACAATTCGGTAATTCGATACTGGGCTTCCAGATTACCGCGTGCCACAGCATGACGATACCAATACAGTGCTTTTTCGCGATCTCGATGCTGATAACGGTCATCCTCAAAGACCTGTCCCAGATGGTAAGCAGCTTCATCACTGCCAAGACGGAATGCATTTTCAAACAGATTAATCGCATTTTCGGTACTTTGCGGACGCCCCAAACCTTTGAGTTGCATCAGCCCCATACCGACATAGGCCTGAGGGATTTCCTGCTGTTGAGCCAGATCCTGATAGATCTGATAGGCACGCGCATAACTCGACTGCTGCCCTTCAGTACTGAGACGAGCCGCGTGCTTGAGCTGGGCCTCAATCTGTTCAATCCATAGGTCATGTTGCACTGCCCTGGCTTGATCTCGTGTTACCGGGTCAGGACGCTTCCACATCCAGATCCCCAATGCCACGATTCCCAAAATCAGCACCAGTAAGAACCACATAGCTGCTCCCTGATATTGTTTTTTGTTATATGAATATAGCCTTCATTCTAAACGCAGGCACAAAAAAAGCACAGTAACTGTGCTTTTTTATTTTGTATATCAGGATTTTGCTCGCTTCATATCCAACTTTTTCAACACTTCTGATACTGCAACCATGGCAAAACTGGAAGTCACTACTACCGCTGAACCATAGCCACCACAACGTAAGCCCGCGCTTGGACAGACATCGGCACTGGAGAAGGGATTGTCGATTGAATAAACACAGGTAATGCCGAATTTCTCTTTCGGTTTTTTACAGATACCTTTTGCACGTAATTGTGCACGTAATTTTGCCAGCATCGGGTCCTGTTCAGTTTTGGATAAATCAGCCACCCGGATTTTTAATGGGTCCAGTTTACCGCCTGCTCCACCCGAGACAATCAGAGGAATTTTATTGAAACGACAATGCAGCATCAAAGCAAATTTAGCTTTTACATCATCAATACAGTCCAGAATAATGTCAGGATTACCTGCCAGGATTTCTTTGACATTTTCAGGCGTGAGATAGTCATCAATCAAGTTTACTTTAATACGTGGGTTAATCGCACGGCAGCGTTCAGCCATGATTTCAATCTTTTCACGGCCTAAGGTGGTCGTCATTGCGGGTAACTGGCGATTGATATTCGATGCCGCCACTACATCCATATCAACAATAGTCAGTTCACCGATGCCGGTACGTGCCAGTGCTTCGACTGCCCATGAACCGACACCGCCAATCCCGATCACCATCACATGACTGTTTTCATAATGATGAAAGCTGTCATCGCCATAAATTTTGGCTACACCGGCAAAGCGGCGGTCATATTCATCATCTTGAAGCAGATCAGTCATAGGTCATCAATAGCAAGAAAAACATCGGGGCATTTTAGCAAATTCACAGCCGGTTGACTGCCACTAAAATTCAGACACAAAATCAGTCAAAAAACTATTCTTTAACCATCCATAAAAAGCTTAAAATCGATCAAATTTTATTCACCATTAAAATCATCACAATAGATCTTTTTCAAAAATCAAAACATGATCGTTATATTCATATTTAAATGGATATTGAAAGTTCCTTCTCCCTCTGGAATGAGAAGTATTACTTCGCAAGAGGAGGAGGGATATTTCTTAGATATAACCTTTTCCTTGCGCAGCAGTGCTACTCATCTCCTACAAAGAGGAAAATTTCATTTTAATGATTAAAAAATGATTTATGAAAAAACCCTAATAACCAGAATATTTTAATCCTTCTCAGCTTACAAGGAGTCAGGTCAGCATGCTATTTAACGCCCTTTATGCACTCATGGTTGTTCTGTTCCTGCTTTATCTTTATGGCTTAGTTTTCAAAAAGCAGAAAAATTATTATCTCAGTATCATGATCCGCTTACTGAGCTTGGGATTATTTGCTTTAATTGTCTTTGATCAACATGAAACCCAGATCCATCTGGCTTTGGTCCTGCTCACCTGGGTACTGTTTGAAAGCAGCGACAATTTTTATAATAAAAGACTCCCTTCAAGTAAATAAAAAAGAGGCTTTACGCCTCTTTTTCCATGTCCGGATTATTTGTTCATAATGAAAAAATATTCACGATAGTATTTCAGTTCAGCAATTGAATCACGAATATCATCCATCGCCAGATGTGAGGCATTTTTCTTGAGGCCACTCATGATTTCCGGGCGCCAGCGTTTTGCCAACTCTTTCACTGAAGACACATCCAGGTTACGGTAATGGAAATATTGCTCCAGTTCTGGCATCAGACGGTGCAAAAAGCGACGATCCTGACAGATCGAATTACCACACATGGGTGATACTTTTGGATTGACCCATTTTTTCAGGAATTCAATGGTTTGTTGTTCAGCATCTTGTGCAGTAAGTTTGCTGCGACGCACACGCTCCACCAGACCCGATTGTCCATGTTGACGGGTATTCCATTCATCCATGGCATTGAGCACACGATCCGACTGATGAACTGCAAGGACAGGACCTTCGGCAAGAATATTTAAATTGTCATCGGTTACAATCGTTGCAACTTCAATAATCTGGTCATTGTCTGTATCCAGACCTGTCATTTCCAGGTCGATCCAAATCAGGCGGCTATCCGGGGTGCTGCTCATAAATGTGCAATCTTATTAGGCTATAAAACATTTATAGTAGCAAATTTATTACGTCGATGCTGTAACTGACACCCTGCTTCATGCTATTTTTGCCATCTCGCTCCCATGGTTTTTTAGGATTTGAATGGCTTTAATACGTAAACGTCGTTTAACTGAACAACAACAACGTCGTATTCAAAAACAGCACAAAACGCGTCAGGAAGAGGCGGATACCTCCCAAGACCTGGAAGGACTGGTCGTGCAGCATTATGGTCGACAGCTAGAAGTCCAGGCGCTTTCGGTTCCTGAACTGCATCCTGAAAAACCGGTGGTGGCTGAAGGTGAACCTGAACCCTTCTGGAAAGAAATTGAAATGGGCAGTGTGTGGCGCTGTCATACCCGTACTAACCTTGAATTGCTGGTCACAGGTGACCGGGTCAAATGGCAGGCTGATCCAAATACTGGCTTGGGAATTATCACTGCGATTCATCCGCGTAAATCGCTGCTGACCCGACCTGACCGTTATCACAAGGTTAAACCGGTCGCAGCCAATATTTCCCTGATCGTGATTGTATTTGCACCATTGCCTGAGCCAGCACCAGGCCTGATCGACCGCTATCTGGTGGCTTGTGCCGATGCAGAGATTCCCGCACTACTAGTCCTGAATAAATCAGACTTGCTCAAGGAAAATGATCCAATTCTGGAACTGCTGCAAGAATATCAAGACCTCGGTTATGAAGTGATGCAGACCCAATCCGATGGCGACCTGAGCGCTTTATCTAACCGTCTGGAAAATGAAACGGTCGCTTTTGTCGGTCAGTCCGGTGTCGGGAAAAGTACGCTGATTAATGCGATCGTGCCGGATGCAGCACAGAAAACCAATATCATTTCCGAGAACTCGGCACTTGGTCAGCATACAACGACATCAACACGTCTGATTTCCTTTGGTGATGGCGCTGCCCTGATTGACTCTCCGGGGATTCGTGAATTTGGCCTGTGGCATCTGACTTTAGACAAGGTACAAACCGGTTTTCCAGAGATTGAAAATCTGCTGGGGCACTGTCAGTTCCGTAACTGCACGCATAAGCATGAAAAGCAATGTGCTTTACGTCAGGCAGCAGATTCAGGTGAAATTTTGCCGCGTCGTTTGGACAGCTATCTGCGATTAATTGATGAAATCACGGAAGCTCAACAAAAAAATTGATATTCTTAAGCTTTAGCCCTTGAAGCGGTGATTTTGATCACCATATTTATGAGCTATACTCTTGGCAATTTTGAAATTGTAATTAGGTGAATTGTGGAACGTTGGTTCGAGTTTATGGGGAATCACCCCTTCTTGTTTGGTGCACTTGCAGCATTGGTGGTTTTGTTCTTCATTATCGAAGGTCAACGTAACGGTCGTAAAATTTCTCCGCAATCGCTGGGAATTTTGGTTAAGGCAAAAAATGCCATGCTGATTGACCTGCGTGATGCCAAAGATTTCCGTGAAGGTCATATCAGCGGTAGCCGTAATATTCCATACAGCCAAATTACCAAACATGTCGAAGAGTTAAAAACAGCAGATCGCCCATTGGTGTTCATTTGTAATCTTGGACAAGTTGCAGGTACTGCGCTACAACAGGTCGGTCATGCAGATGCTTACCGTCTTGATGGCGGCATCAGCAACTGGAAAGCCCAAGGCTTACCTTTGGTGAAAAGTAAATAATTTACGATCAGGAGATTCATTCATGGCTGAAGTCATTATCTATTCAACGACTGTGTGTCCATACTGTGTCCGTGCAAAACAGCTCCTTGAGCGTAAGGGCGTAGAATATAAAGAAATTAATCTGTCTAAAGAAGATCCGCAGGTTCGTCTTGATTTGATGCAACGCACCAATCACCGTACCGTGCCACAGATTTTTATTAATGAACAATTCATCGGCGGTTTTGACCAGCTTTATGCTTTAGAGCGTGAAGGCAAACTCGACGAATTACTGGCTTAATTGCCCTTTAATTATCACCTCATATTAAGGATTAAAGAATGAGTGAAGAACAACAAGCTCAACCACAATTGGCATTAGAGCGTATTTATACCAAAGACATTTCTTTTGAAGTACCTGGGGCACAAGTTTTTACCAAGCAATGGCAACCTGAGCTGAACATCAACCTGTCTTCTTCTGCAGAAAAGATTGATCCAACTCACTTTGAAGTCGCTTTAAAAGTGGTAGTACAGGCAAACAACGAAGGTGATACAGCGTTTATCGTTGATGTCACTCAAGCAGGTATCTTCCTGATTGATAGCGTTGAAGAAGAGCGTCTGCCTTACATTCTTGGTGCGTACTGTCCGAACATCCTGTTCCCATTCCTTCGTGAAGCAGTGAATGATCTGGTCACTAAAGGTAGCTTCCCACAGCTACTGCTTACACCAATCAACTTTGATGCTGAATTCGAAGCCAACATGCAACGTGCGCAAGCTACTGCTGTTGAAGGTCAAGCTTAATCGTTTGATCCTGAATCAAAAAGACCGCAATTGCGGTCTTTTTTATGGTCTGTTTATAAGTTATTTAAAGGCTTGATGCCCCTGCTTTTTAATCTCATCCATTTTCACGGACAAATTTTGGGCTTCCTGTAACTGCTTAGCAGCAAGCAGCTGTTCTGCCTTTTTAATCTCTATTAGTAAATCCTTTAGCAATCCCTGATAGGCCACTACATGTGCATCTTCGGCCTTCAGTTTTTGGAGCTTGGATGGTAAATGTTTCTGGTAGCTTTCTACAGTTTGCTGCATGATCTGTAATGCTGCTTGTGCCTCTTTAGAATCCTCTGCAGCTTTAAATTTTTTCAAATTTTTATCCAAGTCATGCATGCTGTAATGCTGGTGCTCTTCTACTGCCATAGCCGAAGTTCCCAGACCTAAGCCTATAACGAAAATGATGCTAATCCACAGTGATTTAAACATGGTTATTTTCCTGATTTTTTTGTTTTAAGCATCTTAATGGCAAAGTATTAAAAGATAAATTATCTTCATCCTATTTTTTAGACTTGATGTCATCAGATTTACATCATTGTCCATTAGTATAAAAAATAAAAACCCCTCAATTGAGGGGTTTTCTTTGCTTGAAATAAGTATTAAAAATCTTATTCTGCATCCAGCATCAGCTCTGCGCTCATGCCAACCGTATTATAACCGGCATCAACATACATGATTTCGCCAGTAATGCCATTCGCCCATGGTGAGCACAGGAATAATGCAGCATTACCAACATCTTCAATGGTGACATTACGTTTAAGCGGAGCCACTTTTTCATTCAGATCCAGCATTTTACGGAAAGATTTAATGCCAGACGCTGCAAGGGTACGGATTGGACCAGCTGAGATGGCATTAACGCGGATACCGTCTGCGCCCAAGCTAGATGCCAGGTAACGTACACCCGCTTCTAGTGATGCTTTCGCCAGACCCATCACGTTGTAGTTCGGCATCACGCGCTCAGAACCTTGATAAGTCAGAGTGAGTAGACAACCTTGGCGTGCAGCTAAAAGTGGCTTTGCAGCACGTGCCATCGCGATAAAGCTATAAGCACTGATGTCATGTGCAATCTTGAAACCTTCACGATCCGTCACATCAGTAAAGTCACCGTCTAAGGTATGTGCAGGTGCAAAACCGATTGAATGCACGACTCCATCCAGACCATCCCAGTGTTTTGCCAGTTCTGCAAATGCATGGTCAATTTCTGCATCTACCGCCACATCACAAGGAAATACCAATTCAGAACCGAATTGTGCAGCAAAATCATCTACACGTTTTTTCAGCTTTTCATTTGGATAGGTAAAAGCAAGTTCTGCACCTTCACGGTGTAATGCCTGAGCAATACCAAAAGCAATTGATAATTTACTTGCAATACCTGCGATCAGGAAGCGCTTACCCGCCAATAGTCCTTGTGCCATGTGAATCTCACTCAAAATAATTTATATGCATGATGCCAAGTCTAAAGCATTTTAGAAATTGCATAATGCGCCTTTTTTCATTGGATCATACATTGAAATACAGTTTTCAACTGATGCAAGGATTTTATATTAGATATCCAGAAGCAAAGCCTGATGGGTATTTTTCCAGAGCTGTTCTGCCAGTTCCTCTTGATCCATATACAAACTTTTAGCCAGTCCTTGCAGCACATAGGGCAGATTTGCAGGCGTATTGCGGGTACGCTGTTCAGTAGAATGCTGACAACATAAGGGCGTCATGTCTGGACAATCGGTTTCAAGGACCAGATGTTCCGGGCCCATCTGCTGTACCACCTGATGCAGTTTTCGGGCATTGGAATTGGTAATTTGTCCTGTCACCCCAATCTTGAAACCCAGTTTGACAAAAGCCTTGGCTTCTTCAATTCCCCCACCAAAGGCATGCGCAATACCGCCCTGTTGAAATTGATGCTCTTTCAGTATTTTGAGT
Source organism: Acinetobacter sp. VT 511 (assembly GCF_001077515.1). Classification (NCBI taxonomy): domain Bacteria; kingdom Pseudomonadati; phylum Pseudomonadota; class Gammaproteobacteria; order Moraxellales; family Moraxellaceae; genus Acinetobacter; species Acinetobacter sp. VT 511. The sequence goes on along the minus strand of NZ_LFRE01000052.1, from coordinate 6,826 downwards.
ACTTCCGCATGGGATTTACGAATATGCAGTAAAATCGGTTTGTCATACTGCTGTGCCAGTTCAATCTGAGCAGCAAAAAAGTCTTTCTGCTTCTGGAAAATTTCTGCTTGCTTATGCTGTTTCAGAAACGTATCCAGGCCGATTTCACCAATGGCAATACAGTCTTCAGTTTGCAGGATCTGCTCTAAATCCTGCAAATGATCCTGCTGATGTTGCTCGATATAAAAAGGATGTAAGCCGGGGGCTAGATAGCTCCTTGGCGCATCGGCAAGATTATTTAAAAAATGCTGGGTTTGAATCAGGTCCTGAAAACGCTGCTGTAAAAAGCCGATCAGGATTAGCCCTTCCACTCCTGCCTTTTTAGCGGCATAAGCTAACTGTTCCCGATCATGCTCAAAATCAGGAACATCGAAGTGGGTATGCGTATCAAACAGTTTTAGGCTCATTTTGCAACTTGAGCTTCTGAAGCAGCCTGTTCAGTTTTCGGCAGATACTCTGGTTTTAAGATTCCCTGTAAATCACTATAAGGAATATTTAAACGCGGCAAGCCGACCACATAAGGTCCAATTTCATATTCTGCATATTGCAGTGCCAGACCTTGTTTGGTGAGGAAGAAATTATCCGTTAACTTGAATTTCCAGGCCTGCTCGTATTCTGCAACATCAGTTGCCAGCTCTGAATCAATTACCCAGGTTTTAAAGGCTTCATGCGCTTTAGCTTCCAGCTGCGCCTTTTGTTTTGGCAGGACAATATCATCCAGTTTGACCAGCTTTTTACTGTCCAGGTCAAAGTTATAATAGTTCTGTGCAGTAGAACCATGTGCCCCACCCAGATAATGTGTGCTATTTAATACTACTGTGGCCAGCGGATTTCCAGGATTCAGGATCTTCGGCTTGATCATCAGGCTAATACTGTGATTGGCACTGAGTGCTTTCAGCTCCTTGTCCAGATTCAGGAAAGTCTGCATATAAGGAATAGTCTGCTTTTCCAGCTGCTGACGTGCACTGAGCTGGGGTTGAGTTACAGCTGCCTCTGAAGCTGCGAATTGAGCAGGTGTTGGCTCACTGGCAGCTTGTACTTTCGCTGACGTAATCGCATCAACATCAAGCATACCCTTCAGCCGGGCTAAAATCTGTTGATCAATAAATTCATCAATAAAACGCTGATTACTGTTCAGACGTTCAATGGTGATTTCAGGACAGCTTTTACCATCACATTCCGGGAGATCCAGGTTAAGCTTTTCGGTTTCACCCTTGAGCTGGACGATTTCAGGCTCTGCCTGAGTGACTTCCGGTGGATTAACCTCTTTGGCTTCCTTTTCTCGAGGCTGACAGGCAGTCAACAGAATCACTGTCGCCAATAGAGACAGGCCGAATATCTTGTTATATTTTGGCATTCAATACCCTTTTGTGTTACATCACATTCCACCCGTTTTCGGGCATCAATCCTAAAACATATGCTGATACACTTCAGCTTTCAAGACCTGTTGTGTTTGTTCTTGACTAAGATAAATATCAAGTTGTTTAGCATCCTTGACAATTTCCCTACCACGATAATGCAGCCCAATCCCCTCCTGATCAAAGAACCAGTCAGCTTGCCCCCAATACAGTTTTTTCGGAGCAGTTTGTCGGACTTCTTTACTATTTTCTTTTAGCCATTTTGCATAAGCATCTTGCACGATCTTGTCCATCGTGACCCGTCTTTGTGGATCAATAATATCTAAGGCCGTCAGATTTTTTTGACTGCGGCGGTCTGCCACATAAAAATAATAGCGTTCCTTCACCGTAACATTTTCCTGCTCTGTATCCACCCCAATCTGCATTAACACATACTGATTATGCTGATAAGGGATGCGGGTATACATGGATAGTTGATAGGCTTTATTGATTTTAATCTGTTCCTGCCAGGCATCTGACTTTTTTACATAGGCATTGACGGCCTGTTGTAAGTTCATGTCCTGCAGCTGATCTTTATCCCGAATCTGATCCTGAATCACCAGTGCCTGTTTACGTTCCATCCACTGGTTCAGCCATGGATCTACCGTATCCAATGTCTGAATATCCAGTTCGATACAGTTTTTGGTTTCACAAAATGGGAGTGCAATCTTGGCCGGCTGTTCCTGAATATTCAGATAAGGCAATACATCTGCCTTTTCTACTTGCTTAATTTCGACTACCGTATCCTGAGTTTTTGTTTCTGGTTCTGATTTTTTTTGATCGCAGGCGCCCAGCAATAATCCTAAACTGATTGCTGAACTCAGCATGACTGCATTGCTAAGTTTCATATTCCCAAGCAAATTTGAAAAGATAAGTGAATGTAGCACAAAATAAAACAGCTTCCTGAGAAGCTGTTTTATTTTTAAATCATTTTATTACTTAGTGTTCACGGGTATTACGGAACACGATGTCAGGGTAACGTTCCTGCATCAGTTGCAGATTGACACGGCTTGGTGCCAGATAAGTCAGATGGCCGCCACCATCAACAGACAACTGGTCATGGGCTTTTTTCTTGAATTCATTAAATTTCTTTTCATCATCACAAGAAACCCAACGCACAGTATTAATACTCACTGGCTCGTACACGCAGTCTACTTTGTATTCTTCTTTCAGACGATATGCGACAACTTCGAACTGTAGCACACCCACTGCCCCAACGATCAGGTCATTATTATGTTGCGGCATGAAGACCTGGGTTGCGCCTTCTTCAGAAAGCTCTTTCAGACCTTTTTGTAACTGCTTAGATTTCAATGGATCTTTCAGACGTACACGACGGAACATTTCCGGCGCAAAGTGTGGAATACCTGTGAACTGCAGATCTTCACCTGAAGTAAAAGTATCACCAATCTGAATAGTACCGTGGTTATGCAGGCCAATAATATCGCCTGGCCATGCTTCTTCCAGATGCTGACGGTCACCCGCCAAGAAGGTCAATGCATCACTAATACGTACATCTTTACCCAGACGCACATGCTTCATTTTCAGGCCTTTTTCATACTTACCTGAACAGATCCGCATGAAGGCAATACGGTCACGGTGCTTCGGATCCATATTGGCCTGGATCTTGAAGACGAAACCACTAAAACCTTCTTCAGTTGCTTCAACTTTACGGTTTTGTGTTGGATGTGCTTTCGGCTCCGGTGCATATTCACTAAATGCATTCAGGACATGGTCTACACCAAAGTTACCCAATGCCGTACCGAACAACACTGGTGTTTGGCGACCTGCCAGGAATTCTTCACGGTCTAATGGCTCATTGGCCATTTGAACCAGTTCAAGAGATTCTTCAAATGCTGCCCATGCCAGCTCACCTACTTTTTCACGCAGATCCGCATGGTCATAACCATCACGTACTTCGATGTCAGTAATCACTGAACCGAAACCCGCCTTATAGACATAGAATTTTTCTTCAATCAGGTTGTATACACCAGCGAAGTCACGACCAGTACCCAGCGGCCAGGTGATTGGCACACATTTAATTTTCAGGACGTTTTCGATCTCGTCTAGAAGCTCAAGCGGCTCACGGATTTCACGGTCCATTTTGTTGACGAAAGAGATAATTGGTGTATCGCGCATACGACACACTTCCATCAATTTAATGGTACGGTCCTCGACACCTTTTGCACCATCAATTACCATCAGCGCCGAGTCCACAGCAGTCAGGGTACGGTAGGTATCTTCCGAGAAGTCTTCATGCCCCGGGGTATCGAGCAGGTTGATCGTCTTGTCTTTAAACGGGAACTGCATGACCGAGGTCGTGATCGAAATACCACGTTCCTTTTCCATTTCCATCCAGTCCGAAGTCGCCGCACGGTCAGACTTACGGCTTTTTACCATACCGGCAACCTGGATCGCCTGCCCCCATAACAGTAATTTTTCTGTCATGGTCGTTTTACCGGCATCGGGGTGGGAAATAATAGCAAAAGTCCTGCGAGCCGCTACTTCTCTAGCTAATTGATCTTTAAACATAATGGGAAATCTTCAATATGTACACAGTTTTGTACACATTTATAAATGTGTATCAAGCCAGTGAAGTGATAACTTAAAATTGGCGCAATTGTAGCAGATTTCGAACAATAATCATTAAATCCCTCAGAGTCATGGAAATACAAATATAATAAAACTTCCATAAGAAAGTTATCTAATTGGAAAAAATCCAGGCCTTCCTTGCTGACTATTACCACTGAATTGAATTATTTTGACATCAGGTTCTTGATATAAAAAGTCAGGAGGATCTATATTTTCTAAAATTATAAATTGACATATATCTGATATTTTTAATAAATGCCTGAAAAAAGCCTCTTTCACAGAATTATGTTGTATTTGAATTTCATCTTCTTCAAGAAGTCCTGCTTTATGTAAAATAGGATCTCTATAAGCCAATAGAGGTGTGTCTAATACCATAAAGGAAGGGTGGGGAATATTTTTTTGATGGCAATATAATACAGTAGCGACTTTAAAAGCAGTATGTGTTAAAGCTCTAACACCTTTACCATTACTTACCCTATCTTGATCATCAATCACAAGGTCTGAACTTTTCAGATCAAATACAACCTCATTGCTACCTGGAAATTTCCACTCTTTAAGTATGTCGGATACAATATCTGAAAATAATTTAAGATCATTTGGAGAAAATTCTAAATTTGGTTTATCATTTTTTTGAGGCTTTCGAGTTTCTTCCACATCTATTAATTTTTTAGTGTATCTTTTTTTCTGCTCTAAGATATCTAGACTTTGTTTTAAAAAATCACGTTGCAAAAACAAACTGTTAATACTCTCTTGTTGAACATTTAAATCAGACAACAATGTGTTAATAGAAAAATCAATATTAACAATAAGCTCTTCCGTATACTTCAATTCCCTTTTGTATTCATTCAATTGAATATCTACATCTTTAATAGTTAAAGACAAATCTTCCTTTAAAGACTGAATTTTTTTTATTTCAACTTCAGATGATTTTATACTACTAGAAATACTAAAATTAGAATCTTGAATTTCAAAACCACATTTTTTACATCTTTCTGGATCATTCAATAAAGTTAAAAAACCAGCTTCCTCAACAAATTTCAACCTTTCAATATCGCTATTATAAATATCATCTAGAGTGACAAACCGATTTTTATGAATATTTGATTGTGCTATTAAATCTTGAAACTCATTTAATTTGTTTACAAAATACCTCTTTTCTTTCAATTTTAAATTCACATCACCTTTCAATCTATCAATATCTAAAAATGATGATTTTATAAAATTTTCAATTCTCTCCAGTTGCTCCTCAATATTATTATAATCATCAATATTTTCTAATCTAGAATTAAGATCTTCTAAAATTTCTTGGTAAACCTTTATAGTAGCCTCTTTATTCACCTTGAATGTTTTATCATCCACAACTGCAACAATATTAGAATCATCTTTGAATGTTAACAAAAATCTAAAAAAGCTTTTTCTAACTGTATTTTCAGTATAAATAGTAGTTAATATTGGTGATACTTCAGACTGTATATAAACCTCATCTACTAAGGATAAAAATGCTAAATTTCTCAATGTTAGACTTTGAGTTTCTCCACTAGCGTTTTTAGCTAATTTTTTTAAATCCCACCCTAAATACTCCAATATAAAAGATGAAAAACTATCTACACTCGAATTATCAGATTTTAATATAATGTTTTTTTCTTCATCATTCATCGTGCTTTTCAGTAAAAAATCTCCCCCCTTAATATTTCTCTCTAAAATAAAATCACCTTTACCATCCAAATAAAAACCCATTAAAATCTTAGAATAACCATTTGCAAATTTTATTTTTTTATTTAGCTTTTCCGCACCAAACATATAATCCAAGACTTTAAGAATATATGATTTTCCCGTATTAGATGCACCATAGATAATGTTTAATTTTTTTGAAAACTCCACCTTAGCAGGAATTTTATTATCACCATGAATTTCCAAAAAAATTATTCTAACTTGCTTCATTTTTTAAACACCATCTTTATAGCTATTTTGAAATTCAACATTCCATTTACCAAGTTTATCTTCTATCACCGATTTCAACTCACTAAAGCTTTTTTCTCCAAAGGTATTTAATAGCCAATTCGATCTATCTTTCAGGTTTATCCCATACTCACTTGATATTAAATCTATTACGAAGTTTGATTCATCTGTAGCTTGATACAAAATACCATTATTACTATTAACAATATGGATAAGCCTATATTTCATCATTAGTTCCAACCCATCTTTAATTAAATTTCTTTTGACCAATATCTCTCCCACCCTAAAAGGTATTTTAGGATGAAGGCTACTCTCACCACCAAAATCTGCAGAGTTAATTACCAAATGATCAAACCAAGTCAAATAAGTTAAATCTAAAGATCTCGGGTAAAAAGCATCCAATATAATCAACACTCTGAATCCAACCTCGAGTGGACTATTAAATATATTAATATTCTTCTGCTCTATAATTTCCAATTCAAATGTCCTTCATTAACTAAATGATGGCATAAACCCTGTCTTACTGAGTTTGTTGCATACAATGAAATATCCCCGGATAATTGAATCTTTGTAACCTCACCTAATATTGCTGTAATCTTATCTAAGGTATCTTTGTAACTCCCCAAACAACATAAATCGATGATGCTGTAAAAAATATCGTCTTTGATTTGTTCAACAGTATGTGGGGCTGTATTATCCCTATAATATCGCTGAAAGGCATCTGCATCATAAAATAGGGCAGAGTAAAACTTGAAGTGCGACATAAACCACCTAATTAATTTAAAGGGTTTATGGAGTATATAAAATTGTCATACCATCATCTTAACTTTGAAGATCGTACT
>NZ_LFRE01000051.1:0-462 GCF_001077515.1 Acinetobacter sp. VT 511 | reverse complement strand
CACTGCTTCTTCGTATTTATCACGGAACGCACCTTCGCCAAAGGACTCATCATAGAAATCTTCCAGTCCGAGTGCACGACCATTCTCGTCCTTCCAGCCCATCACTTTCTTTGTTTCGTGCGGACAGAACAGGCTCCATTCGCCGCGAGTGGATACCCGCTCCATGAACAAGTCAGGCAGACAGATGCCGTGGAATACGTCATGCGCACGCATACGCTCGTCGCCGTTGTTCAGCTTCAGATCGAGGAAGGCCAGAATGTCTTTGTGGAAAACGTCCAGGTACACGGCAATGGCACCTTTACGTGTACCGAGCTGGTCTACGCTGACCGCTGTATTGTTCAGTTGGCGAATCCAAGGGATTACACCGGAACTTGTATTTTGGTGACCACGGATATCCGAACCACGAGCTCTGACTTTGCCGAGGTAAACGCCGATGCCGCCACCCATTTTGCTCAGACGAGC
>NZ_LFRE01000050.1:0-403 GCF_001077515.1 Acinetobacter sp. VT 511 | reverse complement strand
GACTTACTCATGAACTGCAATATCCAGCGATGGCACTGGTCGTATCTGGTGGACATACAGAACTTGTGCATATGGAATCCGAGGGCAAATTCAAACTAATTGGTCGTACACGTGATGATGCTGTAGGTGAGGCGTATGACAAAGTAGCACGTGCACTGGGTTGTCCTTATCCGGGTGGCCCGCATGTGGACCGGATGGCATCTGAAGCGGAGGATGTAGTGCCATTACCACGGGTATGGCTGGAAGCAGGTTCGTACGATTTCAGTCTCAGTGGTCTGAAGTCTGCTGTACTGAATGTGCTCAACCAGGCCAAAATGCGCGGAGAAACCTTGGAGCCTTCTGCGGTTGCACGTGGTTTCCAGGAAGCTGTTGTTGAAGTACTGGTGGAGAAAGCGGTTAGAGC
>NZ_LFRE01000005.1:0-4431 GCF_001077515.1 Acinetobacter sp. VT 511 | reverse complement strand
TGGCTTTATGGGTGGCATGGACGGTTGTGCAATGATTGGTCAATCTATGATTAACGTAAAATCAGGTGACCTTACGCGATTATCAACATTCTCTGCGGGCATTTTTCTTCTTATTCTGGTTGTATTTATCAGTGACTAGCTCAAAGTGATTCCAATGGCTGCATTGGTAGCGGTAATGATAATGGTCTCTATAAGTACCTTTGAATGGAGTTCTGTCACTCAGTAAAAAGATAATCCTAAGAGCAGTAATTCGGACATGATTGCGACGGAGATTGTAGTTGTTGCTACGCATAACCTGGCTTTGGGTGTGTTAACAGGCGTATTACTTGCAGCCTTGTTACTGGCGAATAAACTTGAAAATGATATCCAGGTAGAGAACCTGAATCTTCGGAGAAGGTTTCTACAGAAGAGAAAGCGGAAAAGACGTATCATATGAATGAAAATTATTATATTAAACCAAACGATGAAGCGAGCCCAAACAAAGTGGTCTTGTTAACTTTTGATGATGGACCCAAAGAAGAAAAAATGATTACTTCACTGATCGACACTTTAGATAAACATAACGCTAAAGCGATATTTTTCGTCAATGGATATCGGGTGAAAAGCCATCCGGAATTACTCAAACTCATACATGATCGGGGTCAGATTGTAGGCAATCATGCCTGGGATCATGAGGATCTCAAAAAAATGTCCAACGCTGAGGCGGCAAAACAGGTTACAGATGTCCAAAAAATAGTGAAGGAGTACGGGACGGCTTAACAGATCCTGAAGCTGCACCCGCTCAACCAGTTCATCCAGCCGTTTACGGAAATCGACCTCTCCGACTCGATATACTTTGCGCAATAAATGGAAGGATTCGATAACACCAATATCCCACCACAATTGACTGCGCTGACCAAAAACAACACCTATATTCTGTACAAACTTCTCCCGTTCCTGATACGGAACATATCCACCAACTGATATTTGCCCTGAAGTAGGCACCAAAATGCCGGTCAACATCTTGATCGTTGTTGATTTACCGGCACCGTTCTCCCCAATATATCCGCATATTTCACCCTGCGGAATCTGAAACGAAATATCATTTACAGCCAATACCTCTTGGTATTGACGTGTTTTTAACTTAGTTTTAATTATTAAATTTCAATAACTAATCGTTGTATTCCCCCACGTTTAGTTACCCTCCTAATTACACCCTTAATTAAACAGTTGTAGTTATCCCCACATTGTTATAATCTGTGGGTATAAAAATATTTCAATCGAGTTATGTCAAAAGAATTAGTTGTAAAAACCAATCGGTTAAACCAAGCTTTTCAAACTCTATCTTTATCAGAGTTTCATATTGTTCAATTAGCCATTGTTGATGCTAGACATACAGGTACAGGACTAAGTACAGATACTCCTTTACGAATAGATGAGTTGAGATATGCTGAAGTTTTTGGGACAACGAGGCAAAATGCTGATCAGAGAATGAAAGAAGCAGAGTGCTCATGGCCTTTATGATCTCGGCGACGTTCACTCGGCCTTTATCACATCTGCAGAACCAGATGAAGGAGGTTGTACGCAAAAACCTCAAGGTCCGTATCCCTGAAGGCCGCAGCCGTGGGGAAGTGCTGGAACTGACCCGTACGTTCAATACGATGCTGGATGATGCCAATCAGATGATCGCCAGACTCAAGGCGGAAGAACGCCAGAAGGAAGCGGTACATTTTCATATGCTCCTGGCCCAGATGAATCCGCACTTTCTCCTGAATACATTGAATACAATGAAATGGAGTGCGATCCGCAGCGGGAATGAAGAGATCTCCGAGATGTGTGTTTCCTTGGGAAAATTACTGGAGGTCAGCCTGAATTCATGCCTAATTTCTTTATCGATCGCCCGATTTTTGCGTGGGTGATCGCCATTATCATCATGTTGGCAGGGGGGCTGGCGATCCTCAAACTGCCGGTGGCGCAATATCCTACGATTGCACCGCCGGCAGTAACGATCTCCGCCTCCTACCCCGGCGCTGATGCGAAAACAGTGCAGGACACGGTGACACAGGTTATCGAACAGAATATGAACGGTATCGATAACCTGATGTACATGTCCTCTAACAGTGACTCCACGGGTACCGTGCAGATCACCCTGACCTTTGAGTCTGGTACTGATGCGGATATCGCGCAGGTTCAGGTGCAGAACAAACTGCAGCTGGCGATGCCGTTGCTGCCGCAAGAAGTTCAGAAAGAAAGAAAATGATATTTAGGAGCGGATCTCCCTAATGTTTGAGCGGCATATTCAATTTAATAAACAAATGATAGAGCAAGGCATTGAGAGCGGTGAGTTCAAAGCAGACAATGTAGATAATCTCGCGCTCATATTGGGAAGTACCATTATTGGCCTTAGTCAGATGTCACGGGGGATGGAACCTGATCAGGCTCTCGCTCTATATCGTCAGGCCGCTAGTGTATTCTTGCTCGGGATTGCAAAAGATAAAGCTTAAGCAACATTTTGACAACTACGGAGGATGGAATCATGGCATTACTAACACGGAACAGGGGCGCATTGCTGCTGTTAATGTTTAATATTTTTCTCGTTTTTACAGGTATTGGTTCAGTCGTGCTTTCGCGGAAGCGGATGAGGTGCTTATTACGGACATCTATTCTCCTGCGGGCGAAAAACAGATCGAAGGGGTAACCTCAGCCCGACTGGTTGAACTGATCGTTCAAAACAGTAATGCTTCTGCACGTTACCTTCCTACAAAAGAAGAAGTGGTAGCTGATCTGCAACATCGTCTGCAGCCAGGAGATCTTGTGATTACGATGGGCGCAGGTGATATTTGGAAAGTCGGCGATACACTTGCCAAAGGTTTGAAATAGATCAATTGAGAAATCGCCTGTCTTCGATCCGAAGCAGGCGTTTTTTGCGTTATATGGAATGTATTCTCCAGTCTCTGCATATAGCTTATATAAATGGGACAAAAAATGGATGGGGCATCGCGACCAAATTCCCAATATTGGTACTCGACATTTTTTCTCTTTCCACAATACTGGTATATAAATGCTGAATATCGCCTAGTTCTGTAAGTTTTTTTAACAAATCAATTGGATTGTCTTCATTTAGGAAAAAAACATCATCTGGTGATAAATAATATTTGAGTAGTCCACGATTTAACTGAATCGAAATATTCTTCATATCATCACTTGTAATCATTTCACTTACCAGAATGATATTTTGTACATTTAACTGCTGTTGTTCGGCAATCTCGCTCGTTGTGATAATCGTTTCAATTCCTTCGGGAAGAAGATGTATTTCATGATTAGCTAATAGACTATCGATTCTAATATTCGCGGCCCACCGGCCGTTATCCGCCAGCACGTTGAGTACGCCAGAAAGATATTCCGTTAATCCGGCATTGCGCAGGCCATAAACCACCAGATACATGCCGAGCGAGAAGATGACAATCTGCCAGGGGGCACCGCGCAGGACTTTACCCGTATTAATCGCATGACCGCGTTTAGCGACGACAAATAATATCAGCGCGCCCACAGCTGCAATGGCGCTCACCGGAATGCCGAGCGGTTCCAGGACGAAAAATCCCACCAGCAGAAGCAGTAAAACAACCCAGCCAGTTTTGAACGTAGCAGGATCTTTGATCGCTTCTGCGGGAGATTTCAGCAGCGCCATATCGTAGTTCTGCGGAATATCTTTGCGAAAAATGTATGTGTTAAAATATTTTTCATGGAGATCGTGATGTTAAATGGAATCAACCTTCAGCAACATGATACAGATATATATGGGGGATTAGCAATGGAGAGAAAGATTAGAAATTCTGCAAAAGCATTGATCATTAAAGACGGGAGAATGCTTGCAATGAAGCAGGATGATAATGATGAAGTCATCTACATCCTGCCTGGTGGGAGCCAGAATGCAGGTGAAACCCTGACGGATGCTGTGAAGCGTGAAGTTGCGGAAGAAATCGGAATAGATGTAGAACCGTTATCACTGGAATTTGTCATTGAAGGGGTATACGGTGAAGCTCTTCATCGTGTAGATTTTGTTTTTTTATGCGAGTACATAGGTTTGGCTTTCCAGCCATGCCTTGTCGCGCAGGCGCAGGTTTTCATGCGCCACGCGCTGCGAACGGGTCATCAGCGAATAGGCAAATTGCGGTAGGTCGAAATCCAGATAGCGGTCGAGCGTTTCAAACCAGTCGGTCGAATTGCGCGCGCTGTTCTGGATTTTCAGCACTTCGACATGGCGTTCGGCCTCATATTCGGCCAGCGCGCCGGGCAGGTTGGCCGGATCGGACATGCCGGGGCGGCTGAGCACCTGCGCCAGCTTGATCGCATCCTCCAGCGCCAGCTTGGTGCCCGAACCGATCGAGAAATGCGCCGTATGTGCCGCATCGCCCAGCAGCACGACATTGTCGAAGGACCATTTCTCGCACA
>NZ_LFRE01000049.1:0-640 GCF_001077515.1 Acinetobacter sp. VT 511 | reverse complement strand
CTCTGTATTTTTCAACAAAAAATGATACAGCTTCGCGGTAAGCTCATAAGCCTCCAACAGACGTTCCGTCTCCGGATTCACATGAGCAGATTCACGCCCTTGCCAGTCCCCCATAGAGATGTGACTTTCTTCCGCCATCGTTTTGACAGCCTCGGGAAAGGATAACCCTTCGATTTCCATCCTGAATTTGATGGCATTTCCACCCGTGCCGCAACCGTAGCAGTAGAAAATTTGTTTCTCAGGTGTAACGGTGAACGAAGGCGTCTTCTCGGAATGAAAAGGACAGAGGCCTTTCATATACTTCCCCTGTTTGGTCAGATGCACAAATCGGCTCACCGTATCGACAATATCATTCTGCTGTAACACCGATTCAATAATACTTTCGGGTATACCGCCTTGTCCGGTACTCATCTCTGGCCACCTTCATCTCTTCAACACGTAAATATAATTCGATAAACTTACACATTCTCCTGCAAATCTTTTAAAAGTTTTGTCAGTTTATGTTGAAACATTTCTCGATCCTGCTCTGTGAAAGGCTTTGGGCCTTTCCCGTAATGGCCTCTTTTTCGTGCTTTGGCCGCAGTATGACGAGAATCCAACATGAAATCAATGTCACGATCGTTGAACTCACGACCACGAA
>NZ_LFRE01000048.1:0-122378 GCF_001077515.1 Acinetobacter sp. VT 511 | reverse complement strand
CAGTACGATCTTCAAAGTTAAGATGATGGTATGACAATTTTATATACTCCATAAACCCTTTAAATTAATTAGGTGGTTTATGTCGCACTTCAAGTTTTACTCTGCCCCTTTTAATAGCAATTTGGCAACCTCCTACTTTAGTAAAATTTTTAATGATACTAATAAACAAAAAAAAGCAATGGATATAGCTAGTGACTATAAAATCAATGATTGTTATGTTCCGTATATTTTAGATATGATTAGAGAACTAATCATTAATAATGACGAAGAATTAGATGCTGTAGATTTTGAAAGCAGCCTTTTAAAATCAGAAATAAACAAGCATGACTTCCTTATTGGGAAAGTTTGTGAACGAGAAATTAATAAGCTAGATAATACCAGTATTGATGAGCAGCTAGAAATTTTCATGGAAATGGCTCTACGTTATTCAGGCAGCTTAAATAAGAGACAATTGAAAGAGTTACTTGAAAAAAAATATTCTGATAGAAATTTTTCAAAATTTAATGCTCATCCATTATTAAAAGAAAATGATGAAATACTAACTTTTAGATATGATTTTTTTGAAGAATACTTTAAAGAACTTGCTTTAAGCATATTCTTTGAAAGCGATATAGTTAGAGTTGCTAATCTGGATGAGTACTTAATTGATATAATTAAAAATTATATCAATTTTGACAATGATTTTGTCTCTATTATTAAAAACAGAATTTCAGATAAAGAAAAATTCAAAGAAGATTTATTTTTACTTTTATTAGAGCTTATAGAATTAAAGCAAAGGCAATCGTCTGACATTATATATATTAATAGAAAAAATCTTATTTCTGCGTTTTTTATACTTTTAATTTTGAATAATGAATCTAATAAAAATGTGAGAACAAATTTACTTAAAGATATATTTATGAAGGGAGAATATATTGAAAACTTATCGCTTATAAATTTACATAGTACAAATAAAAAAGTAAACTTTGATTTCAAAGGTTTAAAATTTAATAATTGTCATTTTGAAAATTTTGAGAATTTTCTCGAATGTGACTTTGATGAATCAACTTTTTTTAGAAATTGCTCTTTTTTACCAAAGTTAAGAAAAAACTCTAATATTACTTCTAGTCTTACTCCAAGTAATGTTGATAATTCAACTTGCCGTTATGATGGATTACAACCATATTTCGAAGAAATTAAAGAACGTGGTATAAAAGAAAAGGATTTACACGACAAATTTTTAAGAGATGTTATTAAATTCTTCTGGAAAGGCGTTGGTTTTAAAATCCTACCAAAACAATCAGTCAATAATAAATTCAAAAATCATAATGAGTTGTTAAAAAAACTAATTTCTATCTCTTTTTTAAAAGAAAAGAAGGTTACTACCACTCGTGAACGAATGGAACCTCATTATTACATCGAAGAATCATTTAATGGAGTAAGAAAGATTATGGAACAGAATAAAACATGTATTGAATTTGAAAGACTGAAAAAACTAATGAGAGATTAGACTCGAGTAACAAATATATTGCTCATAATATTATCCTCCCTTTAAAAAAGGGAGGAATTATCGCGTAATTCATTTAATCACATGGCAAGTTCCCCTTTAACAAAGGGGGATTCTTTTCAGAAATATATACATCAAAAGTCGTCCCTTTTCTAACCCATCATTCCAAAATTGTTCGTTATTACATTTTTAAGTCTGCAAAAATCCTCACTTTCATGAATAATAGATCAATAAATTTATCTCCCCAATCAATGACTATTGGTGTTCCAATGAAGAAACTCATGAACGGTGCTGAAAACATCGTTGTTGAAATGTGCAAAGGCTTTGTCCTGGCACATCCAGAACTGGCATTTAATGAATCTTATAAAATCATTTCCCGAAAAGAAAAACACCAAAATGTCGCCCTGATCAGTGGGGGTGGTAGCGGTCATGAACCTGCCCATGCCGGCTTTGTCGGTCAAGGCATGCTAGACGCTGCTGTATGTGGTGATGTATTCGCCTCTCCTTCACAGATTCAGGTCTATAAAGCATTGCAGCAAGTCGCAACAGACAAAGGCGTCCTGATGATTATCAAAAACTATTCTGGTGATATGATGAATTTCCAGAATGGCGCAGCATTAGCGACTGAAGATGGCATCAAAGTTGATTACGTGAAAGTGGCAGATGACATTGCAGTCAAAGACAGCCTATATACCGTTGGTCGTCGTGGTGTTGCCGGTACAATCTTCGTGCATAAAATCGCTGGTGCTGCTGCCTCTAAAGGTTATGAGCTGGCACGTGTCAAAGAACTGGCACAAAAAGCAGCAGACAACGTAATCAGTCTGGGTTTTGCCTTTACCTCTTGTACCGTTCCAGCCAAAGGCACACCAACCTTCACTTTAGCTGATGACGAAATGGAATACGGCGTCGGCATCCACGGCGAACCGGGGATCCGTCGTGAAAAAATCCTGCCTTCTAAAGAACTGGCGCAACGCATTGTCGATGACCTGTTCCTGGATCGTCCTGACCTAACTGAAGTGGCTGTTCTGGTAAATGGCTTTGGTACAACGCCACTGCAAGAATTGTATGTGTTCAATAACGACGTCTGCGAACATCTAGCAAGCAAAGGCATCAAGATTTACCGTACTTTTGTCGGCAACTACATGACCAGTATCGACATGAACGGTGCTTCGGTGTCATTGCTAGCTGTGGATGATGAACTAAAAGGTTATTTAGATGCAGAGGCCAATACGCCCGCTCTTAAAATGGATGGTTCAGCAGCACAGCCTTTAATCTTCTCAACAAAAAATGCCGCAGCAGAAGATGTAATAAATACGGAAGTCGAAACTCAGCCTGAACATGCTGAAATTCAAAATGAACAGTTCAAGATTGAAAACATGCGCTATGTGGTCGATGTGATGGCGGCCTGCATCATCAAAAATGAAGTGCCATTCTGCGAGCTGGATGCCCATGCAGGCGACGGTGATTTTGGCATGAGTGTAGCTAAAGGTTTTAAACAGCTGAAACGTGAATGGCAAAGCCTGATTCAAGCACAGCACATGGATGAATTCTTGCTAAATAGTTCAATGATTATTATGGAACACTGTGGCGGTGCGTCGGGTCCAATCTGGGGTTCAGCGTTTCGTGCAGCGAGTAAAGCCATTCAAGGCAAATCCACATTAACTGTGTCAGATTTTGCCGAGATGCTGCAAGCAGCAGTGAAAGGTATTCAAGTTACCGGTGAGCGTTCATTTGGCCGTGGAGCAGTCGTTGGTGACAAGACCCTGATTGATGCCTTAGTGCCATGTGCAGATTCCTGGTCTGCCAATACCGACAAGACATTTAAAGAAAACTTTGTGTTGGGTGCAGCGGCGGCAGTAAAAGGTGCAGAATCCACCAAAGATATCGTGGCGCGTATGGGTCGTGCCGGTACGGTCGGTGACCGTAGCTTGGGCTATCCTGATGCAGGTGCACATGGGTTAGGCGTGATCTTTACCGATATTGCTGAACATATTAAATAAGAATTTCAAGATTTGAAAAAAGCCTCGCATTATCGGGGCTTTTTTATTTACTGACAGATATCCTATTCTGAAGCAAGCTGGCAGAAAAACGTCTATTGAAATTTTTCCAGATACTTGGTCAGTTTTTCTTTGACCACGACCCTTTTATTTCCCTTCATTTGGGCTTCACTCAAAATTCCTTCCGAGTCAACCACCACGACTGGATGACCATCCTTTTTCAAACGGGCCACACCTTCAAATAACATTCGGGCACCGACATTATGAATTAAGGTCAAATTGGTCAGATCCAACACAATCCGTTTTTTGCCTTCCGGTTCATCTTGCAATATACGTAGCAGCATTTCCGATTCAGTAAACTGCAATACGCCACGTAGTTCATATACCACCACATGATCACGTTTACCGGTGAGATAACGACTTTGCAAAATAGTTTGTGCCGATGGTGTCCCTTCCATCAAATGCAGCCCCATTTCCCGGGACATACGTTCAAAAATATCGACGCCACGTACACTATGTCCATGCTCATCAATTCTCGGAGAAAACACGGCGATACCCACCTGTCCAGGTAACACGCCAATAATACCGCCTGCAACCCCACTTTTGGCCGGAATACCCACGGTGGTCAGCCAGTCACCGGCAGCATCATACATGCCGCAAGTGAGCATCACACTCAGGACTTGCCGCACTACAGAACGGTCCAGCAATTTTTTACCGGTTTGTGGCTGAATTCCGCCGTTAGCGAGTACCCCGGCGATCATCGCCAGGTCCTTGACCGTCACCTTGATTGAACACTGCTTGATATAGCCATTAACAATCGCTTCTGGATCTTCTTCCAGCACCCCCACGGTACGCAGCATATAGCCCAAGGATCTGTTACGAAACGCTGTTTTCAGTTCGGAGGTATACACATCTGTATCAAAACTCAGTTCACGCCCAGCCAAACCACTTAAAAAACGGCGCAATTGCTCTGCACGGGACACTGTCCGTTTATAGGGAATCAAGGAGTGGGTGGTAATTGCACCCGAATTGATCATCGGATTTTTTGGAATATTGGAGTCTTTCTCCAGTGAAATCTGGTTAAAAGCCTCCCCCGAAGGTTCCACGCCCACCTTTTCCATGACCTTGGTCAAGCCGACTTTCTGCAAAGCCAAGGCATAAGCAAAAGGCTTGGACATAGACTGCATGGTGAACTCAACTTCGTCATCACCGGTGGAATAGATCGTGCCATCTACGGTGGAAAGTGCCAAAGCAAACTTATCTGGATCGACTGCTGCCAGCTCAGGAATATAATCTGCCAGAGCACCTTTTTCATTGTCACGGCAGGAAGTTAAAACATGCTTGAGGTAGTCTGGCACCGGTGTTTTCATCGAATGAGCTTATTCCAATTCACTATTATTTTTAATTAACATACCGGTTTTCAGCTTAAGTACCAGAGTGAAAAGGTAATTTACTGCATATCCGTGTTATCAGAGCTGTACTTTCTGGATCCGATTCTCCAGAAATAAATGGTACGTATATTAGGGTTCTTTCATAAATCATTATGGAATCACTACAAAGGGAACTCCCTCTCCTTGCAGGAGAGGGTTAGGGAGAGGTTTTTTCTAAGAAATCCCCTCATCCTCTTGCGAAGCTATATTTCTCATCCCAGAGGGAGACGGAACTTTCAATATCCATTTAAATATGAATATAACGATCATGTTTTGATTTATAAAAAGATCTATTTTAATTTTCTCTTTTTAAGGAATATCAAAAAAAGGGCAATGCTGCCCTTTTATGTATGCTAAATAATTTATTTCACTTTAGTCTTGCGAATCATTTTATACAGCATCTTTGGTGAAATACGTGCAACCAGTACGCCCAGTTTTTCTTTCTTGCCACCGACCACAATATATTCCTCGCCCTGCTGTAACGCCCTCACCGTCTGTTTAGCAAAATCATCAGCCTCTAAACCATTTTCAATTGCTTCATCCTGCTTGGCTTGCGGTTTACCTTCACCATTTAAGGCATTAAAAGAGACATTGGTTTTGACAAAGCCCGGGAAAATCACCGAGACCTGAATACCCTGATCTGCCACTTCAGCACGCAGGCTGTTCGCCCACATATGTATTGCACCTTTGGCAGCGGAATAGGATGCGCGATACTGGGTGCCGAGCAAACCTGCCACACTGGAAATAAATGCAATACGTCCAGACTGCTGTTTCAAGAAAGTTGGCAAGACCGTTTTTGTCAAAAACACTTGCGAGAAATAATCCACTTCCATAATGGCGCGTTCAGTCTGCATGGTAGTATCAGCAATCAAGGCACGCTGACTTAAACCAGCATTATTGATCAGCCAGTCAATCCGGCCTTTATTTTCCAAAACCTTGGCATAGGCTTTTTCCACCTGGGTTTCATCGGTAATGTCAGCAATGACAGATAGATGCTGATCAGGATTAGCTAAACTGAGACGCACATTTTCCAGTTCTTCAAAACGGCGTGCCGTTAAAACTACCTGCGCTCCCTGTGACGCACATTCCTGCGCGACTGCCTTACCAATCCCTGAAGATGCTCCGGTAATCCAGACCACTTTTCCATTTAAACTTTCCAGCTTTGCCATTGATCCCTCTATCTCTTTTAAATATCCGATGTCTGTTTTACTTCATCTTCTAAAAACGCTAAAAAATGCTCGAAGTAATGACTGATAGTCGGTGCATCATACAGGCTTCCCAACTTGTCAAAACGCTTATAACCGAGCTGCGTAGTTAAATTAATCACACCATTCAGGGTTTTATCAACCACCATATTGAACTTCAGCATGTTTTTGGGTTGACGTACCAGATGGGTAACCCCCTGATCCACCACTTCAATAAAAGTCTTTAAGGCAGGTGAAACACAGTGATGATTGCCACTTTCCATTTCTTTTACATAGCCGAGTAATTCGATCGCCAGTGTCTTCTGAATGGGATAACGCACGTAATAATCGCCTTCAATTTCATGGGTCATTTCATAAAGATAATTCACCATTGGAATCAGCCGTTCATTGCCAAAAAATGACACTGACCATGGCATATATTTACGTGTGGTCTCAACAATTTGCTGAACGACTTTTTCAGACTCGCGATCCGCAGAATTTGAAAGACGCGCAAGGCGGCCAAAGACCTGATCAATAATTTCACAGGCAATATCCGTGAGGTTTTCACCCAAGGCTTTGGACAGACTGGTTTGATCACCACTATTAAGACGGGAATGAATATCGCGGAAACGATAGTGAGTTTCTGGCTGTATTTTCAGGGAAATGTTATAGCTCATCTTCTTATCCTTAATATTCATCTTGTTATTTAAATTTTGTGATGAGTTGTCTGGCGCTGTTGCTATCATACGATGAGTTCAGCTTACTGCCAATTGCTTAAAGTTTGCTTTTGGTTAAGCTGCCGCAGCCGCCATTTTTTTTGCTACAATAGATGCAATTTTTTATCCACTTTTGATCTGTTCGAACTATGACTGATTCAGCGCAAAATATTGCTACAACTTACGATCCGACCGAGATCGAGAAAAAATGGTACCAAACCTGGGAGGAGCGCGGTTACTTCAAGCCGTCTGAAAAAGGCGAGTCTTTCTGTATCATGATTCCGCCACCAAACGTCACCGGTAGCTTGCACATGGGTCATGGTTTTAACAATGCCATCATGGATGCGTTGACGCGCTACAACCGTATGTCGGGTAAAAATACTTTATGGCAACCGGGTACTGACCACGCAGGTATTGCAACGCAAATGGTGGTAGAGCGTCAGTTGGGTGCGCAAGGCATCAGCCGTCATGACCTAGGGCGTGAAAAGTTCATCGAAAAAGTATGGGAATGGAAAGAACAATCTGGCGGTAACATTACCCGTCAAATCCGTCGCCTAGGTTCTTCAGTTGACTGGTCACGTGAACGCTTCACCATGGATGAAGGTCTATCTAACGCAGTGAAAGAAGTGTTCGTTAAACTGCATGAAGAAGGTCTGATTTACCGTGGTAAACGTCTGGTGAACTGGGATCCTAAACTTCAAACTGCGCTTTCTGATTTAGAAGTTGAGTCTGATAAAGAAGAAGCAGGTTCACTTTGGCACTTCAAATATTTCTTTGAAGACAAGTCACTTCGTACGCACGATGGTAAAGATCATATCGTTGTGGCAACGACTCGTCCTGAAACTTTGCTCGGTGATACGGCGGTTGCGGTTGCGCTTGATGATGAACGTTATGCACACTTGGTCGGACAAAACATCATTCTGCCAATCACAGGTCGTGCTGTTCCAATCGTTAAAGATGAATATGTCGACAAAGAATTCGGTACAGGCTGTGTAAAAATCACTCCTGCGCATGACTTTAACGACTATGAAGTAGGTAAACGTTGCGAATTGCCAATCATCAACATCTTCAACAAAAATGCTGAAGTGTTGGCTGAGTTTGAATACATCGCCAAAGCCGGGGAGCAAATCTCTAAAACTATTCCTGCGCCTAGCGAATACGTTGGCTTAGAACGTTTTGAAGCACGTAAAAAGTTAGTTGAACAAGCAGAAGCTGAAGGCTGGTTAGACCAGATCCAACCATATACGCTTAAACCACCTCGCGGTGACCGTTCTGGCGTAATCGTTGAGCCGTTATTGACAGACCAATGGTATGTGAAGATCGCGCCACTTGCGAAACCTGCCATTGAAGCGGTTCAAGACGGTCGTATCAAGTTTGTACCTGAGCAATACAGCAACATGTACATGGCTTGGATGAACAACATTCAAGACTGGTGTATCTCACGTCAATTGTGGTGGGGGCACCGTATCCCTGCTTGGTACGATGCGGACGGCAATGTATACGTTGGTCGTGACGAAACTGAAGTACGTGCGAAAAATAACATTCCTGCCGATGTTCAATTGAACCAAGACGAAGACGTGTTAGATACATGGTTCTCATCAGGTCTTTGGACATTCTCAACTTTAGGTTGGACAGGTGACGAAGCGAAAGATAAAGAAAACTATTTCTTAAATACCTTCCACCCGACTGATGTATTGGTGACAGGTTTTGACATCATCTTCTTCTGGGTTGCTCGTATGATCATGCTTACGATGCACTTCATGAAAAATGAAGATGGTACGCCACAAGTACCGTTCAAAACTGTGTATGTACATGGTTTGGTACGTGATGGTGAAGGTCAGAAGATGTCTAAATCGAAGGGTAACGTGCTTGACCCATTAGACCTGATTGACGGTGTGGATCTTGAAACACTGGTACAAAAACGTACCACAGGTTTGATGAATCCAAAACAAGCGGCGAAGATTGAAAAATCAACCCGTAAGGAATTCCCTGAAGGGATTCAATCTTACGGTACTGATGCGGTTCGTTTCACATTCTGTGCGCTTGCCAACACTGGTCGTGACATTAAGTTCGACATGAAACGTGTTGAAGGCTACCGTAACTTTGCCAACAAAATTTGGAACGCAACGCGTTTCGTGATGATGAATGTCGAAGGTCAAACGATTGGTTCAGAAGCACGTCAAGACCTTTGGGAATTGCCTGAACAATGGATCGTAAGCCGTCTGCAAAAAGCGGAACAAGCGGTGCAAACAGCATTTGCAACCTACCGTTTAGACTTGGCTGCGCAAGCGATTTACGAGTTCATTTGGAATGAATACTGTGACTGGTATGTTGAATTAACCAAACCGGTTCTGAACGATGAAAATGTGTCTGAAGAGCGTAAAGCTGAAGTACGTCGTGTTCTTCTTTCTGTGATGGAAGCATCGTTACGTTTGGCACATCCGTTAATGCCGTACCTTACAGAAGAAATCTGGCAAACACTTGCACCTAAACTCGGCATCACTGGCGAAACCATTATGTTGGCGCCATACCCTGTTGCTGAGCAAGCGTTGATTAATGACCAGGCTGAAGCAGATATGCAATGGCTACAAGGTTTGATTGGTGCGGTACGTAACATCCGTGGTGAGATGGGTCTAGGTAATGCGCGTTTGTTGCCTGTTCTTCTGCAAAATACAACTGATGCGGAAAAAGCGCAAATCGCACGTATTGAACCATTGTTTAAAGCATTGGCAAAAGTTGAAAGTATTACCTTCTTGGCTGATGCTGAACAACCGCCATTGTCTTCATCAAGTGTTGTTGGTCATGTTTCTGTATTCGTTCCAATGAAGGGTTTAATTGACCCTAAAGCGGAATTGGGTCGTCTACAAAAAGACTTAGACAAGGTTCAAAAACAGCATGACCAGATTGCAACTAAACTTTCTAATGAAGGTTTTGTGGCGAAAGCACCTGCTGCTGTGGTTGAAGGCGAGAAAGTAAAACTTGCTGAGTTTGCTGACCAATTAGCGAAGATTAAAGCGAATATGGAGCAGATTGCGGCGCTTTAATGCTGTAGTTTGATTTTAAAAATCCCCTCTTAGTGAGGGGATTTTGATATAATACAATTTATAAGATTTTACTATTCTATTGGTACGTAAATATAATCTCTAAATATTACACTACCACTAGTATCCTTTACTTCACACTTAATATAGTGTAAACCTTTGAAATTACAATCTCGTTGGAACTCTCCAACTTTAAAAAAAGTTGAAATACTTTGAGCTTGTCCAACATCAATATCATTATCGTCTATTTCTTCTTGAAGATACGTTTTTAAAATCTCTTCATCATTAAATCCTGAATGATTTTTCTTATAGAAAATAACTTTATATCTCTGAAGCAATCTAATATTTTCACCACTTAATATAGCTTTAATCTTTGAATCTTTTCTAATTACTCTAGAATTAGAATAATAATTTTCAATATTTCCGTTAGGACTTGTCACTTCTGCTTTTAATTTAAAATTATTATTAGGTATTACTTTTTCATCAGCATTAACATTTACTGATATCATTTGTTTTAAATCAAGTGGCAATGGCAATCCTAATATATATTTATGTGTTTTTAACGATCTCATAATATAATTCAAATCAGTACCGTCAGCCTTCTTATAATTAGGATAAATAAACTCTTTTTCAATAGTTTCTCCATTCCTAATTACTGTTTTAATCTTACAGAAATCGTTCGGAAAGTTAAAAAACTCTAATAATCCTTGTCCCATCATAATTTGATTTTTGCTAGCTAAACTCTGTAATTTAGCCGCAAGATCAACAGGTAATCCAGTAGGGGAAATCTCTCCAATTTGACCAAAGCCGTAGTTACCCCATAAAACTTCATCATCATTACCGAAATTACAACCAACTCGAAAACCGAAATCTAGAACATTAAAATCACTTTTTTGTTCTTGAAGCCATGGCTTAATTGTATGCTCTAATACTACTGTAAGCATTGCAGCAGCATTCAAGCAGTCCAAAATCGATTGAGGTCTATCAATCTCTGATGACCCAAAAAAACCTAATACTGCATCACCCATAATTCGATGTACGCACCCATCAAAGGCATGAATAACTTCAATACAACTCTTAATTACAGCATTCTTAAACTTATATATAAATTCTAGATCATCAGGGTATTTCAATGACAAACTTGTTGAACCTTTAATATCAACAAATATTGTTGTAATAAAGTGGTTCATCTGACCACCATGTATTAGCTCGCTAAAATCTTGATGGTCAGCAATCCCTCTTGTATTTATAGTGTTAGAACGGCCAAATGCCTCTCTAATTTGTGATTGTAACTGATATTGCTGAGGCTCGTTAATTGTCAAAACTAGCCCTTCATTACTTTCACTCAGCCTGCCTGTACTCTTATACTGTGAATCTAAGCCAATAGCTGATTCACCTTTGATAGAGTCCAGAATTAGGTCTTTCTTCTTAATCCCTTGATTTACATAGTTATCAAAATCATTTTTTGAAAATTTAAAACTCATCTTTTAGACTCTAATATTATTTAATTGATCTTAGATATACACGTTAACAACAGAATGAATATGCTTATTACAACTGCACTTATTAACCAAGGCTGAATTTTTTGATAATCATCAAATTTTTTTTCGGTAACACTCGCCATTATATAAACTTGATTAATTAGATCATCTAAATGACTCTGTTCGTCTTTTGCCTCAACTTTGTCTTTGATGCTTTGTAAATCTTTGAATTTTGCCACGTCACTATAGAAAATAGTTGAAAGTTCATCTTCGTCAATTTTCACATCACTATTACTATCACTTTTGCTTCTTTTCCTGTTTGGTTGTATTACATTCATACAATGCATATACCACTCACCGCAGCAGTATAAAAAAAACCCATATAAAACTATAGTCATACAGCCTAAAATATCCATGTTAGTAAAGGAAATTCCCCAACCAACCAGAGCAGTTATAGCAACTAAAATACTTGATAAGAATGTTATTTGGTTTGAAGCCTTCGTATTAGCAAGTTGTACATAAAGGTCATATCTCGCTAATACTTTAAAGTAAAATTCAATTTTATCCATCGCCCACCCCAACTTAGTTATCATATAAATTTGAACACATTTCAATTAAAAAAAGGTTTTAGTATTCAAAAACTTAAATAAATTTCTCACACCTTTTAATTTAGCATAATTATAAGTCAATCTCCTAAAATAATGGATATGAATTAATATTTAAAATCACATACTGACGTCGAAATTTAAAATTCATAAATCGCTTGGCACGGAGTATTTGCCACATGAGATTTTCAGCATCAGTGGCGGTGTGGTGCATGGATTTGGCAAAGATAAGTAGTTGGGGATCGAGTTTTTTGTTCATGGGATTTTGTTTTTATTATTTTGCGGGAGGATAACAGATTTTCATAACCTCTCCCTAACCCTCACTTGCGCTTCGTTTTAAAGCAGTGCTTTAAAACTTGCTCAGGAGAGGGAACTTTCATTTTGGATTGGATGAAATTATAAAATCACATACAGCTCCTTCTCCCCTTGGGATGAGAAGCACGGCTTCGCAAGGGGTGAGGGAAACTAAAGAACTTGATGCTCCATCAACATCTCCACCCCACTTACCTTCTTCATATACTTCAACCGTTCTTTCTCCCCTTTTAACTGCTTTTTCAGCGCTGAAGTATCTGCATCCACCTGCTTATATAAATCGGTAATTTTCACCTTGCCTATATGGCCTTTTTTATTCCAGCTCAACAATTGAATAATTTCTTCTATTTGCTCATCCAGTTTCTGGCTTTGCATATCCAAAGCCAGTTGATAAAACTTTAGCTGCTCGGAACTTAAACCCTTTTGTGAAACACCCCGATTTTGCTCAATCTGGATTTGCAATTTCAGTAAATAAAATAAATCCTGCGCCGCATAGGCCTCATTCGCGCATTGTAGTAACTCAGTCTTTTCTACTTTCTTGGCTTCATCCGGTTCACGATCCGGGTGAATGGTTGCCGCAATTTTTAAATACACTGTTTTTAAAGACTGCTCTGCCAACTTCGCCGCCTGTTCCAGTTTTTCCTGTTGACGTTTGAGCTTGGCCTGCTCTCGTGCCTGACTATACTTTTCGCTATCCCATTCTTCAAAATCTTCAGGTGCTGCCTGATCCGAAATATCGTCATCAGCAAAGAACAGCTCAACATCCTTTACGCTTTGCTTTTTATTTTTTCTGGCTTGGCTATGTTCAATATGCTGTTGATAGTAATTATAAATCTCATCAACAATTTCGGCCTGTTGTTTTGATAAAGATTGGGAGTCGGTTAAATAAGCCGCAAGATACTGGATTTTAACATCTAGCTGCGTCGCCTCGGCCTTGGAAAATTCTGCCTCATGCAAATTCTTCCATAACTGTTCCAGTTGCTGAAACAGCACTGTATGTAACTCATGATAGACCGGCATCAAGGTTTGACGGGTATATTGCTGAATCTGTTCCTGCGCCTGCTGCCACTGCTTCAGTTCAAGCTGCTGCTGTTCAATTTTATCAATCAGACGGTTCAGCTTTCTCTGCTGCGGAGTAAGATCGGCATCGGGCTGAACAGTGGTTTTCAAATCAAAAGACATGGCAAACAGGCAAAGCAAATAAATGCTATTTTATCCTTAAAACTTTTAAGTGACTGCTGATTTACTGCAAATAAAAAAAGCAGACCGCAGTCTGCTTAAGGAAGTTATCAATTAATTTTCAACAATAACTCGTCCATTTAAGGGCTGAATCGGACGATTATTCGGATGTCCCATAAGTTTGGAGAACGCTGCAATCTGTTGCGCCGAAGCCTGCTGAATATCTTTCAGAATTAGCCAGCGTACCCCTTCCGAACATGGTGGTGTCGTCAGTGACCCGCTAAAGCGATAATAATCAAGGTTTTTAGGCAGCATCTGATTCACCGGTTGCGGCTTGCTTAATACCACTTTTTCACCTTGTTTTTTCGGCAAACGATTCCACATACGTTTGAGCATCTGGCTTTCTGCACCCTGCTCGAACATCATGCCGACCACAGCAAGTTCACCTTTAGTATTGGCATGCACAAAGTGAATTTCTAGTGGATAGCTTTTGCCCTTGATCAAGTTTTCACTCGGGCTATGCAAATGAAACTGTTTCAGCACAAAGGTATCGCCGTCCAGCTGTAATTTGCCACCTTGAGCAAAATCTACCTGCACGGTATGACCTTTATTCTCGATCGCATGAATCATGGTGTTATAGCTGAACTTTAAAGGTTCCAGTTCTGCCTTTACGCTGCCTTCGATATTAATAGGTGACTGATTTACGCTATTACATGCAGCATATTTATCGCTCAGTGAACCCCACTGATGGGTATGCTTATAATCCCAGTCTGCATCCGCATATGCCGTATTCATTAGTCCAAAAGCAACTGCACATAACGTGGCCTTTTTCATCTATTCACCCACCCTTATTATCAATCATCTTGTCAAAATGCATGAATATTCATACATTATTTTCCATACGATATAATTAAGAAACTGATTTATTAATAAAATAATATCTACAATAATGATTATGATATTAAAAAATTCAGACGGGTATTATTAAAACAGAGCGGAAATTTGAAACAAGCACAAAAGATTCCATTCTCAAACTTGAATGTCGTTGGAGTTTTATAGTTTTGTTATTAATTGAAAAATATAATATTTTTAAATTGGTAATTCATGTTCATCATCGGCTAATCGATAACTGATGATACCGAGATCTTACCTGTATAAACATAATCACTAAACTTCACATCCAAGTTCATTGCTACACTCAGTTCACTTAAGGAAATATGAGCTAAGCCTATGGATTTTTTCACGATTTTTATCCATGACACTGACTGGACCTTTATTGGCGAAATTCTGCTGCGCTGCCTGGTCATGTATACCATGATCATTGTATTCTTGCGCCTGACCGGTAAACGTGGGGTACGTCAACTTTCTATTTTCGAAGTCGCAATTATCTTGGCTTTGGGTTCAATCGCAGGCGATCCTATGTTCGATGAAACACTGCCTTTGCTGCAGGCATTTATCGTCATGGCTACCATTATTATTTTATACCGTCTTACCACCTACCTGACCATGCAATATCAGTCCTTCGAAGATCTGCTCGAAGGCAAACCGCTTTATATTGTGGAAGATGGTGAAATGGTGCTTGAGCATATTTCCAAAGGCAAAATGTCGCATGATGAATTCTTTGCCGAAATGCGTCAGCAAGGTGCTGAACATTTGGGACAAATTCGTACTGGACTGCTGGAAAGCGATGGTAAATTCAGCATACTCTTTTACAGTCCCGAAGAAGTCCGTTATGGCTTGCCCTTATTTCCCAAAGCCCAAAAGGACCTCATTACGGAAGTTGAACCAGATACTTATTATGCCTGTCTGCATTGCGGCAACGTGGAGTTGCTGTCTAGTCCAGATGCAATCTGCCAGCGCTGTGAATATTGCAAATGGATCAAAGCCATCAATACCCAGCGTCAGACTTAATGTTTGAGATAATCCAGCACTTGAGCCAGATTCTGGATCTTGTGTTCTATCTGCTGTAAAGGCGTATGGAATCCTTCCATCCATAAAGTCTGCATGCCGGCATTCTGTGCACCCTGAATATCATTGACAGGATGGTCTCCAATATAAAGACAATGCTCTGGAGCTACAGCGAGCTTTTGTGCAGTATATTGAAAAATTTCAGGATTTGGCTTACTGATACCAACCAGACCTGAACTCATGATTTCATCAAAATAATGAGCAAAACCCAGCCCGTTAATAATATTCATGCGGGTGTCATGTCCACCATTAGAAATAATCGCCAGCTTATAATCTGCGGCTTTAAGTGATTGCAATAAGTTTTCTGCTTGCGGCATGGCGACGGCGAACTGGCCAAAATTCTGGAACCAGAAATCACTCAATTCTTCTAATGCTGGCTGAGATTGCCAGGACAATTCTTGCAGAAGCGCAAAAGCAACTGAGCCACCAATTGTGGAATGGGTCAGCAGTTCTTTTTTTGGATAGCCACCATTATCAATACGGCGTACGATCTCGATAATTTTTGCGATATCGGCTAGATTTAGCATCTGACTATATTGCTCTGCCAGATAGTGACTATAAGCCTGCACACTCAAATCACGATGTGTCAGTGTATTATCCAGGTCAAATAAAACAGCTCGTACAGTCATAATAGTTACATCAAACTTTTGTGTTTACTTTAACAGCTCAAACCCTGCTGCTAATGGGTTTAAACTCATAAGCTATACAAAATTCCATATAAAAAGGCGATGTAAAAACATCGCCTTTTTTCAGCATACAAAGTCTAAATTAGAATTTGTATTCGAAACCTGTACCTAACAGGAACTGATTATCTTCATCAGAACCTTGTTCAATCGTCAGGTAGCCTGCTGTACCGTACACTTTTACTTGTTTAGAGAAAGCATAGTCAACACCAGCAAGAATTTGCTTAGCTTCAAAGTCAGAAGTAGCATCATCAAACGTTACATCGCTATAGCTGTACTGCCCCTTCACTGTCCAATTTTTAGCATTTGGAAGGTTATATTCCGCACCAATTAACCATGCTTGCGCATCGTCAATATTTGCTGCTACCAAAGCGTTTGCTGGAGTTGGACTTGCATCAGCATTTTCAATATCAGAAGTTTGATATAATGCGCGTAGTGATAGCCCATTATCCAAATTAATACGACCAATTGCACGAATTGTATTTGCTTCTGCTAAAACATTACGACTTGCTGTAACATCTTGACCTCGTCGTGCATCCGTATTATCAGCATTTAAGAAACCACGACTTAAGAAACGAGATGGGATCGCTTTATCATAGCCCAGGCCAGCAACGAACATTTTGTCGCTATAAACAACTGAAGAAGACCAAGAATCACCTAGGCCACGACCAGCAACAGTTGAACCACCTTTAGTTGACTCAATAGTGTCATTACCTTCACCTGTAGCAAGCTGTAATTTACCTTCAAGTTTACCTTCACCTAACTGGAAAGCTGGTGTTTCATAAACAAGTACATTATCAATACGGTTTTCACCAGCCATGATACCTGCGACATCGGCATTGTTAGCTACATAGTTATTAAATGTATCTACTACAGATGAAAGTTGCTTTACTGGTGTATCAATTTTACCTAATTTTACTGTACCCAGCTTTTCATCTTTAAGACCAATTAAAAGATTACGTGGTACGAATGTGTCAGAGCTTCCACCATTGTCTACATAAAAAGTAAACTCGGCTTGGTAAAGTGCACTTAGGCGGTCAGTTAACTTCTCATCACCCTTTAAACCAAGGAATGAGTTATTTGAATTTAGGTCGGTAATATGACGATCTTCTACGCCATTTTTATTATCTGCCTGTACATGGTCAACAGAAAGGTCAATTTCACCATAGAAAGTTGGTGCTGCAAAAGTTGTCCCCGCCAATAGGCTCAATGCAATTGCTGTCGCTAACTTGGTTTTCATTTCAATAATCCTTTGGTTTATTTTGTAACAAATCATACACAACGTCTTTATATTACAAAATTATTAAAAATTTATTTATATATTCTTTTTAGTACTTTAGGCTAATATTCAATCAAACATTTGATTTAGATAATTTTTCAATCAATTTTACGGGATTTTATCCAACCGCTTATCGGGATTAAGCACAATATTGCAATAAAAACGATGCCATACAGATAATCCTGATAACCCAATCTATCTCCTAATATTCCACTTATGCTATAAAGCCCGCCACTTACCGTCGCCATGATCGCTACTTGAAACGTAAAGTCCGTTCCCGCCAGATGTTTACGGCTGTATTGCATAACTAAAGTCAGCATCACGACTAATAACATGGCAGAAATCATATCTTCAGCCGCATTAATCAAGTAAATCACCATGGGTGTAACTGACTGTTTGGCTTCGTATTGCATTGCCAGCCAGGCATACGCCATTAGGGTAATAATTTTGATAATTGAGAAAGCCATCAAAGTTCGGGCACGGGAAAATATTTTCAGGCACCAGCCCGCAAGTCCTGCACCAATCAGTGCCGCAAATGCACCGAGCATAGTCACGTAAATCCCGATCTGGCTAAAACTCAGTCCCATATCTATCATTAACGGTTTTAATAGAGGTCCAGACAGGCCATCCGCAATTTTAAAAGTCACCAGAATCGCCAGCCACCAGCGTAAAGTAGGCTGTTGGAGAAAATATTGAAAATAGGTTTTTAACTGGAATTTATTTTGCTGGGTTTTGGCAATCGCGTTTAGGTTTTCATGTTGCGGCTCTTTAAATAAAAGTATGGGTAAAGTATTCAGAAAGACCAGAGCTGCTAAAATCAGGAACGTCGTTTGCCATTGCAGGATATCCAAAAGCCATAGGATGGCACCCCCACCGACAATAAACCCCAGACGTGAACCCATCACCTGAAAGGTATTGCCCCAGTGTTGCTGGTCATTTCTCAGAATATTGACCGCGAGTCCATCCGTAGCAATATCCTGTGTCGCCCCAATGCCATTCATAAATAGCAGTGCCACAAAAAAAGCTAGCAGATAAACTGGCTGATTTAATGCCTCAATTGGTATAAAGGCCAGGATGATGAGTACGATGACAGACAATAACTGTGCGGGAATAATCCAGCTACGATAATGGCCTTTTGTAGAACCATAACGATCGACTAGAGGTGCCCAAAAGACTTTGATTGACCAAGGCAGCATCAGCAGGCCAAATCCACCAATATGCGTCAAAGATACACCTTGAGCACGCAAAATTACTGGAAGTGCATGCGTCATAAATCCTACCGGCAAGCCTTGCGCCCAGTATAAGGAAAATAGCAAAACATAGAGGTTGCGCATGGCCGGCATTAAAAGTCCTTGGCTGATCAAACATTCCAGAAAACATCATCTGGCATGGATATTTTGCCAGTGAAAAAATTACCATGAAGGAATAATATAATAAAAAACAAAGAATATTGTCGTAATTCAAGAGTCTTATAAGATGGCAAATACTTCCTTTCCTGACCTGCCTGCTTTAGTCCCTGGGCGTGGCAGTAAATTCAGCCGGACATTTTATAAAAAGCTTTTTCTTGCTCAAGGCTGGAAAATGGAAGGTGAATTTCCAAATCTGCCAAAAGCAGTTGCCATCATTTCTCCGCATACCTCTAATATTGATGCCTGGTTGGGCTTTAATGCTCTGCTCGGTCTCGGCATTCAGATCACGATT
This sequence comes from Acinetobacter sp. VT 511, assembly GCF_001077515.1. Classification (NCBI taxonomy): domain Bacteria; kingdom Pseudomonadati; phylum Pseudomonadota; class Gammaproteobacteria; order Moraxellales; family Moraxellaceae; genus Acinetobacter; species Acinetobacter sp. VT 511. The sequence goes on along the minus strand of NZ_LFRE01000048.1, from coordinate 103,316 downwards.
TTTGGCAAGGACAGTTTATTCCGTACACCACTGAAACCGATTCTGGAATGGATTGGTGTGGTTCCGGTGGTACGTGATACTCCTCAAGGACATACCCGACAGATTGTTGATATCATTAACAAGACTGATCGGATCTGGATAGGCATGGCACCTGAAGGTTCGCGTAAGGCACCGGAAAAAATCCGTAGCGGTTTTTATCATATTGCCAAAGCTGCCAATCTGCCGATTGTGATGTTTTCTTTTGACTATGACATTAAAACCATTCATATCCTGGGCGTATACCATTTAACCGGTGATTATGAATATGATCTGGAGCAGATCTATGCCCATTATGAAGGCAAGATCTCGGCAAAAAACCCGGACTGGATTGCCAAGCCTTTACAAAAACTGGTGAAAAAACGCTAGGCAAAATGTCTTTTTTTTGCTCTGATAACCATAATTTGCTTATTTAATCCTCTATTTTTAGAATGAAATTAATTCGTTATGCAATGATTGGCTGTTTGGGCCTGAGCCTTGCAGCCTGCGACAGAAGCCCATCGAAACCTGTTGTTACCCCGACGCTTAAAGCCCGTGAACCTGTCATTGCCCTTGCCTTGGGTGGTGGCGGAGCGAAAGGTTTTGCCCATATCGGCGTGATTAAAGTCCTTGAATCACATGGAATCAAACCCAAAATCGTGACTGGAACCAGTGCCGGCAGTTTTGTCGGCAGTCTGTATGCCAGCGGTAAAACTCCATATCAGCTGCAACAAATTGCGCTTAATTTTAAAGAGGCGGATATTCGTGATCTGACTTTAAACCGTCAGGGCATTATCGCCGGTCAAAAGCTACAGGATTATGTAAATAAGAACGTGGCCAATAAACCCATTGAACAGTTCCCGATCCGTTTTGCTGCGGTAGCTACCCGCCTGGATAATGGCCGTAAGGCTGACTTTATCAAAGGCAATGCTGGCCAGGCGGTACGTGCCTCTTGCAGTATTCCAAATGTCTTTGTGCCAGCGGTGATTGGGGGTAACAAATATGTCGATGGTGGATTAGTCAGTCCAATTCCAGTGAAAACAGCCAAAGATATGGGAGCGGATATTGTCATTGCAGTTGATATCTCAGCGCGTCCGGATGCCAACAAAGCCATGAACATGTTTGGCCTACTGGATCAGACCATTAATATCATGGGTCAGCAAAGTATTAATGAAGAACTGGCTCAGGCTAACGTGGTCATTCAGCCGAAGGTCGGACATATTGGTACACTGGATCTGAAATCGAGTAATGAAACGATTCTGGAAGGTGAAAAGGCGGCCCAGTTAAAAATCCGGGCCATTGAAAAGGCCATCAGCGATTTCAGCAAGTCCCCAGCTGCATTACAACCGCCACGCAAGGCCAGGTTCTAAATCGGGATTGCAGGTATTCATCCGCTGCTGCATCTGCTACATTGAAGTGAAGATAAAAATCATGATGAATATTTAATTTTGAATTACATAGGTTAATTTATGCAATTTGTTCTTGAACCGTGGCACTGGTTTGTACTTGGCATTATCCTGATTCTGTCAGAGTTAATTCTGCCAGCATTTGCTGCACTCTGGTTTGGTATTGGGGCCATTATGGTGGGTATTCTGTACTGGATGTTCCCGATGATGGGACTGACCACGCAGCTACTGACGTGGATCGTTCTCTCTGTGCTGTGTACCCTGGCCTGGTTCAAGTTTATTAAACCGCTGTCTACAGACAAGACCAAAGCCGGACTGTCACGTGAAGCAACTATTGGTCAGGTGGGGATGGTGATTCAAACCAATCTGGATCACGGTCAAGTCAAAGTCCGCTTTCCACTCCCTGTCCTCGGTTCAGATGAATGGGAATGTCGTACCCTTAGTCCGGTACAAGTTGGCGACCGGGTTCGTGTGGTCGATATTCTCGGTAATGACCTGGTGGTACAACCACATAGCAATAATTAAGAAAAGGAAAAGGTGAAAAAGACATGAGTATAAGTTCTATTATTGTATTGGCCCTGCTGGTCTTTGTGGCCGTCACCATCTTTAAAGGTGTACGAATTGTTCCTCAAGGCTATAAGTGGATTGTACAGCGTCTGGGTAAATACCATTCTACCCTGAATCCTGGCCTGAACTTCGTGATTCCTTATATCGATGAAGTTGCTTATAAGGTGACGACCAAAGATATTGTGCTGGATATTCCTTCTCAGGAAGTGATTACCCGAGATAATGCAGTCTTGCTGATGAATGCTGTAGCTTATATTAATCTGACTACACCTGAAAAAGCCGTATACGGGATTGAAAACTATTCTTGGGCGATTCAGAACCTGGTTCAGACTTCATTGCGTTCGATTGTCGGTGAAATGGATCTGGATGATGCCTTGTCATCTCGTGATCATATTAAGGCACGTTTGAAAGCCAGTATTTCGGATGATATTTCAGATTGGGGGATTACCCTGAAAACCGTAGAAATCCAGGACATCAAACCATCGCATACCATGCAGGCAGCGATGGAAGAACAGGCAGCGGCTGAACGTCAACGTCGTGCCACAGTAACTAAAGCCGATGGTGAAAAACAGGCAGCCATTCTGGAAGCAGATGGTCGTCTTGAAGCCTCACGTCGTGATGCGGAAGCACAAGTGGTATTGGCTGAATCTTCACAGCGTGCTATTGATATGGTGACTCAGGCGATTGGTGATAAAGAAATTCCTGTGGCTTACTTACTTGGCGAGCAATATGTAAAAGCCATGCAGGATATGGCGAAATCTCCAAATGCCAAGACTGTGGTCTTGCCAGCAGATATTATGAATACCATTCGTGGCGTTATGGGTCGCAACAATTAACTGTTAAGAAATATGAATCAAATAGGCAGTCGAATGACTGCCTATTTTCATTTAAATCAAGAAAATCTCAGCAAAGATTGTGAAATTATGGTTAAATTTCGCGTTTATTTTTGAAATCTTCTGGATTTAATGTTGCATGGCTTTCGGATTAAAGACCATAACATTTGCCATAATCCTTATTTCGATCTACTGTCCAACTTAAAAATGGATACCGTATGAGCTCCCTAAATCCAACCTTAATCACCTTTCTATTTTATATTGTTGCCATGATCGTGATTGGCCTGATGGCTTATCGCGCGACAACAAACTTTTCCGACTACATCTTAGGGGGCCGACGTTTAGGTAGTTTTGTCACTGCACTTTCTGCTGGTGCTTCCGATATGAGTGGCTGGCTGCTGATGGGTTTGCCCGGGGCAATTTATCTTTCAGGTCTGTCTGAAATGTGGATTGCAATTGGTCTGATCATCGGTGCCTGGCTAAACTGGCTCCTGGTCGCTGGACGTTTACGTGTACATACTGAAGTACAGCACAATGCCTTGACCTTGCCAGATTATTTCTCGAACCGCTTTAACGACCAGAAAAAAGTTCTGCGTGTGGTTTCTGCATTCGTGATCCTGATTTTCTTCGCAATTTACTGCGCTTCAGGCATGGTTGCAGGTGCACGTCTGTTTGAAAGCATGTTTGAACTGCCATACAGTACTGCCCTCTGGATTAGCGCGATTGCGACGATCAGTTATGTATTCATTGGTGGCTTCCTGGCTGTCAGCTGGACTGACACGATTCAGGCGGGTCTGATGATCTTTGCTTTGTTGCTGACACCAATTGTGGCTATTTTATCTTTCTCCGATATGTCACAAATCACTTTGGCACTTGAAGCGGCTCGTCCACAAGCCATGAATATCATGGGTGATCTGAGCTTTGTTGCAATTATTTCCTTACTGGCTTGGGGTCTGGGTTATTTTGGTCAACCGCATATTCTGGTGCGTTTCATGGCAGCAGATTCGGTGAAATCGATCCCGAATGCACGTCGTATTGGCATGACATGGATGACACTATGTCTGGGTGGTGCGGTCGCAGCCGGTTTCTTTGGTATTGCTTACTTCCAGGCACATCCAGAACTGGCAAGTGTGGTCAATGCCAATCCTGAAACCGTATTTATAGAGCTGACTAAAATTCTGTTCAATCCATGGATTGCCGGTGTGGTTCTGGCTGCAATTCTGGCTGCGGTAATGAGTACACTCAGCTGTCAGTTACTGGTCTGCTCAAGTACCCTGACTGAAGATTTCTATAAGTCTTTCCTGCGTAAAAATGCCTCGCAAAAAGAACTGGTTTGGGTCGGCCGTTTGATGGTACTGCTGATTGCCTTGCTGGCGATCTGGATGGCGGGTAATCCAGAATCTAAAGTGCTTGGTCTGGTGGCTTATGCTTGGGCTGGTTTTGGTGCTGCATTTGGTCCACTGATTATCCTGTCACTGTTCTGGAAACGCATGACCCTGAATGGTGCCTTGGCCGGTATGATTGTGGGTGCAACTGTTGTGATCCTATGGAAAAATCTGTTTGCTGCGACTGGACTGTATGAAATCATTCCAGGTTTTATCTGTTCAATGATCACTATTATTGTGGTGAGCTTGATCGGCAAAGCGCCGACAGAAGAAATTACTGACCGTTTTGAACAGGCAGAACGTCTGTACAATGAAAGCCAATAAAATGAGCTGAAATAAAAAAAGAGGACTGAATGTCCTCTTTTTTATGCACTACATCCCTATGAAAATTAACTTTTGCGATGTAACAAAAACTGTGTAATCTGAGTCAATTCTTCAGCCTGACCTTCGAAGTGAGCCAAAGCATTTAAGGCTTGATCATGCAACTGCTTAGCATACTGTTTTGCCTGCTCGAGTCCCATAAGCGCAGGATAAGTCGATTTCTCTACCTGTTCATCCTTGCCTGCCGTTTTTCCTAATACTTCAGTATCAGAAATGATATCCAGAATATCGTCCTGTACCTGGAAAGCCAGACCAATGGCCTGCCCAAATTCACGCAGTTTCGGAATCGCCAGATCCGTACCTTCAAAAATCGTCACCGCTGCCATCATAATCGCGGCGCTAATCAGTGCACCGGTCTTATTACGGTGAATGGTTTCTAATGCTTCCTGGTCAATTCGTTTTCCTTCAGACTGCAGATCTAAAACCTGACCATTGACCATCTTGGAAGATGCTGTAGCCAGAATCTGCATTTGCTTTAATACAATTGCTGGCTCAACTGCAGGGTCCTGATCAAACAGACGGCTGCCTAAAATTTCAAAAGCCATGGATTGCAGAATATCGCCAGCAAGCAATGCGGTATCTTCACCAAAGGCAACATGGCAAGTTGGTTGTCCACGACGCAGCAAATCATTGTCCATACAAGGCAGATCATCATGAGCTAGTGAATAGCAATGAATGAACTCGATTGCGACTGCAGCACGACGCACAGCAGCAGTATTCTGATTCGGTTTAAGCGCGGCTGTGGCATAACACAAGGCTGGACGTACACGTTTTCCACCCAGCATCACTGCATGGTGTACAGCCGATTTCAGCGGCTCAGGAATGGCAAAAGCATCTAATGCTGTCAATAGGTCCTGTTGAATACGATGTTGTGCTTGAGTTAATGCATGGGTTGACAGCTCAGTTGTAGATGACACATTCGCCTCAGATTGGTTGTTCAATATATTTTCGATGACAAGAATAAAGAACTTGCCGCTTTATTCCTGCATTGTACCTCTAAATATCCTGAATTATCAGCTTGAAATCGTCTGCTGATTTTGCTCTATCAAGAGTCAAGAGCATTTTTAATGAGAAGAAGCTATCTAGAATGTTAAAGGTGCTGCCCTGAATATAAAAACCATTGCGCGGACAATGGTTTTTATATGGCTAAAACTCAAGGCATCAGTTGTGTTCTTTTATCACATCTGCAGGCACAAGTACCCAGCCTTCCATCAAGACACGCGCACTACGGCTCATGATGGCTTTCTTCACTTTCCATTCACCATTTTCCTGAGTAGCTTGTGCGCCAACGCGCAAAGTCCCTGATGGATGACCAAATCGCACCGCTTCACGCTCATCCCCACCTGCTGCCAGATTTACCAATGTTCCTGGAATCGCAGCTGCAGTGCCAATCGAAACCGCGACGGTTCCCATCATGGCATGATGCAGCTTACCCATCGATAAGGCACGTACCAATACATCGGTATCTAATTCGGTGATCGCTTTACCCCCTGAAGACACATAAGCTTTAGATTGTGACACAAAAGCAATTTTCGGCGTATGCTGACGTTGAGCTGCTTCAGTAATATCTGAAATCAGCCCCATTTTTAATGCGCCATAAGCACGAATGGTTTCAAATTTAGCGAGCGCTACCGGATCACTATTAATATCTTCCTGTAGCTCTGTGCCCTGATAGCCCAGGTCTTCAGCTTTCAGGAAAATTGTCGGAATACCCGCATTGATCAAAGTTGCTTCAAAGGTACCGTATTCTGGAACAACCAGCTGATCAACTAAATGACCTGTCGGAAACATGGCTCCACCCTCGGCATCATCATCGGCAGGGTCCAGAAATTCGATCTGAACTTCAGCCGCTGGGAAGGTGACACCATCCAGCTCAAAATCACCCAGTTCCTGTACCTGCCCCTTCACAATTGGCACATGGGCAATAATGGTTTTCTGAATATTGACCTGCCAGATCCGTACTGTGCAGATGCCGTTTTCCGGAATACGAGAGGAATCCACTAGACCATTGCTAATCGCAAATGAACCTACACCTGCTGTCAGGTTGCCGCAGTTACCACTCCAGTCGACAAAAGGTCGGTCAATTGCAACCTGTCCAAACAGATAATCTACGTCATGATCAGGTTGCTGGCTTTTAGACAGAATGACCGTTTTGCTGGTACTGGAACTGGCTCCCCCCATCCCATCAATCTGCTTGCCATAAGGATCTGGGCTACCAATCACACGTAAGAGTATCTGGTCTCTGATTTTGCCCGGCTGTTGTGCTGCAGGTGGAAGATCTTCCAGCTTGAAAAATACACCTTTACTGGTACCGCCACGCATATAGGTAGCTGGAATCTTAATTTGCGGGGCAAAACTCATCGTTATTATCTTCCTTTGTCTGATCTTTATTTTGTAAATGCAATGTAACTGAGGTTGAATTTGAGTATAGTATATTTATATCGTGATAAATTGACTGCAAGACCTTTGTATAAAAAAACAACATATACAACGGCTGTCTTTTTAATATTCGATGAGGAATATCAGATTCAATAAAATTAATATATTGATTCATTTATCTTTTATTTAATTTATTTTTATAATAATTTTTTATTAATCTGATAATAATTTTTCATTCAAGGCTTCTACTAGGCTTCTTTTGACTGATCAATTACAATCTTTCAACTTATTTTTACATTGTCGGGCTGAATACTTTGAATAACGAGTCTTCACAACTTCAGCGTGGCTTAAAGAACCGTCATATTCAGTTGATCGCCATGGGCGGTGCAATTGGCACAGGCTTATTCTTAGGTTCCGCACAGGTGATCCAATCCGCTGGTCCTTCGATTATTCTGGGCTATGCCATTGGTGGCTTAATTGCTTTCCTTATTATGCGTCAATTGGGTGAAATGATTGTTCATGAACCTGTTGCAGGTTCTTTCAGCCATTTTGCTTATAAATATTGGGGTAAATTCCCTGGCTTCCTCGCGGGCTGGAACTACTGGATCCTGTATATCCTGGTCGCAATGACCGAGCTTACCGCTGTCGCAAAATATATTAACTACTGGTGGCCACATATTCCTGCCTGGGCATCGGTGCTGTTTTTCTTCATTGTGATTACCCTGGTCAACCTCGGCAATGTGAAATTCTACGGTGAATCAGAGTTCTGGCTTTCAATCATTAAAGTGACTGCGGTCATCTCGATGATTGTTTTTGGTTTATACCTGATCCTGACTGCAGATGCTTCATCTACTGCATCTTTTAGCAATTTATGGACCGCAGGTGGCTTCTTCCCGAATGGCTTTGAAGGTTTATTCTTCATGCTAGCCTTCCTCATGTTCGCCTTTGGCGGGATTGAACTGATTGGTATGGCAGCGGCAGAAGCAGAGAATCCGGAAAAGACCATTCCTAAAGCGATTAACCAGGTTGTTTTCCGTATTCTGATTTTCTATGTCGGTGCGTTGACCATCTTGTTATCATTAGTGCCTTGGAATCAGTTGGAACTCGGCGGTCTGGATAAAAGTCCATTCGTAATGATCTTCAGTCAGCTTGGTATTGACTGGGCAGCCCACCTGTTAAACTTTATTATTCTAACTGCAGCACTGTCTGTATATAACAGTGGTATGTATGCGAATAGCCGCATGCTTTACGGTCTGGCCAAACAAGGCAATGCACCGAAGCTCTTCCTGAAAGTAAATAAACAAGGTACGCCAATTCCTGCAGTACTCTTCTCTGCTGCTTTGATTTTTGGCTGCGTACTGTTGAACTACTTTGTACCAGAAGATGCTTTAAGCCATCTGATCTATGTGGTGGTAGGTGCCTTGGTCTTGAACTGGGCAATGATTTCACTGACACATTTCAAGTTTATTCAGGCAATGAAAAAAGTTGGAGAAAAAACCAAATTTCCAGCACTTTGGTCTCCAGCAAGTAACGTACTTGTATTAGGCTTTATTGCGACTATTCTTTACATTATGTGGACTCAGGGCTTCCAGGAATCTGTATACATGCTTCCGATTTGGGTCGTGATCATGTTTATCCTGTTTAAACTGCTCAAGACCAAAAATTAATTAAAAAGTTTTAATTGACTATTTTTTAAAGTTATTGCTTCGGCAATAACTTTTTTTTTCGTCTTTTTTGGAGTAGATTAGGGATCGTTTTGCGCCCTTAGCTTAACTGGATAGAGCAGTTGCCTCCTAAGCGACCGACGTGGGTTCGAGTCCCGCAGGGCGCACATATTTCAAATATGTGAACTAATTAACAAAAAATTTAAGCAATAATTCAATAAATCTATATTTTTTTCATTTTTTTTACTATCTCTCTATTTCTAATTAAATTTTTAAATTTCAAAAACTTATATCCTTACATTACTTTTCAATTAGTATTTTTACTCTAATTTGATGTTTTTTTGAACTACTCATTCAAACTAGAGCATTTACTCTTTTTTATATTGTGTTATTTTTGTCACATGGAGTAACAAATCAGCCATTGAAGGCATAGGAATGACTCCAAAAACAATACCAAGCTAATACCGAAAAAACGTTTTAAATACCCAAATTTGTACCTCAAGGGAAGATGAATAATGAAATTAAAAGCGCTTAGTACAGCAATGATTTTAGCAGCATTACCTATGTCAGGCGCATTTGCTGCAGCTATCGACCGTTCTGGTCAATCTATCGCAGCATTTTTACAGCCAGGTAACTATTTTGAAGCAGGGATTTCTGTTTTAGATCCATCAGTATCTGGTAAAGTTCAAAATAATTGGACACCAGGTGGAACGGCTGCACCTTTAGCTCCTGCTTACCGCGGCACTTCAGTGGGTGAGATGGCTGATGACTACTATTTTCCAAGTGCAGCCTTAAAGCTTCAGTTAACTGATAATTTTTCATTTGGTTTGATTTACGATCAACCATTTGGTGCAAAAGCAACCTACTCTACTGATACTTATCTAAATCCTTTAGGTGGTGGTGTTTTCCATAACGGAACAGAAGGCACAGAAGTAGAAGTTAAATCAGAAAATATTACTATGCTCGTAGGTTATCAACCTACTGAAAATTTTAATATTTATGGTGGTGCTGTATACCAGACAGTTGAAGGTAATGTTCAACTACGTGGTTTAGCATATGGTAGCACAACTGCCTTAGGTCAATACAATGCTAACATGGACGATGATAGTGCTGTAGGTTGGTTAGCAGGTATTGCTTACCAGATTCCTGAAATTGCTCTAAAAGCATCACTAACTTATCGTTCTGAAATTGATCATGATTTGAAAACAAATGAGTATGGTCGTAGTGATATTTTAGCTTTAGTAACGCAAAACCCTGCTGCTGCACTTTATAATGTAAATACAAATACTGAAATTTCTACTCCTCAATCTGTAAATCTTGATTTCCAGACAGGTGTAATGGCTGACACGGTTGCCTTTGCTAATCTTCGTTGGGTGAACTGGAAAGAATTCTCTATTCGTCCACAACAGTTTGAACAAGTTTCAAGAGCTTTAGGCGCAGCTGGTGCTACTCCTAACAATCCAAATGGCTTTGATATCGTTTCTTATACTGATGACCAAATCTCTGCTACTGTTGGTCTAGGCCGTAAATTTTCTGAGCAGTGGGCAGGTAATGTTTCTGTAGGCTGGGATTCAGGTTCTGGTAATCCAGTGTCTACTTTAGGTCCAACTGAAGGTTATTGGAATCTTGGTTTAGGCCTACAATTTAGTCCTGCATCAAACTACTTCATTGCTGGTGGTGTTAAATACTTCTGGTTAGGCGATGCAAAAGCTCAAGCGGCGTCCGATTTTGGTTCTAATTCATATGTAGCTGACTTTGAAGATAACGATGCTTGGGGTTATGGTCTAAAAATTGGTTACCGTTTTTAATTCAGTCAATTTAATAAAAAAACCGCCTTCGGGTGGTTTTTTTATTGCTATGAATTTATTTTTATACACTTGTAAACTATTTGATGATTTAAACATCACTTAACTTTTAAATTATTTACGTGTCATTTTAGCCAATTCATCACACTAAAATATTATTTAATTCACATATTTAACATCGTATTTTTAGTACAAAAACTCTAACTTCTTCTATTTTAATTACTACTCAGTTCAAATCTTCATCGAAGCTGAGCATTTACTCTTTTTAATTTTATGTTACTTTTCCACAACTTTTTTATTATCTTTATGAAACATTCAAGGACGAGCCATGAAGCTTAAGCCGATTTCTACTGCAATATTACTTGCAACTCTTCCAACTACAGCAGTTTTTGCAGGTGGTTTAGACCGTTCAGGTCAATCCATTCAAGCTTTTTTACAGCCAGGTAACTATGCTGAAGCTGGTATTTCAGTATTAGATCCTGATGTAAAAGGAACATCTATCCAAGCCTTAGGAAATGAAAAAATTAGCGATATGGCTGAAGATTATTACTTCATCAATACTGCGATCAAAGTACAAGCAACAGATAAAATCTCATTAGGTCTGATCTACGATCAACCCTTTGGAGCAGATGCCCAATATGATGCTTCTTCTCTCTCATTCGGCAGCAATGGTGAAAGCACTTCAGTAGAAGTTAAAACCCAAAATTTAACTGCTTTAATTGGTTATCAACCTACTGAAAACTGGAATTTTTATGCTGGTCCAGTCTGGCAAACTGTTGAAGCTGATATTAAATTACGTGGCAACGCTTATGGAGCACCTCCAGTTACATTAAGCGGTTATAATATTAAAATCGACCAAGAAGAAGCTTATGGTTGGCTTGCTGGTTTTGCATATCAAATTCCTGCAATTGCCTTAAAGGCTGCTGTAACTTATCGTTCAGAAATTTCTCACAATGCTAAAGCACATGAAGAAACAAGTTTAGGAAATATTGGATTAGCTCACCTATCAAATAGAGTAAGTTCGGTAGAGGCTATAACCCCTCAATCCGTTAATTTAGACTTTCAAACAGGTATTGCTAAGGATACTTTAGCTTTTGCAAATATTCGTTGGGTGCATTGGGATCAATTTGCTGTAACCCCTTCATTATTAGCCGAAGCTTCGAGCTTGAAAGGTAATAAACAAAATCTTATCGATTACTCTGACGACCAATGGTCTGCAAATATCGGTGTCGGTCATAAGTTTAATGACAAATGGTCAGCATCTACTTCAGTAGGCTGGGATTCAGGTGCAGGTAACCCTGTGACAACACTTGGCCCAACTGAAGGTTATTGGAGTTTAGGTCTAGGTGCTCAATATAGCCCTGCTGCAAATTACTTTATCCAGGCTGGTGTAAAACACCTTTGGTTAGGTGATGCGACTGCACAGACAGGAGGAAATCCAGTAGGTGAATTTGAAGATAATAATGCATGGGCATATGGCATGAAGATCGGTTACCGCTTCTAATTCAGACTATATCCTCAAAATAAAAAAGGCGCCTCAAGCGCCTTTTTTATTTCATTCAGCTTTTAACACTTAAGCTGGAATATTACGGATTGAAGCATTACGGATGGCTTCTTTCAACGCTGCATAACCATGAATCGGTGGGAATTGCGGGAATTCAGCAATCACATTTTCCGGTGCATCAAACAGGAAACCGTGATCCGCTTCACCCAGCATGGTGGTATCGTTATATGAGTCACCTGCAGCAATCACACGGAAGTTCAGGCCGTGTAATGCTTTCACCGCTTGACGTTTTTGATCTGGCTGACGCAGTTTGTACGCGGTGATCATGCCTTTTTCATCAGTTTCAAGCTTATGACAGAAAATTGTTGGCCAGCCCAACTGCTTCATTAAAGGATGTGCAAACTCATAGAAAGTATCAGATAAAATAATCAGTTGGAAATGAGTGCTTACCCATTCTACAAACTCTTTGGCGCCTTCAAATGGCCCCATATCTGCAATCACTTCCTGAATATCATTCAGACCCAAGCCATGCTCTTTCAAAATATTCAGACGTTGTGTCATCAACACATCATAGTCAGGAATATCACGAGTCGTTGCTTCAAGCGCTTTAATGCCTGTTTTCTTTGCAAAATTAATCCAAATTTCAGGGACCAATACACCTTCAAGATCCAGACATACGACTTCCATGAATATTCCCCTCAGTTATCATCTAAAAAATTTTCCATATCATAGCTGAAGATTCATATTTTGCATTATTCTTTTTTAAATCTATTTTTTTCATAAGTATTTATTTTTTAGTGATAAGCCTACTAATTCTCTTCTATTAAAATACATGTGAAATTAATTAATATAGGCAGAGTCATTCCAAGCCTATATCGCCAGGATTCTCATGACCACTATTCCTACTATTGATATTGTGGATGCGCTTGCATCTGAATATGCTGATAAATCTCCAAGTGAAATTTTGGCACTTGCCCTGAATCAACCAGGTGAAATTGCCATTTCATTTTCTGGTGCAGAAGATGTTGTACTGATTGACATGGCTTCCCACCTCGGTAAACCTTTCCGTGTCTTTAGTCTAGATACAGGCCGCTTGCACGCTGAAACCTATCAATTTATCGAACAAGTTCGAAAACACTATAATATTGATATTGAAATCTGTTTTCCTGAACGTGAAGCCATTGAAAATTTGACTACTCGTAAAGGGATGTTCAGTTTCTATCAAGATGGTCATCAGGAATGTTGTGGCATCCGTAAGGTTCAACCATTACGAAAAAAACTTGCAACACTTGATGGCTGGATTACCGGTCAGCGTAAAGACCAGAGCCCGGGTACACGGAATGAAATTCCTGTGGTTCAGGCAGATCCAGGTTTTTCAGGTCCCGGTAAACAGCTGATTAAATACAATCCACTTGCCAACTGGTCGAGTGCCGATGTATGGAGTTATATCCGTATGATGGAAATTCCATATAACCCATTGCACGAGAAAGGATTTATTTCTATTGGCTGTGAACCATGTACTCGTCCCGTTTTACCGAACCAGCATGAACGTGAAGGTCGCTGGTGGTGGGAAGAAGCAACACATAAAGAATGCGGCTTACATGCAGGCAACCTGAAAAAGTAAAATTAAATCAGACTGTGTATATTTGTAAGAGGCTATCCTGAATCAGGATAGCCTTTTTAACTACGATTCTTACATTTGGTGACAAGATTTAAAGTCTCCTCTTTTACCATTCATCAGGAAAGATCCTGAGGATTATCAAAGAATTTATAAAATGTTACTGAATAGATTTATTTGCAAAAAAATGTGAAATTGAACTCAATACCATTCTTTTAATGATGCATAATTATTCAGTTATACTCCCACCAGACCTAAAAAATGTATTTTCAGCAGTAACTTTAAAAACTAAAATTTTCACATTTCAAAAACTTAGGAAGATATAAACCTCCATGTCAATTATTACTTTTTAACTTAACAGATTAAGATTAAGCAGTTCATTTCTACGTTAAAACAGCTATACTTTCTTTACTAAAGCAATAATTCTAACAAGGCTTTTCAGATAGAGAACAGCCATATAGAGTGCAGTGAGGCAATCCACGCTATGCGTCCATTACATCCAATTGATCTTATTTTTTTATCTTTAGAGAAACGGCAGCAACCTATGCATGTAGGTGGTCTTTTTTTATTTCAGATTCCCGATAATGCACCGGCAACTTTTATTCAGGAATTGGTGCGTGATATCCGTACTTCCAAATCTATTCCAATCCCACCTTTCAATAATTATTTAAATGGCTTGTTCTGGGACGAAGATCAACAGTTCGATCTGGATCATCATTTCCGGCATATTGCCCTGCCAAAACCGGGTCGCATCCGTGAATTACTCACCTATATTTCACAGGAACATAGTGCTCTGATTGACCGTGCCAAACCACTCTGGACCTGTCATATCATTGAAGGAATAGAAGGTAATCGTTTCGCGATGTACTTTAAAATTCACCATGCTATGGTCGATGGCATTGCAGGTATGCGTCTGGTCGAGAAATCACTGTCTCATGATCCACATGGAAAAAGTATTGTGCCACCATGGTGTGTAGAAGGACCACGTGCCAAGCGCCTGAAAGCACCAAAAGTTAGCCGCATTAAAGGCGTTTTATCTACGCTGAAAGGACAGCTGGAATCTACTCCGCGTGTCATCTATGAGCTGTCGCAAACTGTATTAAAAGACATGGGACGTAATCCTGATTATGTCTCCAGTTTCCAGGCCCCTTCATCCATTCTAAATCAACGTGTCAGTGCATCTCGCCGATTTGCTGCGCAATCCTTTGAATTTGAGCGTCTTCGTCGTATTTCTAAAGCCTTGGGTGTAACCATTAACGATATCGTGCTGGCAATCTGTTCTGGTGCCTTACGTGAATATTTAATCAGCCAAGATGCTCTACCAAAGAAACCGTTGATTGCCATGGTACCGGCTTCTGTACGTTCTGATGACTCTGATGTATCAAACCGTATTACCATGATTCTGGCGAATCTGGGTACACATAAGGAAGATCCTTTAGAACGCCTCAAGATCGTACGTCGTAGCGTACTGAATGCCAAAGAACGTTTTAAGCGTATGAATGCCAATCAGATTCTGAACTATAGTGCTTTTGTTTATGGCGCTGCAGGTTTAAATATTGCATCAGGTCTGATGCCAAAACGCCAGGCATTTAATCTGGTGATTTCCAATGTTCCAGGTCCACAAGAACCGCTGTACTGGAATGGAGCCCGTCTGGAAGCTCTCTACCCTGCCTCTATCGTGCTCGATGGTCAGGCACTCAATATCACCATGACCAGTTATTTAGACAAACTTGAAGTAGGTCTGACCGCCTGCCGTAATTCCTTGCCTAAAATGCAGAATCTGCTTACTCATCTTGAGGACGAAATCCAGCGTTTTGAACGGATTGTCGATGGTGGCAAAACCCCAAAGCTCGCAGCAGTAAGTTAGACTGCGATGAAGACTAAAACCAAGACTAAGTTTTTATGCAAAAATAAGTATGAACATTTTTGCCAATAATTTCATGCAATAATAAAGGGGCATATGGTGCCCCTTTATTTTTATTTGATTATTTTTTATTCAAATCATTCAAGCAATATTCAAATTTTAACTTTTCACAGTACGACATTGTTTTAATAGCTGATGGCAGACCGTACGAATCATAGATGAAGTAATCTGAACTTCATTGCCGCGTTCGTCCACAATGTATCCCGCGTGGACAGTTTTCGGTTCAAGCACGTGTTTTAGACCCTTATTAATAACTGCTTTACTTATACTCATGACACACCTCATTTTTTGCTAAGCCAAAATATTGGGAGATTGGCTTTGGCTACTGGATGTGTCTAGTATTCAGAATTCACCTGCGCTTGTAAAATTCCAGTTGTAACAAGGGTTTTACGATATTCTGTTACAATTTCAGCTGAGAATGATATCGTATTGCTCTTGCGTATATAAATTCTCAACTTGGAACTTAATCACGCGATCAATAAAGTGTTCCAGATCCGCCACAGCTGGGGCTTCTGCAGTCAGCAGTCGATCAATCACTGACGGATGTGCCACTACAGTAAATCCACTTTGTGATTGATAAGCGCGTGCGTAACGTAAAATTTCACGGAATATTTCGTAACACACTGATTCTGCTGTTTTGACATATCCACGTCCCTGACAGGTTAGACAGGATTCACATAACAGGTGTTCTAGAGATTCACGGGTACGTTTACGCGTCATCTCGACCAGACCCAGTTCAGATACCTGGGTAATCTTGGTTTTGGCATGATCACGTTCCAGCATTTTTTCAAACTGGTTCATTACCTCGTCACGATGCTGTGCTTCCTGCATGTCAATGAAATCAATAATAATGATCCCACCCAGATTACGCAGTCTCAACTGACGTGCAATCACCTCAGTTGCTTCCATATTGGTTTTGAAGACGGTATCTTCCAGTGAACGACCGCCGACATAGGAACCGGTATTGACATCAATGGTGGTCATAGCCTCAGTCTGATCAATCATCAGATAGCCACCAGATTTCAGTGCCACACGGGTTTGTAGAGCCTTCTGGATATCATCTTCAACATTATATAAGTCAAAAATCGGTCGCTCGCCTGGATAGTGCAGCAAACGATCATTCATGCTTGGCACAAATTCTTTAACAAACTCTTTCAGTTTGCCGTGGATTTCACGTGAATCGACATAGATTTTGGCAGTGTTTTCATTGGCCAGATCACGAATCACACGCTGTGGCAGCGGCAGTTCTTCAAAGATCAGTGATGGAACAGCAATGCTCTTCTGTTTGCGCTGAATGTAGTCCCAAAGCTTGGCCAGATAAGCCATGTCCTGGGCAATTTCAGCTTCATCAATGCCTTCTGCCGCAGTACGGACAATCACCGAACCGGGCAGTTTATGCTGGGCCTGAATCCGTTCAATAATCGAACGTAAACGATTACGTTCTTCTTCAGATTCAATTCGTTGCGATACGCCAATATGATTGCCATAAGGCATCAAAACCAGATAACGTGAAGGAATGGAGAGATCAGTTGAAAGACGTGCGCCTTTGGTTCCGAGCATGTCTTTCATCACCTGCACCGTCAGAATCTGACCTGGCTGCAGTAATTCAAATACATTCGGTGTCGGCTGCTGACGCGGCCAGACCATATCATTGATATGCAAAAAAGCAGTACGTGACAGACCAATATCGACAAAAGCAGCCTGCATCCCTGGCAGGACACGGACTACTTTGCCTTTATATACGTTCCCCACCAGACCGCGCTTCGCGGTACGCTCGATGAACAGTTCGTTCACCGTGCCGTTTTCGATTAACGCCACACGACATTCCATCGGTGTGAAGTTAATCAATAACTCGTCAGACATAACAACACTCAAAACATTATAAGAATTCTTTTTTCAGCAGTTAATTTAGTGCCTTAACCGTCTGTAGTAACTGTACCGTTTCATATAGGGGCAAACCGACTACATTAGAGTAGCTCCCCTGAATCGCGGGGATATAACGTGCTGCAATGCCTTGAATGGCATAACCGCCTGCCTTGCCTACCGGTTCACCAGTCGCCCAATAACTTTCCATATCAGGGGTGGTGAGTGATTGAAATTCAACCTGGGTCCGTACCACTATACTGTATTTTTCATTTTTTGTGCGTACGCAGACACCGCTAAATACATCATGTTTACGACCTGATATTTTAGCCCACATGGCAAAGGCATGCTGTTTGGATTCAGGCTTACCCAGAATCTCGTTATCAACCCCCAAACTGGTGTCCGCGGCAATAATAATTGCATCTGGATAATGCTCGGCCACGGCATCCGCTTTGACACGTGCCAAACGCTCAACATAAGCCGCAACTGACTCATTGGGCAATACGGATTCGTCAATATCAGGACTGTAAATCTCGAACTCCAGTCCCAACTGTTGCAGCAGTTCACGGCGTCGAGGTGAACTGGAGGCCAGAATCAGATGCGCCATTTTCTGAGCAGATAATATAGAACAGGCCATACCATAACGCTAGTCAGTATCGGTAGCCAGTGACGTGGAATCGAGAACTGCACGCCGCTAATGATTTGAGCAAAGAAGGTCAGCATCAGATGGGCAACGAGTGCCAATGTAGCAATAATCCAGAGATTGCTAAAAGTCAGGATGCGGCGCTCACGGGTCAGGAAGCGCGCCATAAAGGCAATAATAATAAAACTCAGCGCATTCAGACCTAAAGGTGCATCTAATAGCAGGTCTAACAAGATTCCGGTACTGAACGCAAACCAGATCCCACACCAGGTCGGCTGGCAGAGCACCCAGAACAGCATCACCATCAGCATAAACTGCGGACGCCAGCCAGAGAGCGAATAAGATAAAGGATAGACCACCAGAACCGAGGCCAAAATTACTGAAATAATAATCGGGAACAATGGATCCCGATGGGTTCTGGACTGCATTTTAGCGATCGACATGTGGCTGCTCCATCGCTAATGAATCAGAGAACAGTACCACCACATGATGACCACCAGCCAACTGTGCTGCCGGAATCACATCAATCTGGGCAAATTCACCTGAATTATGACGTTGTACTTTAGAGACGTTGCCAACCAGATAACCTGCCGGGAAATGCTGTCCCAAACCTGAGCTATAAACTTTTTCACCGACTTTGATGTTGGCACTGGTCGGTACATATTCCATTTTCAGACGCCCAAGATCACCCGTCCCCGAGACGATGGCACGCATGCCGGTGTGTTCCAGACGTACTGAAAGTGAATGTTCTTTATCTGAGAGCAGCATGACACGGCTACTATGCGGATAGACACTAATGATCTGTCCCATGATCCCCTTGTCATCCAGCACAGTCTGTCCTATCCGTAGGTGGCTGTTAGAACCCCGGTTAATCACGATGATATGACGCAGCGGATCGGCATCAGTACCAATCACTTCTGCAATTTCCATACGTCCATCAATAATTAAAGGCGTGTCCAGCAACCCGCGTAGACGGGTATTTTCAGCAGACAGTTCAGAAATTTTCTGTAAGCGTACCTGCGCCTGTAATAGCTCAGCCTGCATCGCGGTATTTTCACGACGCAGTTGTGCTTCAGACTTGGTTTGTTGATTCAGCCATTCTCGCGACAATACAGGATAGCTGGCCACGGCATATATCGGATTATATGCCGCATTCAGTACATCCCTTGCAGGTTGAACCAGATGAGGCATGCGCCAATCAAAGAAAAGCACCACCAGACAGGTCACCAACGCAATGATGAATGAGCGAAAAGATGGCGGTTGTCGAGAAAACAGATGTGTTTGCACCCGCCGTGTCCTGTTCTTAGCCTACGAATAACATGTCATGATTTGGGTTATCGAAGAATTCGAGAACCTTACCGCCACCACGTGTTACACATGACAGCGGATCTTCTGCAACCACGACAGGAAGACCAGTTTCTTTGGCAAGAAGCTTGTCCAGGTTACGTAGTAATGCACCACCACCCGTCAATACGATCCCGCGCTCAGCGATATCTGAAGACAGTTCAGGAGGGGTTTGTTCCAGTGCAGATTTCACAGCAGACACGATATATTGCAATGGGTCAGAAATTGCCTGAGTCACTTCATCAGAAGTCACCGTAATTGCACGCGGTACACCTTCAGCCAGATTACGACCACGAACTTCAATTTCCAGTGGTTTTGCACCTTCATCCGGAAGCGCCATACCGACTTCTTTTTTAATAATTTCAGCAGTTGTTTCACCAATTACGCAACCATGTGCCTTACGTACGTAGTTGATGATCTGTTCGTCAAATACATCACCGCCAATACGCAGCGAGTCTGCATATACACAGCCCTGTAATGAAATGACTGCAATCTCAGTTGTACCGCCGCCCACATCAACAACCATCGAACCACACGCCTGCTCAACCGGCATGCCTGCACCAATTGCAGCAGCCATCGGTTCTTCAATCAGACGTACTTCACGTGCACCCGCATTATAAACTGCTTCACGGATCGCACGGCGTTCAACCAGTGTCGATTTACATGGAACACACACCACTACACGTGGTGCAGGCGGGAATAAACGTTTTTCGTGAACCTTGCCGATAAACTGATTCAACATAGTTTCAGTGACTTCAAAGTCTGCAATCACGCCATCTTTCATCGGGCGGATTGCTGAAATATTTGCCGGGGTACGACCAAGCATTTGTTTCGCGTCAAGACCTACGGCAGCAACAATTTTTTGTGAACCACTATGACGGATTGCTACAACCGTCGGTTCATTTAATATAATGCCTCGTCCTGGCGCATAAATAAGTGTATTTGCAGTACCTAAATCAATGGCTAGATCTGGCGAAAACAAGCCTATTAGTCGTTTTAGAATCACGGGGACGTTCTCAATTAAACTTTATATGGACGCAAGGTGGCAACTTTAACTAAATGTGATGCTTTGGACAAGTCAATCGCTTATCATAACGCATGATAATTTGATTTTTTTTTAATACTGATTAGGTAATGTTATGTCTACATCGGATGCACAGCATTCTGCAGATTTAAATGCAGAAACAGTTTCAGCTATTGCGAACCTTGCACGATTATCTCTGAATGATACGCAATCTGCTGAATATGCTCAAAGTTTAAATAAAATTTTAGGCATGATGGAAACGCTGAAAGGTATCAATACTGACGGTGTTGAACCATTAAAAAGCCCTTTCGACCATCCTCAGCCATTACGTGAAGATGTAGTGAGTGAAAGTAATCACCGTGATGAATATCAGGCAGTTGCACCAGCGGTACAGGATGGCTTGTACTTGGTTCCTCGCGTAATTGAGTAATTACTATCCAGTTCAATCTTTTTATTAAATTAAACGTAAAGAATTATTTCTCATGACAGATTTACACCGCCTATCAATTCGTGAACTTACCGAAGGTTTGGCCAATGCTAAATTTTCATCACGCGAATTGACTGAACATTACTTAAAACGCATCGAAAAAGTGGATGCTCAAGTGAAGTCATACGTGACTGTGACTGCTGAGCAAGCACTGGCACAAGCCGATGCTGCTGACGCACTGCGTCGTGCTGGTAGCGCAAATGTGCTGACTGGTGTACCAATTGCACATAAAGACATCTTCTGTACCCAAGGCATTAAAACGACTGCTGGTTCTAAAATGCTGGACAATTTTATCTCTCCTTACGACGCAACCGTTGTAGCGAAAGGTAAAGCTGCGGGCCTGGTGACACTTGGTAAAGTGAACATGGACGAATTCGCCATGGGTTCAACTTCCGAATCATCTTACTTTGGCGCGACCAAAAACCCTTGGGCACTGGATCATGTTCCGGGTGGTTCTTCAGGCGGTTCTGCTGCGGTTGTAGCGGCTGATCTGGCACCATTTGCAACCGGTACTGATACTGGTGGTTCGATCCGTCAGCCAGCCTCTTTCTGTGGTCTGACTGGTCTGAAACCGACTTATGGCCGTGTATCGCGTTTCGGTATGATTGCCTATGCTTCATCACTGGACCAAGGTGGTCCAATGGCACGTTCTGCGGAAGACTGTGCTTACCTGATGAATGTGATGGCAGGCCACGATGCTAAAGACTCTACTTCAATGGAAAAAGAAGTGGATGATTATGTAGCAAACCTGAACGGCACATCTGTGAAAGGCCTACGTATTGGTATTCCAAAACAGTACTTCAATGTTGACGGTCTTGCCGCTGATGTAAAAGCACGCGTTGAAGAATCCTTAAAAAAACTGGAAGAAATGGGCGCTATTCTGGTTGAGATTGATCTCAACATGACGGAAGCTTACGTTCCAACGTATTACCTGATTGCACCTGCCGAAGCATCCTCAAACCTGTCTCGTTATGACGGTGTGCGTTATGGCTACCGTTGTGAAGAGCCTAAAGATCTTCTTGACCTGTATAAACGTTCCCGTTCAGAAGGTTTCGGTGCTGAAGTTCAGCGTCGTATCCTGATTGGTACCTATGCCCTGTCTGCTGGTTATTACGATGCTTATTATGTAAAAGCACAGAAAGTACGTCGTTTAATTCAACAAGACTTCCTAAAAGCTTTTGAATCTGTCGATGTCATCGCTGCCCCATCTGCGCCAACGACTGCCTATAAAATTGGTGCGGATTTAACGCCGGTTGAAATGTATCTGGGCGATATTTATACGCTTGCAGTGAACCTGGCAGGTCTTCCTGCGATTAACGCGCCTGTTGGTTTTGACCATAACAACTTGCCGGTTGGCTTACAGCTGATTGGTAACTACTGGTCAGAATCTCAACTGTTGTCTGTGATACACCAGTATCAACAAGCAACAGATTGGCATACAAAACGCGCTGCAATTGCTGAGGAGAATGCATAATGGCGAAGAACAACGCTAAACCTAAATCAAACCTGATTGATGGTTGGGAAGTCGTTATTGGTATCGAGATTCACACTCAGCTTGCGACTAAATCTAAAATCTTCTCAGGTTCATCGACTGAATTTGGTAATGATCCTAACACTCAGGCCAGCCTTGTAGATTTGGCGATGCCGGGCGTACTGCCAGTATTAAACAAAGAAGTAGTTGATCTTGCAATTCGCTTTGGTTTGGGGATTGATGCTTACATTGACCAAGCTTCTGTATTTGCACGTAAAAACTATTTCTACCCTGACTCACCTAAAGGCTACCAAATTAGCCAAATGGATAACCCGATTGTGGGTTTGGGTCATATCGATATCCAGCTTGAAGATGGCACAACCAAACGTATTGGCGTGACACGTGCACACCTTGAGGAAGATGCAGGTAAATCGATTCATGACCAGTTTGAAGGCATGTCAGGCATCGATTTAAACCGTGCAGGTACACCTTTACTTGAAATCGTATCTGAACCAGATATGCGTTCGGTTGAAGAAGCGGTTGCCTACATCAAAGCGATTCATACTTTAGTGCGTTGGTTAGGGATCTCTGACGGTAACATGGCAGAAGGTTCGTTCCGTGCCGACTGTAACGTGTCTTTACGTCGCCCAGGTCAACCGTTCGGCACACGCTGTGAATTGAAAAATCTGAACTCATTCCGTTTCATTGAGCAAGCCATCAATGTTGAAATTGAACGTCAAATGGAAATTCTGGAATGGGATGGTACGATTGACCAGGAAACCCGTCTGTTCGACCCAGTGAAGATGGAAACCCGTTCAATGCGTTCTAAAGAAGAAGCGAACGATTACCGCTACTTCCCTGATCCAGACTTGTTGCCTGTAGTCATTCCAAACGAACAAATCGAAGCGATTAAGGCGACCATGCCTGAGCTGCCTGCTGCACGCCGTGCGCGTTTCGTGGCTGACTTTGGTGTAACTGAATACGATGCGCACGTGCTTACACTGACACGTGAAATGTCAGAGTTCTACGAAGAGGTGGTGAAAGCTGCTGGTGGCGCTGCACAAGGTAAAATTGCGGCAAACTGGGTGATGGGTGAATTCTCTGGTGCGCTAAACAAAGCAGGCTTGGAATTGGTGGATTCTCCTGTATCTGCTGAGAAACTTGGCGGTATGATCGCACGTATTGTGGACAACACGATTAACGGTAAGATCGCGAAGCAAGTATTCGGCTTTATGTGGGACGAAGGTAAATCTGCGGACGAGATTATTGCGGAAAAAGGCTTGAAACAGGAAACTGATACAGGCGCAATTGAAGCGATTATTAAGGACGTGCTTGCTGCGAACGAGAAGATGGTTGAAGAATATAAATCTGGTAAAGAGAAAGCGTTCAACGGTCTGGTTGGTCAAGTAATGAAAGCAGCAAAAGGTAAAGCCAACCCTGCTCAAGTGAATGAATTGATGAAGAAATTGATTGGTTAATTTATTCGCTAATTAATTGATTTCATGTTATAAAAACCTCGCTTAATGCGGGGTTTTTTATGGCTTACTTTAATCTCTTACAATGTTATTCAGAATATGAAATAGATACTTTAGATAATGAACTAATTTCTATTACCTATAGCACAAGTCGTTTTGTGGAACACACTGATGAGGCAGTTCGTCAAAAATTTAAAGATTTAACTAATGAATCATTTTTAATCTTGCGCAATTTCCCTTGTATCATTTGTTTTGAAAACTTTAAAGATTTTATTGCAATAGCTGAATTACAAGATGTTAAATTAAATGAAAAAAACAAAACTATTACAGCGATTTTAAAGTTAATATCAGAAAAAGTTGAAATCAACCCATACATTGAGGAAACAAATAATTTTTTAAAAATTTGTAATTTAGATGAATTAGAAAAAGCATTAAATTTTGATGGTTGGGAAAAAACGCGAACACATTGGGCAATTAAAAATTCTAACTTATTTGAAAAATTAGCGCCTCTTGATATCTTTTCAAATTTAGAAGAGATAAAAGAAACTTTTCCAAATCAAAATATTGACCTACTAAATCCACCTCAAATTATTGGTCATATAAATACATCAATTGAAACTAGTTTTAGCATAGAAGCTGAAATTATCTATACTCCTCCATATATCAATAGTATTTCTACTTATATAGAAAAAATTAAAGATATAAATGAATTCATTATTAACAAAAAAGAAAATCGTGAAGTATTTTATAGAGGTCATGGAAAATTTTCGCACCAACTATTACCCTCACTTTTACGTGAAGATCCCAATGGCAAAGGAAAAGTCTATTTAGAAGGTGAACATTTGTTATTTCGTGAGTTACTCACAATGGAACCTAATTCCTTCAGTAATGACATCAGTGGTTTTGACATCCTTACACGAATGCAACATTATGGGATGCCAACTAGAATGCTCGATATATCTAGTAATCCATTGACTGCACTCTACTTTGCCTGTGAAAATTTAAAACATAATGAAGATGGTGAAGTTGTATTAATTTCTGTCAAAAAGAACGATATATGTTTTTATGACTCTGACAAAATTTCCTGCTTAACAAATTTAGCAAAACTCACTGCTAATCAAAAAGATCAATTATCCCAATATATTATTAATTGCCAAAAAAATGACCCAAACAAAGTTCTTTTAAATGATTCTGACCTTAATGAAAAAGTTTATGAACAATACTTACACTGTATATTAAATGAAAAACCCTACTTCAAACCTAAAGTTGAAATCAAAGATCTTAAAAACACTTTCTGTGTAAAAGGGCGTTTAAACCAAGAAAGGATTATTGCTCAATCAGGATCTTTTCTCATCTTTGGTTTAGATGCGGAAGCTATCCCTGAAAGTGGTAATGATGACTTCAATGTATATAGAATCAGAATAAATAAAGATGATAAAAAGCCAATATTAGATGAACTAGATTTACTCAATATCAATCAAAGAACGGTTTATCCAAGTATTGAAAACTCAGCCAAATATATCAAAAACAGATTAGAAAATTTCAAAATATGACCATCAAAAAAGTATCTTCTATCGTCAAACTCGAAGACTTAAGTCGTATCCAACTCTCCAAGTCCTTTTTTAAGTGTGACTAGCCCCCTCATCCCCCGCCTTCTCCCACTGGGAGAAGGAGCTTTCATTAACAATTAAATGCCGTCATGAATTTAATATTGGATATTCCCTCTCCTGAGCAAGTTTTAAAGCACTGCTTTAAAACGAAGTACAAGTAAGGGTTAGGGAGAGATATTTCTAAAAAAGAAGCACAAGCGAGGATTAGGTAAAGGATTAATATTTATGCTATAAAATCAAAAAAATCTAAGAAAAATAAAAATGACACCCGAACTTTTGCTCTTCCTTATCCAAATTGCCATTGGCATATTTGCACTGGTCATTACCATTTTGCTATTGATTCCAAAATGCCGTAAATGGCTATCTAGAATGCAGCCCGAACCTCGCAGAAAACAGCGAGGATCAGGATTACCCGATGGTATCGAGTTTATTTTCTATCCCATTTACGGGCTAATTAGAATTGTTATTGCCATATTCAAGTAAGTCTTACAGACACGTTAATTCCCTCTGATCGAACCCAACTTATTCCAAATATCTGGCGTTAAAAACGTGGTTACCAGCTTATTCAAATCTACATAACGCAATATACCTTTAAGCTGATTGTTGATTTCAGGATTCTTTAAAATTTCCTCACCTGTACTACGTCCGAGTCCCTGAAAACTATTCCCCACAGCCTCCAGACCTTCTGCCTGAATCACTGCTTTGGTCTGTGCTGAACATTGCTCCACTAAAATACGCTGCAATACCGTCGCCAGATTCTTATCCAGTGCTTCCTTTTGAGTCGCGGTCACATTGCTAAAAGCCTTTAAGTCAGGGTGTGCAGACAAGGCCACAAAGGTCCATTGCATCACCGTAGTTTTATCGGCAGTTGTAGTAGACCTCTCCAGACAATTACTGAGTTGATCGACCGTTGGGCCTGCATTTGCTATTTGCACTACTCCCAACAAGGCAGTTGCCATCAGCGCAGAACGAACGATTTGGGAAAATCTGTGGCTTACAAGGGAAACATAGCGAGACATAAGCAAACTCCGATGAACAGTTTGCCCTTTGTACCACAAAGCATAACAGTTCATCTGTTATTGCATTGCAAAATCAATCTGATTTTTAGCAAAGTACTTGGCGCGTTGATTACGCTAGGCATTCACCCAGTTTCAAAATAAAAATGCCACGTTTCTAAAGCGTGGCATTCTTATCGATTAAAGTCAGATTTTTTTAATTGAGCTGTTTCAACATATTCTTTGCACCCGCATGATTATATTGCGATGCCAGTCCGTTCAGGACGCGTTGAGCCTGTCCTTTGGCATTTGGAAAACGGCTGCTATACGTCGAAATACTGGTCAGACAACGCGCCACCAACATACCGGATTCAGTATAAACCCGCGTTCCTTCTGTGCCTTGCTGCTTGCCATAGTTATAAGCACGCTGGGCATTATTACAGGCATTATTCAGGTTTCTACCATTATTAATGTCACGCCGGGCAGTCACATACAGCTTCATTTGCTGCTGTTGTGGGGTTTCGTTCACGCTCGCACGTGGAGTGGCCACTGTCACCGGCTTAGGCTCTTTCTTCTCGACTTCGGCTTTGGCGAGTTCTTTGCGCTCAAGCTCTTTACGATCGTGGTCTTTCTGTTCTGCTGTTGGTTTTGCTGCTACAGACGTTTTGGCAGTAGCCGTTGCCTTCACCACATTGACCTGTTTCTTGGCTGTCTTCGCAGTGCTCGCAGCCGCCTGATAAAAATTATGTGCTTCAGCTGTTTTCATTAGTCGGGTCAGCAACCGAACGTTACGGGTCTTGCTATTATTTTCTGCCTGACGTTCCGCAACAGGTTCAATCGACACAATCCAGCTTTCCGCAAGATCACCCATCGTACATTTATAGGCACCGATTCCCTGTACAACACCTCGATTTGCAGCGAGACGTGTACGCTGGGCAGGATCATTCACCAGACCAAATTTGCTCTTATATAGCAGGGATAACTTACCCCCCTGTTCATGGCAATATTGCGTCATGACTGAACGTGGATACATGGCCTGAGTGGTATTATGGCGCTGTTGTTGATCCCATAGATAGACATAGTCTTTCGCCTTGCCATCTGGCTGATTGATGCCCCGTTTCACAATCAGTTCCTGGGGACTGTGAAAAGGATGTAATATATTTTTCTTTGCGCCTTGCATGCTATTACATGCTGCCAAGCTCATTGTTATTGTTATCAATAAAAATACTTTCAGTTTCACCGTAGATATCTCAACCCAAAGCATTCACATAAAATAATGCAAAACTGTGCAAACAACAAATACAAGCATCTGATTAATAGAATTATTTTCAAATTTAAAAATATCAAAAATGATAACTATGAGACATTTTAATGGTTATTTTTGAAATTATTTGCATTAACTTTCATGTGGTGCAGTATTATTTTTGAGATAAAACCTACTCAAGAAAAAAGACCAAAGAAGGAAGTACGTACTTCTTTGGTCACTCATCTGGCAGGCTGGATCGAGCTTTTATACTTGTATAGCAAACCACTCTCCACCATCCGCATTCAGTTTATGAGCATTAAAATACTTAATTTTCATCAACGTACATTTATTATTTTTATACGTCAGCGGGGTTGAAAATTAAGTACCAAACACGTTTGGCCCTTAGGATTCTAGTCAAGCGAATATTCACTGAATATCCCCAAATTGGGAGGTTTTACAAATATTTTGCCTATAATTGACCGTTCATCGGATACTCCGGCCAATCCTGAGTTGATATAAAAAAGACCCGCCATAAGGCTGGTCTTTTTAAAATATCAAACACTATTTTTTAATGAATATGAGATTCAAACGCTTTCAGACGCTTGTAGATCGACATTAACTCGATAATCTTTGGCCAAGACAAAATCAGGTACTGGAATGATTCACGGACCTTATTAAACACATTCAGGATCTGCATCATCAGACCCAAAGTAATTGCTCCCGCTGCAATACTCGGAAATAGCACAAACAGGCCATAGATATTGTCGAGCTGCAAATACCAGATCCGTACCATATTGAAATAGGCATAGTGGAAATACAGGCGGAAATAATTCCAGCGCACCCGGCTAAACAGCTCTTTTAGTGTCAGTGGCTGGGCACGTTCGGCATGATCTTCCCCATATACCAGTTCTTTACGGTAAGCCGCTTCGACTTTCTGGTTATTAAACTCCAGTCCTGGCAGTTTCATACCAACGACCATCAATACCACTGTACCAAAGACCGCCCAGCCCAAGGATGCCCAGACCAGCGCGTGACTAATCTCACCCACAATCGGTAAGGTCTTGACGTGACTTGAAAGCTTGTACAGAACTGGCAAAAAAGCCATCAACAACATAAACGATTCAATAAAGGAAACGCCAAGTTCTTCAGTACTGCGAGCAAAGCGCATGGTATCTTCCTGAATACGCTGTGAAGCCCCCTCAATATGCCGCAGCTTTTCCCAGTAAGCCGTATAGTAATCATTCATTGCTGTCCGCCAGCGGAACACATAATGACTGACAAAGAACATGTTAAATACTGCCAGGGTGACATAGATCATCGCGATATAGATAAAGACCAATGCGCCCTGATAAAGCAAAGTTACGTCCCCACCCCCACTGGTCAGCATCTTCTGGATCTGGTCATAGAACGGACTGTACCATTCATTCAGCACAACATTGACCTGAACCCCAAACCAGATATTGAACAGGATAAAGGCCGAACCCCACACCGACCAGCGCTGCCAGGGATGACGCGCTACCACATACCAGAATCCTGCAAAAAGCGCAGTTGCAGTCAGGAACCAGAGATAGAACCACAGGAATTTCTGTGACCAGAAACGGCTGATATCAATCGCCATCGTCGCTTCATGGTAGCCTTCGCTAAAACCCACATAACTGCCCCAGCTTGAACCTCCACTATGCCAGATCGCGAGGTTGATAAAGAACCACACCACCACGCTGAGAAAAAACCAGACGGGTTTTGGAAAGAAAGACTTAAACATGTCCTTTGCATGCTCCTTATTTTTAGTAGACCTCAGGTCAATCAATCATGATGAAATCTGCAGCAGTGTAAAACAATTCATAACAGGTTTTTCAACCTGATCAAAAAAATATCTGCCTGAAAACTGCTTATTTTTATCAATCTATTTATAAGCATGAATCATTATGTATGTAGTGAACTGAATACTTATGTGACGAATCCTGTGATCCATCCCTTGTTGGTTTTAACATCAGTTAACAAGCCTGTACAGAACAGATATGATATATGGTTATTTTCCATCCTACACTACAGCGATATGCACTATTGAAAGGGTTCATTCCAATTTCTCATTTTGCAAAAACTATTAAATAACAAAGAAAAATTATGCTATCCTTGAATGAATAGTAAACATAATAACCGCGGGAAGTTAACTCATGGAAAGCTCTGTAATTGAACTACTGAAGCCAATCACCTTGGAAAAAGAAAACTGCACGCCAATTATTTATGAAGAAGGTACAGTGCTGAAAGTAGTTATGCAAACACCAACCAGTCTATTGGTCACTACAGACAACCAGTTTAACTTTACTGTTGCACTAAAAGATGAAAATACAATCTGGAGAGAATTGTAATTCTGCTGATTCAAAGTTTGGTCTGGGTGGTTGTATGTTTTACTTCTTCTCCTGAATACAGATCAACACCTGCCTGACAGTATTATTATTTTAATCCTAAAGCTGAAAACAGATAAAAAAACCTCCCATCACATTGGGAGGTTTTTTATTGTCTTAAGAAAAATGTACAATCTTGAGACCTACTACACAATCAATATGCCAGCTTTAGCAGGAAGCGGAAAAAGCCTGCAATGAGAGCCATTGTGACAAAGCCTGCAAGCCATAACACAATAAACCAACCTGCCCGATTCAGTTTCATCCTGTTTCCTCCACAAGCCTAATGATAGCCATCATCACCTACCCGTACCTTATCCCGGAACACCCAATAAGACAGACCGGTATAAAACAGGATAATTGGGATGAGGATCAATGCACCAATCAAGGAAAACAGCTGACTGCTTTGCGGTGCGGCGGCTTCCCAAAGAGTAACACTTGGCGGAATGATATAAGGCCAAAGGCTAATGAGAAAACCGGTATAAGCCAGGATCACCAGCGCCAAGGTATAGATGAATGGTGCAAATTCCTGACGGCGTTTACAGGCACGCAGCGCCATAAAGGTAAATAATACAACCAGTATCGGCACCGGACTAAAATAGAAAATCTGTGGTTGACTAAACCAGCGCTCGGCAATCTGTTGATGTGCCAGTGGCGTATACAGACTAACTGCTCCAAAGACCAGTAATAACACAATAATAAGTTTTGGCATCAGCTGGAACATCTTGTCCTGTAACTCGTGGTCGGTTTTAAAGATCAGCCAGCCACAACCTAGAGTTGCATACAGGATTACCACACCTACTCCGGTAAACAGCGAAAATGGAGTCAACCAGTCCAGTCCACCACCACTATAAATGCCATTCGTGGTTTTAATGCCCTGAATATAAGCGCCAAGAATTACGCCTTGCAAGAAAGAGGTCAGAAGCGAACCGCCAATAAAAGCGATGTCCCACCAATGCCTGCCACGATGTGCCTTAAAGCGAAATTCAAAGGCAACTCCTCGGAAAATCAGTGAGATGACCATCAGGATAATCGGCATATATAGTGCGGAGAGCACGGTTGAATAGACCAGTGGAAAGGCTGCAAACAGACCTGCTCCACCGAGTACCATCCAGGTTTCATTGCCATCCCAAACCGGTGCCACGGTATTCATCATCACATCGCGTTCATGCTGATCCTTAAAGAAGGGAAACAGAATGCCTATACCTAGGTCAAAGCCATCCAGTACCACATACATCAGTACACCGAGCGCGATGATCGCAATCCAGATCAATGACAGGTCAATCATTTGTTATTCTCCTGATCACGTTGAGCACGGTCATCCTCTTCATTTTGCTCAAAGATACTCATTGGACGTTTAGACGCACGGATGACTTCACCCTCAGTATGCGGACGGGCATGGATAAATTCTGGTCCCTTATGCATCATTTTTAGCATGTAATAGATGCCGACACCAAATACGACACAATAGACCACTACAAAGATAATCAGAGTAAGTCCAACCTGTTCAGCTGATACAGGTGAGAGTGCATCACGAGTGCGCATGACCCCATAGACCACCCATGGCTGACGGCCCACTTCCGTAGTAAACCAGCCTGCCAGTAAAGCAATAAATCCGGAAGGCCCCATGAAAAAGGCGAACCGGTGCAACCAGCGGGCTTCATAGAAACGACCCGTTTTACGCAGGATCAGACCTGCCAGCGCCATCAAAAGCATCAGCATCCCTAGACCGACCATGATGCGGAAGCTCCAGAACACCACCAGCGAGTTTGGGCGGTCTTCAGGCGCAAAATCTTTTAGACCCTGCACTTCACCGTCCATACTATGGGTCAGAATCAGGCTGCCCAAGTTTGGTATGCCGATAGCATATTTGGTTTCTTCGGCTTCCATATCCGGAATACCAAACAGATAAAGCGGCATGCCTTCACCACGGTTAGTTTCCCAGTGTCCTTCAATCGCAGCAATCTTGGCTGGCTGATATTCACGGGTATTTAAACCATGAAAATCTCCCACAATTACCTGTAGGGGTGCCAGCACCAGAATCATCCACATCGCCATGGAAAAAGACTTTTTGACCAATGCATCGCGGCGCCCTTTAAGTAGATGCCAAGCAGCTGTAGCCGCTACTAGCAGTGCCGAAACCAGAAAGGCAGCAATCCCCATATGCAATAGACGATACGGAAAAGACGGGTTAAACACGATAGCAAACCAGTCCTGTGGCATGATGATGCCATTTTCAATAATAAAACCCTGCGGGGTCTGCATCCAGCTATTAGAGGACAGGATCCAGAACATGGAAATACAGGTACCCAGGGCAACCATTACCGTAGCAAAAAAATGGGTTTTCGGACCGACCCGATCCCAGCCAAAGAGCATGATACCGAGGAAACCGGCTTCCAGGAAAAAAGCTGTCAAGACTTCATAAGCCAGCAGTGGTCCAGTGACACTTCCAGCCACTCTGGAAAATTCACTCCAGTTGGTGCCGAACTGATAACTCATGACCACACCAGAGACCACCCCCATACCGAAGGCTAATGCAAAAATTTTGATCCAGAATTTAAACAGATCCCGGTAAACTGGATCTTGGGTTTTGAGCCAGCGCCATTCCAGAACGGCCAGAAAGCTGGCCAAACCGATGGAAATCGCAGGGAAAATAATATGAAAGGAGACAGTAAAGGCAAATTGGATACGTGCCAGTTCCAGCGCAGTTAAACCTAAATCCATGTCATCACCTTATTGTAGAAATTGTTGGTGAGAGAAATTCAGCTTAAACAGCTGAAATGGCTTCATTATTTTGTAGTTTAGGCCGTATACGATTTTCATAATGTTGCAAATCTGTAGGACTTTAATATCTGCATCCTGCCCTTTTTCCAGGCTGAGTGGCTTTGCTCCGCCATGGGTCAGCCATGCGAAATTTGTGATGTTCATGTTATTTCACTCTTTAAAACGTTTTAGATAGCGGCAAGGTCGTGCCTTACCGGACTTGGCGTATTAAAGCGTGACAGGAGGTGCCCTGCCTTGCGGTAGTAAATACAGCCGTTGCAGGGAAAAATAGACATGTCGGTAAGCCGATTTATAGAAAGTCAGCTTGACCTGAATCCGATCAATGACCTCATCAATACCAAAATTAAACGGCAGCACAATGTCACCATATACGGTACAGTACTGGCATTGATGGTTATGTTCATTATGATCATGATGATGGCCAGATTCGGCCCCTAGATGGTCAATCAACGCATGATAGCTTGCGTGTACATGCTGATGCTGCTTCGGTGAGAGAAGATTATGTGTAATAGAGAGACAGACCGGGGCAATATGGTATTGCTCCGGTAATAGCGGCTGTAAATATACAGCAAACTGTAATAGCAGCGTTGCACATGCCAACAGTAACCCACTACGTTTCAGCAAAACATTCTCTCGAATTGACCGAAGTGAAGAAATATTGAGGCTGAGCTTAGATCAAAATCCAAGCATTATACTCAACTTTAATATTACAACCTTATAATATATATATTTATTATGAAAGCCTTATTTTCATTCTTAATTTTTATAAATTTTTGAATATAAGAAATTAATTTTCATGTTCCAGAGCTTATTCATTTCAGGAAAAGTACAACCGCATACTTTGAACAGGAATGCGCCGAGCCACAAAAATAATATCTAAATTGAGAATCTCATCTTATTACAGTAGCAGGATCAGACAGAGAGCTACGCTTCAACTTAAAATACTTTCCGGCAGAAAAAGGTTTAGCTGAATGATCACCCTGTCCGGATCAGGCAGGATTTTGTTGCAGTACGCTATAAATTTCACATTCTCGACAGCCCAAGTCCGGTCAACATAAACTGTTCCGGATGAATTTTCTTTATTGCATAGCGCCATACTACCAGGCTAAAACAGAGATTCAGCTTTCCTGAAATACCGGAATATCCAGCCACTGTGCATTTGGAAAATCCTTTTGCAAACATTGCTGCAGATACTGAATAGTATCCTGTGCAATGACTTCATCCTGAGCATCATCGGCATGGTTAAATGCCAGCGCATACAGCTCAATCTTACGCTGTTTGAGCAGTTCCAGACTGAGCAGAGTGTGATTGATACTGCCAAGACGACCTGAGGTTACCAGAATGACAGGAAGCTGCTGTGCGGCAATATAGTCTACGGTGAGCAGGTCTTCTGTCAGTGGCACCATCAGACCACCTGCTCCTTCCAGCAGAACACGGTCAAACTGTGCGGCCAGTTGCTGTGTGGCCTGTTCAATTTTTTGAAAGTCTACTGGACGCTGGTCCAAACGTGCTGCCAGATGGGGTGATGCCGGATAGCTATAAATTTCCGGCATAGTCAGCTTTTGCTGATCTTCTGGCAGCAAGCCACAGCCCATGATCTTGCGATGCTGTTCGATATCTTCAGACAGATCAGTGTTGCCAGTCTGGATCAACTTCTGGGTAATAGTACGAATGCCCTGCGCATTCCAGATTTTGGCCAGAAAACCGGTGGCATAGGTCTTGCCAATACCGGTATCTATACCGCTGACAAAATAGATGTTTGCGTTCATGGGTGCTTCCGTGCAATGAGATAAATCGGGTGATAGGTCAAAGGATACTTCTGGCTATCTGATAGCTGGAATTGTTGATATTGCTCATAAAAAAGCTGTAAGGAAGATTTGCTCCAGCGGAAACCATCTGCCGTTGCTTGTACGCCGGTGGCCTTGATATGTTTCAGTACCTCGCGAGGATGTTCAAACTCCAGAATCAGGCGCTGTTCCTCCTGCATCAGGACCTCATAACCACAAGATTCCAGCAGTTCAACCATTTGTGGAAGTGAGCGATATTTCAGCCCCTGTCCAGTCAATACTTTAATTTCTTTTAAATTGTCCTGTGCATAGCTGGCAAAGCAGAACCAGCCAGACGGATTTAAAGCCTGATGAATTTTCACAAATAAAGCGTCCAGATGCTGCACCCATTGCAAGGCAGAACAGGACACCACCAGATCCAGCGATTGTAGAAGTGGCAAAGTTTCGATATTGCCAATTCCCCAGTAAATCCGGCCATCTTCCTCAAAATGCTGTTTAACTTCTGGATAAAGGTCATTTAAAAACAACTGGTCGAAACTGTAATGCTGCATCAACTGGCGGGTAAACAGGCCTGAACCACAGCCAATTTCCAAGATACGCTGTAAATTTACCGCAATATGCGCTTGCATATACTGGACCAGTTCCATTGCTACCCGACGCTGGGCAATAGCATGCTCTTCATAGCTGGACTGTGCCTGAGCAAAGCGCTGCGCGACCTGATCAGTTTTCATCGTGGCAACTCCTGCAGAGCATCCTGCAACTGTTGCAACTGTGCCGGACTGACCTGCTGATGTAAACAGATTCGCAATCTGGAAGTGTTTTTCGGTACAGTCGGTGGACGTACTGGCAGGACATAAAAACCCTTTTGCTGTACATATTCTGCTGCAGCGACGGTTTTGGCTGCATCGCCAATAATTACCGGTACAATTTGAGAACTGGATGGACAAGCATAACCCAAGGCCTGAATGCCCTGATGACAGCAACTAGCCAGACTGGCAAGCTGTTGGCGCTCTTCCTGCATTTCTTGCATTTTCTGGAAAATAAAATGCGTCCAGGCCATACAGATTGGGGGCTGTGCAGTACTAAAAATTAGCGGACGCATGCTGTTGATCAGATATTCACGAATAAGCGGATGACAGACCAGATAGCCACCGACTGAAGCCAGTGCCTTGCCAAAAGTCCCGACCAGCAGGTCAATCTGGTCTATGACCTGATACTGCTCGGCACAACCCAACCCGCGTTCACCACGCACACCAATAGCATGGGCTTCATCCACATACAGCATGACCTTATCAAACTGCTGTTTGAGTGCCACCAATGCACCGAGATCCGTTTCATCACCATCCATACTAAAAATGGATTCAGTGACGACAATGATGCGCTGAATATTATCATCTGCCTGATACTTTACTAAAAGCTGTTGTAGATGTTCCAGATCATTGTGCCGGTAGCGTACATAGCTGGCATTGGATAAACGGATACCATCAATGATGCTGGCATGTACCAGCTTGTCGGCAATAATAATGGTCTTGCTATCCGCCAATGCTGGCAGAATCCCGATATTCATATGATAGCCGCTGTTAAACAACAGCACCGAACGATCAAAAGCCTGCGTCATGCTGGTCTCCAGCTGTTCATAGGCCGGGAAATTCCCAGTCAGTAGTCGTGAGGAGCTGGCACTCATCTGTCGTTCAGCAAGCGATGTCAGGTCAAAAAATTCTTCCCGCAGCTGCAGATCGGCCGCCAGACCAAGATAGTCATTGGATGCCAGATTCAGCATCTCAATCCCATTCAACTGAAGATAAGGCTGGCTGGAAATCCCCTGTTTAAACTGGCGATACTGGCCCTGCTGTTTCAAATCATCCAGCTGCTGCTGAAAATATTCCAGATGCTTCATGCTGTTGCTCCCATTGCCTGAATCATCTCGCACATATGCACCAGTAAAGTTTTAAGTTGTTCAGCAGAAATCACAAATGGTGGCATCACATAGACCAACCGACCAAAGGGACGAATCCATACGCCACGGCGTACACATTCTGCCTGGAAGCTAGCCAGATCAACAGATTGCTGTAACTCCACGACTCCAATCGCGCCAAGTACGCGGATATCCGCAACCTGTGGCAAGGCATTTAATGGCTGTAAATAGTCTTTTAATACTTGTTCAATCTGTTGCACTTTTGCCTGCCAGTCCTGTGACAATAAAAGCTGGGTGCTTTTGAGTGCTACTGCACAGGCCAGTGGATTCGCCATAAAGGTCGGGCCATGCATAAATACGCCTGCTTCACCACTGGAAATGGTTTCTGCGACATGCGCAGTTGTCAGTGTGGCTGACAAGGTCATATAACCACCAGTCAACGCCTTGCCCAGACACATAATATCTGGGCTAATACCTGCATGTTCACAGGCAAATAGTTTGCCACTCCGGCCAAAACCAGTCGCGATTTCATCCAGAATTAACAGGATATTGTAACGATCACACAGCTGACGTACCTGGCGCAGGTATTCCGGATGATACAGGCGCATGCCACCTGCTCCCTGCACAATCGGTTCAATGATCATGGCTGCAATCTGTTCATGCTTTTCTGCTAACAATTGTTCCAGTGGCTGGATATCATCAACTTGCCATTCACCATCAAAACGGCTTTGTGGTGCCGGAACAAAATAACGGTTCGGCAGACTAGAACCAAAAATCTGGTGCATACCCGTGACCGGATCGCAGACTGACATGGCATTCCAGGTATCGCCATGATAGCCAGAACGAGTGGTCACAAAATTGCTTTTCTGTGCCTGACCACGGGCATGCCAGTATTGCACCGCCATTTTCAAAGCCACTTCCACAGCAACCGAACCGGAATCGGCATAGAAAATCCGATCCAGTGGCTCTGGAGTAATCTCAATCAGCAATTTAGCCAGATCAATCGCTGGCTGATGGGTCAGGCCACCAAACATGACATGTGACATGGATTGCAACTGGGTCTGCACCGCCTGATTCAGCTCTGGATGGTTATAACCATGGATCGTGCACCACCAGGACGACATCCCATCAATCAGCTGCGTACCATCTTCCAGTTCAATTACAGCACCATGTGCCGCCCTCACCTTGTAACAAGGCAAAGGATGACTCATGGAAGTATAGGGATGCCAGATATGCTGCTGATCAAAAGAATCGTGCACGGAAAATAACCTAAACAATAGCGCTGTCCTGATCTTAACGGTTTAATTCTGAAATGAACATCCAGTGGATATTCAGAGACTTTTTGATTAACGAAGTTCTGGTAAAAATTGCAAGATTGGCTCAATGACCAAACTGGTATCGAACAGGATAGCATCGTGCGCAGCTGAAATTTTTACCAAGTTCAGATGATCTGCATTGAAATGTGCAATATTTTGTATAACTTTGTAGGGAACTAACATATCGTTCTCAGAATTTATAAATAGCATCTTGCCAGGATAGCTTTTTAAGATATCTACCAAATTTAATTGCTCTAAAAGATAAAGATGAGCCTGCTGATAGGATAAATCAATATTTACCGACTGCTCTTGTAAATGTTTTGCCCGTTCTCGTGGTGCTACTGAACCCAAAGTGACCAGTGCAGAGAAGCGTTTTAGAGCCTGTTGAGGTTGTAACATCACCGCATGTTTAAATTGTTCATACTGCACTTTGGGCATAGCATGAAGCCAGTTTTCTTGTGCCACAAAGCAAGGGTTTGACATACAGGCAATTACGGGCTTGGTGACTTGTATCTGCTGATAGATTGCATTAGCCAATAACAATGCTAACTGCCCGCCAAGTGACCAGCCAATCAGTACATCTTTATCAGCTGCAGCCTGTACCTTTTCTGCCAGTACTGCTGCATTATTCGGGTCAAAGATATCCCAGACTTCGATCTGATGCTGTGGTGTTAACTGCTGTTCTAGCTGCTGTACAAATTCATTCAGTACCTGAGTCCCCAGTCCCCAGCCGCTGATGAGCAGAATTTTCATCAATCCTGTTCCCTATTTTTTGTCATCTATTCAATAAAAAAGGGATCAATCTCTTCCGGAATGATCCCTGATATACAGCTGCAAAATTTAAGCAGGCTGCATGGCATCCATAGCAAGCTCGCGGCCGGTTTTCTTCGGTGCTTCCGCTTTTAGCCCCAGTTTGGCAAACAGGGCTTTGTCCTTGCCTTCACCACTATTCGGTGCAGTCAGTAATTTATCACCTGAGAACAGTGAGTTAGCACCTGCCATGAATGCCAGGGCCTGATCGGAATCAGATAGAGATTCACGGCCTGCAGACAGACGGATATAGCTTTTTGGCATGATGATACGAGCTACGGCAATCGTCCGGATCCAGTCAATCACATCCAGTTTTTCTACATCAGCGAGCGGTGTTCCTTCGATTGGCACCAGCATATTAATTGGCACCGATTCTGGGTGAATTGGCATGGTCGCCAGTTCAAACAATAATCCCACACGGTCCTGTTTACCTTCACCTAACCCGACAATCCCGCCACTACATACATTAATTCCAGCTGAACGGACATGGTCTAAAGTATTTAAGCGATCGTCAAAAGTTCGGGTGCTAATGACATTCGCGTAATATTCACGCGAAGTGTCGAGGTTATGATTGTAATAATCCAGTCCAGCATCTTTTAAACGTTCTGCCTGAGAGGCATTCAACATACCTAAGGTCATGCAGGTTTCCATACCCAGCTTTTTTACTTCCTGGATCAATTCCAGCACATAAGGCATATCGCGCTCATGCGGATTCCGCCATGCTGCGCCCATACAGAAACGGGTCGATCCTGATTCTTTCGCCTGTTTTGCTTCAGCAATCGCTTTTTGTACCTCTACCCTTTTTTCAATTTCCAGATCTGTATCGTAATGGGCAGACTGGGAGCAGTATTTACAGTCTTCCGGACAACGACCGGTTTTAATAGAGAGCAAGGTGCTGACCTGTACGGTATTGGCATCAAAATGCTCACGATGAATTTGCTGTGCCTGAAATAGCAGATCCATCAGTGGTTGATCATAAAGTGCCTGAATCTCGTCACGCGTCCAGTCATTGCGAATCATAGTCTCAACATCAATGTTAAAAAGGAATGCAGAAATAATACGCGGTTTTTTAAAAAATGGTTTAGCCTTTTCTATCAAAATTTGAAGGAATGACGCTAATTTATAAGCTGAGCTTTTCAATCAATTACAATTTTATGCTGCAAGATTTTATGATTTAAGCTGCTTTAATCCTTATTATTTATATATAAAACTTATAAATAAAATTCTCAATTTCTGTCTTCCAAAGATTAATAATGAATTTGCAAGTTACTCACTATCAAGCTCCTAAAAGCCAGTAAAACCAAGCTTATGGCTGAAAATTTAGAGCCCTTGGCTTTAAAAACCCAAGGGCTTTTTTATAAAGGTATTGTTTAACTCAAGCTGAAAATTCATTAAAGTTTAGATCTGATTCGGTACAAAGAAAAAGCGCGAGATTTTTAAAATTTAGCTCAATCTATGTCTATTCATAAAGTGACTTGCTTCATCGGAAACATCAGATATATAAGCTGTATCAGTCCACGTAACTTAACCACGAACCGCTGCCTGAATTATTGCTACATCAATTTTCTTCATTTTAAGCATGGCATCAAATGCTCTTTTTGCTACTACTGGATCTGGACTGTAAGATGCTTCAAGTAAAGCCATAGGGATAATCTGCCAAGAAATTCCCCATTTATCCTTACACCAGCCGCATTCACTTTCTTGCCCACTATTGTTCACAATCGCATTCCAGTATCGGTCCGTTTCTTCCTGATCTTGTGTGGCCACTTGAAAGGAAAAAGCTTCATTATGCTTAAATTCTGGCCCACCATTTAAACCAATACATGGAATACCCAATACCGTAAAATTGACTGTAATGACATCTCCCTTTTTTCCTGACGGATAATCTCCAGGGGCAAGGACTATTGCCCCTACTGACGAGTCTGGAAAGGTTTGCGCATAAAACCGTGCAGCCTCTTC
Organism: Acinetobacter sp. VT 511; assembly: GCF_001077515.1. Lineage (NCBI taxonomy): Bacteria > Pseudomonadati > Pseudomonadota > Gammaproteobacteria > Moraxellales > Moraxellaceae > Acinetobacter > Acinetobacter sp. VT 511. Next base: position 62,704 of record NZ_LFRE01000048.1, on the reverse strand, counting down.
AGCATCGTGATCGTACCAAAGGCAGATGGTATTTTTTGCAATATTCATGATCTCACCTCTGCGTAGAGATTAAGAGATGACGCATTTGTTTAGCCCTGCTTTACGCTTTTGAGTGGCTAAACAAATTTATTTGTGCGTTCTATATTCGACCTAAGCTGGCAAAAGGCCAGTTTCTTTATTGTGTTTTTATTCTTCGAATTGTAATAACAGGTACTTCTTGATCTGCTGCAGATTTTATAAAGTGCTTTGTAGCTGTTCTAAGCCACTAAAATGTTTATAAAGTTGTCGAGGTCCAAGTCGACCATATGCCTTGCTTTTTCATTTGCGCTGATTAAAGACCGCTACTTTGAAAATACCTTAATCGGTCGGAAACCCCATTTCTATCGTCAATGCGGTGGCCGAGGTAATTGGTGTTTTCCTACTGTATAAAGGCTGCCAGTATCTATCGTGAAAGTATAAAAGTGGAAAAACTGACAGATTAAATTCCTTTCAAGCAGTAAGACCTTTAACCATTTAAGGGGCCTTTTCTTTCTTTGTGGAAAATCAATTTAAAACCAAGTTCTGCATATTTCAATTTTTCAGGTTCTTTTCCTAAAAACCTGAGCTCAGCAAGCCTTGCAAAATAGCTCGTTTAAGACGACTTAGCCTTACAAAAAGCTACATTTACTGTGCATTAATTTCCTGGAATTATCCAAAAAATATTTTTTATGAATAACATTAATTTATGTTATAAATTACCCCATTATTTTACTTTATTATTTATTACGTAATTAAATTACGTATTGAATAATATCTTATATCCAGTATGATGAGGTAAATTCCTTCTTTTTCTTGTGTGCATCAGGAATCGATGCAGTTCAGCAAGTCAAAGAAGTCAGGCAAACGGATTTGTCTACTCAATATAAAATGGCAGTGATACATCCGTGAGCCCTGAACAAGACAGTAAAAGATGAGCAATAGGATTGCTTCTAAAAAATGAGGATGTTGTATGAATGAATTAGCCAATCCATTAGAACTGTGTGGATTCGAATTTATTGAATTTGTATCTGAAGATGGTCAGCTGGATCCAGTTTTCCAAGCCATCGGATTCACTAAAGTGGCGAAGCATAAATCGAAAAATGTCTATTTATGGCGCCAGGGCAATATTAATATCATTCTGAATTATCAGCCTGAATCATATGCAGCATTTTTCTATAAAGAGCACGGTCCTTCTGCTTGTGCAATGGGCTTCCGTACCAAGAATGCGGCAAAAGCTTTTCAAAAGGCGATTGAAATCGGTGCAGAACCGATTTATAGCAAAATCGGCCCAATGGAGCTTAACATCCCTGCGATTAAAGGTATTGGCGGTTCTCCAATCTTCCTGGTCGATTGTGACATTTACCAAAATGATTTTATCTTCTTTGATAATGTTCCATCGCGTCCAGCCGGCACAGGCCTGAATGAAATCGATCATTTAACGCATAATGTTTATAAAGGTCGTATGCAGTACTGGGCTGATTTCTATGAAAAAATTTTCAACTTCCAGGAAATCCGCTACTTCGATATTAAAGGCGAATACACTAGCCTGACTTCTAAGGCACTAACAGCACCAGATGGTAAGATCCGTATTCCACTAAATGAAGATTCTGACAAAGGTAATGGTCAGATCGCTGAATTCTTAAATGAATTTAATGGTGAAGGCATTCAGCATATTGCCTTTATTTGTGATGACCTTCTGGAAACCTGGGACAAGCTTAAAGCCTTAGGTACCAAGTTTATGACACCGCCGCCAAGCACCTATTATGAAATGCTGGATGAGCGCTTGCCAAATCATGGTGAACCGGCAGATGAACTGCAAAAACGCGGCATTTTGCTGGATGGCAATACCAAAGACGGTAACAAACGCCTGCTGTTACAGATTTTCTCTGAAAATATGATTGGTCCGGTGTTCTTTGAGTTTATCCAGCGCAAAGACGACGATGGCTTCGGTGAGGGGAACTTTAAGGCCTTATTTGAATCCATCGAACGTGATCAGATCAAACGTGGCGTTCTGGACATCTCGAAAGCCTGATCTTTGTTTAAAATATACCGATGCCTATAGTGTCATATGTATCGGTATTACTGCCTCTGCTTCAACATATACGCTTATATAAAACTTAAGATTCTGCACCGATGACGGTATAAAAATAATAAAGTCCATCATCACTGTTCAGTACTTAATCTCACATGGATGATGAATAAAAATGCAGCATATTGAACAAGGAAACCTGAAAAAGGGTTTAAGTAACCGGCATATTCAACTTATTGCACTGGGTGGTTCCATTGGTACCGGCCTGTTTCTCGGCATCTCACAAACCATCAAGCTGGCCGGACCTTCCGTTATTCTGGGTTATGCCATTGCAGGCTTGATTGCTTTTCTAATGATGCGCCAGTTGGGTGAAATGATTGTACATGAACCTGTCAGCGGTTCTTTTAGCCATTTCGCTTATAAATACTGGGGCAAGTTTGCCGGATTTATGTCTGGCTGGAATTATTGGGTACTGAATATTCTGGTCTGTATGGCCGAATTAAGCGCTGTCGGTTTGTATGTGCATTACTGGTGGCCTGAAATCCCAACCTGGGTGTCTGCGCTCGGCTTCTTTATTTTCATTAATGTAATCAACTTACTTCACGTAAAATTATTCGGAGAAATGGAATTCTGGCTGGCGATCATTAAAGTCGGCGCCATTATTGCCATGATTGCTTTCGGCAGTTATTTACTGGCCAGTGGCAGTGGTCACAGCCAATCCAGTCTGGAAAATTTGTGGCAATTAGGTGGCTTCTTCCCGAATGGGATTATGGGTCTGATTATGGCGATGGCCATGATCATGTTTGCTTTTGGCGGTATTGAACTGGTCGGCATTGCAGCGGCAGAAACAGATAACCCGAAAAAAACCTTACCTAAAGCAGTGAACCAGATTGTTTACCGTGTTCTGTTATTTTATATCCTGAGCCTGGTGGTGATTCTATCGCTTTATCCTTGGAATATGATGGCGCAAGGCGGCAGTCCTTTCGTGCTGATTTTCGATTCGCTTGGTAGCCAGACAGTGGCCGCAGTTCTGAATTTTGTGGTTTTAACCGCAGCGATTTCGGTTTATAACAGTACTAATTACTGTACCAGCCGTATGCTGTTAGGTTTAGCCCAGCAAGGTAATGCGCCGAAGTTCTTAAGCAAGATTAATCAGCGTGGCATCCCTGTGAATGCGGTGATGGTTTCAGCGTTTTTCACCTTGATGTGCGTTTTATTAAATTATCTGGTGCCGGAAAAAGCCTTTAGCATGCTGATGATGCTGGTGGTCGCAGCCATTGTGATTAACTGGGTGGTAATTTCCTATACCCATTTAAAATTCAAGACCTCCATGAACCGCATGCAGACCAGAACAGATTTTCCAAGTGTGGCTTATCCATTCACCAACTATTTATGTATCGCATTTATGGGCGGTATTCTGCTGATTATGAGCAGTACCCCAGAAATGCGAATTGCGGTTGTTATGATCCCGGTCTGGATTGGACTTCTGATGATTGCTTATTTCTTCAAACGCAAAAAAGAAAATCAGACAGCTGTGTTAGACACGACCAAAATCAGCTCTTTACCAGAAGCGTAATACTATATTAATTAGATTAGGATAGATTCATGTTTCAACATATTGATCCCTATGCCGGTGATCCGATTCTTTCTTTAATGGAAGAATTCAACAAAGATCAACGGAGTAACAAAGTCAACTTAAGTATCGGTCTGTATTACAATGAAGATAACATTGTGCCGCAGCTAGACTCAGTTCAGAAAGCTTATACTTACCTGACCCCTGACTATCATAAAGTTCGTGTCTATTTACCGATGGATGGACTGAACAGCTTTAACCAGGCTGCACAGAAATTAATTTTTGGAACTTCTAGCCCTGCTCGCGAGCAAGGCCGTGTAGTCACAATTCAGACCTTGGGCGGTTCGGGAGCACTGAAAGTCGGCGCAGATTTTTTAAAGAAATATTTTCCAGAATCAGAAATCTGGGTCAGTCAGCCGACTTGGGAAAACCATATTGCGATCTTTAGTGGCGCTGGTATTCAAACCCATTTTTATCCTTATTATGATGCAGAAAGCAATGCCGTAAATGTTCCGGCAATGCTGGAATGTTTAAAACAGTTGCCAGCGCAGAGCATCGTGCTACTGCATCCCTGCTGTCATAACCCGACTGGTGCAGACTTAAAGCCACATGAATGGGATCAGGTCATTGAGGTATTAAAAGCTCACTCATTAATTCCCTTCCTGGATATGGCATATCAAGGTTTCGGTCAGGGTCTGGAACAGGATGCCTATGCCATTCGTGCACTCGATCAGGCTGGAATGAATTTCATTGTCAGCCATTCATTTTCCAAAATCTTCTCTTTATATGGAGAGCGTATTGGTAGCTTAAGTTTTGTCTGTGATGATTCTACCAGCGCACAAAATGTTTTAGGCCAGTTAAAAGCTACCGTGCGCCGGATTTATTCAAGTCCAGCAGCGAATGGTGCCCTGCTGGTCAGCCAAGTATTAAATAATCCTGCACTGTTTAGCCAGTGGCAGGCTGAAGTGGAAGAAATGCGCCAGCGTATTTTAAGCATGCGTGGCTTACTCAAAGAAAAATTATCCGAGGCGCTACCGGAGCTGGATTTTACTTACCTGACCCATCAGCAAGGCATGTTTAGTTATACCGGCCTCACTGCTGATCAGGTGGATCTGTTAAAACAGCATCACGGGATTTATCTGGTTCGTAGTGGCCGGATGTGTACGGCGGGCCTGAACCTAAGCAATATTGATTATGTTGCCGAGTCGATGGCAGCTGTGATTAAAATGCAAAGTGAAGCTGAACCGTTGATTGCTTAGAAATAATTAAGTTGTTAGAAGCCTTCTAATTCTAATATTGGAAGGCTTTTTTATGGATCTTGCTTTATTCTTTTTTTAAATTAAAAGCGAGTGATCATCTTGGTTTTGTGTTGCAAAAATAAAATCATTTTTAATCCTATTTAGCGATCAAAATCTTGATAAAAAAAGATCCAGCACCTCAATCAGGTCTGGATCTATGAAATGACTATAAAAGTGATCTGCAATAAATGAAAATATTAGACAGCCACCTGTGGATTAAACAAGGCATCAATCTGCTGTTGAATCCCGAGCAGATAATCAATAGCTTGTTGCATCTGGTCTGCTGGCAACTGATCTTCGGTGCCAATACAGGTAATCACATGATCAAGCTGTCGGCTAAAGTTATACGCCGGAATCGCCACTGCATGAATGCCTGCCATCATATCTCCGATTACGGACGCATAGCCCTGCTGCAGGATTTTCTCTTTAAGTTGCAAGAATTCTTCCCAGTTCGCAGGATATTGACCTGCTTTAGCACTATTCGCCCACTCTTTTTCTAGTAAAGGTTTGATGATGTGTTCTGGCTGGAGGCAGGCATGCAAGCGACCCGTTGCCGACTTTAGCAAAGGCATACGCGAGCCGACCCGGGTAATAATATTAAATACATGGTTGGATTCAAGCGACTGAACCACCACAGCACCGTCAGCAAACCATTTACTCACATGAATACTGCAATTTAAATGCTGCTGAATCTGCACAATATATTTTTGGGTTAACTCCAGCATATCGGTACGTTTTAAGGCATTGACGCCAAATGCGTGAGCACGCTCACCCAGGCTATAGCGCCCGTCACTGAGCTGCTGTGCATAACCTTTACGTATCAGACTCACCACATAACGATGCACTTTTGCAGGATGCATAGACAGGACTTCTGACAGCTCTTTTAACATCATCGGTGCATTATGTTCAGTCAATGCATCGAGCACAGTTAATCCTACTTCTAGAGACTGCACCCCTCCCTGTAATTTTTCTTCCTCAACGTTCATCGTTTCATCCTGCATATACGCATTAATTTTCATGGTTCTATCAAGCCATTGTACTACTGAAATCAAAAATCTTGCTCAGCCAAATCTGATTCCAGATTCAGATCATAGCGGCATTTTAACAAATTTACATTATTCATAATCAAATTATTTATTGCGTAATTTAAAAATATAAGTATGATTCTGTATAGCACTTAAATTTTCCACGGAAAGGATCCATATTTATGACGACGCGTTTAAAGTCATTTGTCGACATCGCTCCTGATTCAGATTTCCCTTTAGAAAACCTGCCTTATGGTATTTTCAGTGATAAGCAGAATGCTCAACCACGTGCCGGAGTTGCACTTGGAGAATGGGTGGTTGACCTGGCAGCATTGGAAGCAAAGGGTTATTTAAAGCTGGAACAAGGCCAGCAATTTTTTAACCAGCCGACTCTGAATGCCTTTATTGAGTCGGGTAAAGCCAACTGGTCTAAAGTACGAGCAGAGTTACAAGCATTATTGTCAGCCGATCATGCCGAATTGCGTGACAATCAGGAACTCCGTGATCAGGTTTTCTTTAAACAGTCAGATGTCAAAATGCATCTGCCGGTGTATATCCCGGGTTATACCGATTTCTATTCATCTAAAGAGCATGCCACCAATGTTGGCTGTATGTTCCGTGATCCGAAAAATGCACTGTTAGCCAACTGGTCAGAACTTCCGGTTGGTTATAACGGTCGTGCCAGCTCCGTAATTGTTAGCGGTACAGAAATCGTGCGTCCATCCGGACAGATCAAATTACCGGATTCTGAACGTCCAGTCTTTTCTGCATGCCGCAAACTCGACTTCGAACTGGAAACCGGTTTTATTATTGGCAAGCCAAATCATCTAGGTAAGCCAATTGCAATTGAAAATGCCTGGGACCATATTTTTGGTATGGTGCTATTTAATGACTGGTCGGCGCGCGATTTGCAGCAATGGGAATATGTGCCCCTAGGTCCATTCAATGCCAAAACTTTCGCTTCTTCGATCTCGCCATGGGTCGTCACTTTGGAAGCACTTGAACCGTTTAAAACCAGTTCACCAGTTCAAGATCCCAAACCTCTGACTTATCTGCGTGAAGACAACAGTAGCAATAGCTATGACATCAATCTGTCTGTCGAAATTCAGCCTGAAAATTCAGACCAGGCTGATGTCATCTGTGAAACCAATTTCAAATATATGTACTGGTCGATGGCACAGCAGCTGACTCATCACACCATTGCCGGCTGTAATGTTCAGGTCGGTGATCTGATGGGTTCCGGCACAATTTCCGGTCCTACGCCAAATTCTTATGGTTCATTACTGGAAATCACCTGGAATGCAACCAAACCACTGACTTTGTCGAATGGTGAACAGCGCACCTTCATTCAGGATGGCGATACCGTGATCATGAAAGGTCATTGTGAAAAAGATGGCCTGCGTATCGGTTTCGGTGCTGTGAGCGGCAAAATCCTGCCAGCGCTTGATTTCGGTTTTAGTGAATAAGCTGGAGTGAAATCATGATCATGAAACTATATACCTATTTTCGCAGTTCAGCCGCTTACCGGGTTCGTATTGCGCTCAACCTGAAAGAACTCAAAGCAGAACATATTCCGGTTCATCTGGTAAACAACGGCGGCGAACAGCATAGTGAAACATTTCGTCGGGTCAATCCGGGTGAGCTGGTCCCTGCCTTAATTGAAGATGATTTCACGCTGACCCAGTCGCTCAGCATGATTGAATATCTGGAAGAAAAATTTCCGGAAACTCCCCTGTTGCCTAAGAATTTGCAACAGCGTGCCCTGATCCGGGCCTTTAGTCTGAATATTGCCTGTGACATTCATCCACTCAACAATCTGCGTGTACTTCAGTACCTCAGTAAAACCCTGAATGCCAGCGATGAACAAAAAACCGAATGGTACAGACACTGGGTCATCACCGGCTTAAAAGCGCTTGAAGCTCAATTAACACATTCAAATGGCCAATTCTGTTTTGGAAATCAGCCAAGCCTTGCAGATTGCTGTCTGATTCCACAAGTATATAACGCCAAACGTTTCAACATCGATCTTTCGGATTTCCCGAAAATTGAATCGATTTATGCTCATTGCAACTCACTAGACGCATTTCAAAAAGCTGCACCTGAAGCGCAGCCCGATGCAGCATAAGAACATATAAGGATATAAGCATGACCATTCAAATTGAAAAAATTCACCATGTCGCCTACCGCTGTAAAGATGCCAAAGAAACCGTAGAATGGTACAAAAAAAACCTGAACATGGACTTTATCCTGGCTTTTGCTGAGGATCATGTCCCGTCTACCAAGGCTTTTGACCCATATATGCACCTGTTTTTAGATGCTGGTAATGGCAATGTGTTGGCCTTCTTTGAACTGCCCACCCAACCGGAAATGGGCCGCGATGAAAATACCCCGAAATGGGTGCAGCACATTGCCTTAAAAGTGAAGGATCGTCAGGCACTGGTTCAAGCCAAAGAACATCTGGAAGCTAATGGTATAGATGTACTGGGCATTACCAATCACGGTATTTTCCATTCGATTTACTTCTTTGATCCAAATGGTCACCGTCTGGAACTGGCTTATGATGATGAAAAAGCACCTCAGAAAATTGCCATGATTACCGAAGAAATGAAGTATGACATGCTGGAACAATGGAGCAAAACCAAACGCGCGCCTTCACATACCCACTTCCTGCATGCGGATGAATTAGACCAGAGCGCTCGTGAAGCCAAGATGGACTCTTGAATTTTAAGAAAAGGATTTCTGATGAATAAAGTCATTGCCAATGCTCAGGAAGCTTTAACGGATATCGTGGCAGATCATCAAACGCTCGCCGTTGGCGGATTTGGTTTATGCGGTATTCCTGAAGCACTCATTGAAGCTTTAAAAAATACTGGTGTGATTGGCCTGACCTGTATTTCCAATAATGCCGGTGTGGATGATTTTGGTTTGGGCAAATTGCTGCAAACTAAACAGATCAAAAAAATGATTTCTTCTTATGTCGGTGAAAATAAGGAATTTGAACGTCAATATTTAAATGGTGAGCTGGAGGTAGAGCTGACGCCCCAAGGAACACTGGCAGAAAAACTGCGTGCGGGTGGTGCTGGAATTCCCGCTTTCTACACCCAAACCGGTGTCGGCACATTGGTTGCTGAAGGCAAAGAAGTCCGTGAATTTGAGGGTAAAGAATTTATCCTGGAAAAGTCATTAACCGCAGATGTGGCACTGGTCAAAGCCTATAAAGCAGATAAGGCCGGCAACCTGGTCTTCCGTAAAACCGCACGTAATTTCAACCCCGAATGTGCCATGGCCGGGAAGATCACTGTGGCTGAAGTTGAACAGATCGTAGAGATTGGTGAACTTGATCCCGATGATATTCATCTACCTGGAATTTATGTCAATCGAATCATCGTTAATGCTGCACCGGAAAAGCGCATTGAACAGATGACCTTAAAGGCAGGAGCATAATCATGGCTTGGACTCGAAATGAAATGGCTCAGCGTGCGGCACAGGAACTGGAAGATGGTTTCTATGTCAATCTCGGTATCGGTTTACCAACACTGGTTGCCAATTATATTCCAGAAAATATCAATGTCTGGCTCCAGTCTGAAAATGGCTTGCTGGGTATTGATGAGTTTCCAACTTCTGAGACGGTCGATGCGGACCTGATCAATGCCGGTAAACAGACGGTGACTGCCCGTAAAGGTGCTGCCTTCTTTTCCAGTGCTGATTCCTTTGCCATGATTCGCGGTGGGCATGTCAATATTGCGATTCTGGGAGCAATGGAAGTTTCCGAAAAGGGTGATCTGGCAAACTGGATGATTCCAGGCAAGAAAGTCAAAGGTATGGGCGGTGCCATGGATCTGGTAGCCGGTGTGCAGAAAGTTGTAGTCCTAATGGAACACACGGCTAAAGATGGTACCTCGAAAATCGTTCCTCAATGTACTTTGCCACTAACAGGTAAAGGTGTGGTCAACCGGATTATTACTGATCTCGGTGTTATGGATATTACTTCAAGAGGAATAGTCTTAATAGAACTGGCCCAAGATGTCACGCTGGAGCAGATTAAAGCTGCAACTGGAGTTGAGCTGATTACGGATAGACTTGAGGCTGCCTGATCTGCTTTTACTGGATAATCAAAGCAGCAAAAGCTGCTTGATTATCTTCTGAAATATTGCTTTAGCATCGTAATTACACTAAAGATAAAGCATATTTTTCTATAATATTCATGTTCTTGCCGTATAATTTTAAAAATCCCAATAAAATCTCATGAATGTAATTCACTTTATTGGATCAAATAAAATTATCTTTATTTCTATTCAAATAAGTTTGCAGAAAAACTATTTTTTCTGTTTATTGTTTTTTTATTAAGCTCAATAAAACTTATAAAATTTAAGATTCAGAACTACTCTCACACTAATTTATATTTAAAGTGATCACTAAAGATAATGATGATAATAAAATTTTAATTAGTAAAAAAAATACTTAATAAAAAAGCCACTTATATAAGCGGCTAATTTATAAGAAGAATTTTGGTGGGATGGCGGGAGTTGAACCCACTAAAGCTTAACACTATCACAACCTTTCAAATATAAATATTTGTATTTTAAACCATTTACTTAATTTCATTTGATAGTCTGTGATAGACTTTTGAAAAAGTGTGGCAAAAAATGTGGCATCAATATCTGCATCAATGCCCCCGATTATTTATAAGGACTACCTTAGGGTGGTCTCTTCTATTTAATTAGTTCTGATGACCATTAAGCATTAAAAGCTCAATTGTAGGCTCATTCGGGCTAGCCTTGCTCTCTAACAGCTTCTCATGCACTTCTTGAATCAAATTAAGGAAGCGAATCATCTTAATGATCTTTTCATAGTGTGGTAGGAACGTAGGATTGGTACTAAACTTATAAACCAAGGTTTCACCCTGTCTATGTCTCAAGCAATCAATCTGTTCGGTAATAGCCCTGTGAATAGCCACCACTCTCTTAGACAAATATCATCTATTCTTTTTGTATAGGAGAGAACATTATGAGTGGACAACTATACACCCCAGAATTTAAAGATGAAGCTGTTAAATTGATTACTGAACGTGGATATTCTGTCACTGATGTCGCAGAACGTTTAGGCGTATTACAACACAGCATTTATAAATAGCTAAAGGCGGTACAACCTTTATGCAACAGCTCTGATGAACATGAACTGCTCGAGGCAAAGAAAAAAAATCCTTCGCCTTAAAAGTCAGCTTAAACAGACTGAAGAGGAACGGGACATCTTAAAGTGAAAGCACTGCTTTCACGCCGCTTTGCAAGCCTGCCCGAGTAAAGTATCAGTTTATCCTGAAATACAGTCATCAATTTAAGATCAAAACGATGTGCAGGGTTCTTAAGATCGCTCATGCTGGTTACTATGCCTGGTTGCATGAGCCCGAATCAGGCAGAAGTATTGAAGATAAGCGGTTATTGCAGCTCATCCGCTCTTCTCATGATGCCAGTTATGGCATCTACGGTCATCCTCACATCACGCTGGATCTTAAAGAGCTAGGTGAAAGCTGTGGGCCTAATCGTGTGCTGAAGATCATGAAGAACAATGGCATTTCTGCTATTCGAGGATATAAGAAGTATAAAAGCTATGGTCGTGGTCGTCCTCAGATTGTGCCACCTAACCATTTAAATCGAGAATTTGTTGAAACACACCTGATACCTCGTGGGTAACTGATATTACCTACATACGCACCTGGCAAGGCTGGTTGGCTGTGGTTCTCGATTTATATTCAAGGAAAGTCATCGGTTGGTCAATGAAACCTACGTTTGCTAAGGATATCGTTTTGGATGCACTTCTTATGGCGATATGGTGACGTAGGCCAAATGAACCTGTGCTCATACATTCAGACCAAGGCTCACAATATAGTAGCAGAGGCTGGCAGAAATTCTGTCAGAAGCATAACTTGGTCCCGAGTATGAGTCGTCGTGGCCTTACGCAGTATACTGCTCATAGGACAATGCTGTTGCAGAATCTTTCTTTAGCAGCTTAAAAAAGGAAAGAATTAAAAAGCAGATCTATAAAACACGAGAAATGGCGCGTGCAGATGTGTTTGATTATGTCGAGATGTTTTACAATCGAATCAGGCGTCATTCGCATCTAGACGGAATGAGTCCAGAAGCATTCGAGGCAGCTTCAAAATGAGGCCGTCTCGTGTCTAGGATACTGGGAGCAGTCCACCTTAAATAAAAGATTTACCAAGAGATGTGTATATAGCTTAAAATGTGATTCAGAAATTTCGTTGAATTGATGTATTTTCATTTGTAGATTATGCATCGATATCAAGAAAATAACCTACGAATCCTCAGCGAAAGAATGTTCATTTTTTGACTAGTGAAAGATATCTAAGATTAAGGTGATTCATTATTATTTATATAAGAACAAATACTTACGTATAAGTATTTAAGATTTAATCAAAAAATTAACAATATTTATCTTATTAATAAAAATTTTCTATACAAAAAGTATTATTAACTTAAACTTTGAAAAAAAATATATATTTTTTATACATTATTCATGTAATCATTTCATTATTATCTTAAATTATTATTTTTAATAATTATTTTAATGGAAAAAAATTGGTTAGTAAGGACAAATCAAACCATCACCTTTTTACCCATGGTCATAGTTATATTTATAGGACTAATTGGCTATGAATGGGTACGTACGGAACTAGTCGGAAGCTGGATTCTTCTAATTGGCTTTATTCTGTTAGGCCGCTTTTTAAATGTAGTTCAGTCCGTTGTATTAAGTATTGTCATTTTTATCATTCTTTTTATTTATATTCTATTTAGTGTCCAGACTGATAGCATGGATATTAATACTCGCTTGTTGCAGCTTTTTATTCTACCTATCGCACCACTTCTACTCAGTATTTATTATGAAATGATGTCGACCAATAGGAAAACAGACAATTTACTGGATACTTATCGTAAAAATCTGACCCATAAAACATTACCTATTAGTACTTATTCCTATACCCAAACTCAGGTTCAGGATATGTTAAATCTGAATCTGATTCCTCAATATGATGAAATTTATATAGAAATTACCAACCACAACTTATTAAGAGATATGTTGCAGGTGGATGAACTAAAACTGTTGCAACAAAAAATTATCCATGTGCTGGAAAGTAAGTTCCAAGTTCCTCATTTTTCCTTTACTGATAGTCGGCTCTCGGTCTTGCGTGTAATTATGATTGCCGATCGAGAATCTACTATTTCCAAACAACTGATTGAAAAAATCAGACAGATTGAACTGATTAAAACAGAGATTACTCATCAATCTCATCATCAAGGCGTGTCCTCTCTGGAGGAACGCCTATGAATCATTTGTTGCATGTCTGCGGTCTGATCATTTCAGTCAATACACTACCTGACCCGGTACTGAGTTCTTATTATCAACAATATTATCAGTGTGAGATTAAAGAAGTCGATTCGGTACAGGCAGAACAATCTTCAGATATTACACAAATTCCTGCTCATTTCCCTGCTTCCAGAAAGCTATGGCCGGTATTTAGCTTGGATCAACTACAGTACGAAACTTATCAAACCATGAAAAATCAGGGTATTAAACCGGGTTTAATCATTCCTGAAAATTTCATGAAACCGTCAATCTACTTTCAGATCAAACAGGAGGTTTCGGAAGGTGCTATCCCGATTCTTGATCTAAGCAGTATCGAACCAAAGCGTTTTCGCGGACTTGCGACCCTCGCCACCAGTGCAGGTCTACGTCCCATGGCGGCCTATATACAGGATGGCTGGAATCCGAATCTCAAAACTTTACCTGCGGGACTTTACATTATTCAGGCCAATCATGGACAACTGCCTTTACCCGCCCGTTTAATTCAATCTGGTCAGCAACAATTTTACACCGCCTACCCACAAACTGCTTTCAATGGTACTGGAATTATCCTGAATCCTCAGGTGCCACTTGCCGAAAGTGAGATTGCTTATCCTGAATTGGGAATTTCCTGGACCTTTTTAAATACGCGCTTTGACAGCCAAATGAACCGGGTGCATACCAATCTACTCGGCTATATCTTGCTCTCAGCAGGAATCATAATCTTGCCATTACACTTGGTGCTCTCGACCCATTACCCTAATTTATTAAGCTTCTGGGGTACCTCAACTTCCTGGGCATCCGTTTTTGTGATCGTTATTTTAATGCTCATCCTCCTGATCACCATGTTATGGCGGAGGTTCAAAAAATCATGAGCATGATCGATATTCTGTTTATTACCGGCTTTATCGGGATCTGGATTCCACAAGCGTTTTGGGCCTGGCTCAGCTTTTCTGCCTGGCGTTACTCGATTCAGGCCAGTCAGGAATTGACCAATTTACCAATACCTGAACGTTGGCCCATGCTGAGTGTGCTGGTGCCGGCATATAATGAAGCACTGGTAATTGAAGATACCTTACGTTCTCTAGCTGCACAGGATTATCCGGCTGAAAGCTATGAAGTACTGCTGATTAATGATGCATCTAAAGACAATACCCAGGAAATTGCGGATCGTATGGCTGCCGAATTTCCAGTCATTCGGGTCATCAATGTGCCTAAAGGTCAAGGTGGTAAAGGTAAATCCAGAACTTTGAATAACGGACTCAAACACGCCCGCGGAGAATTGATTGCGGTTTATGATGCGGACAGTACGCCAGAGCCGGATTGTGTACGGCTGATTGCCCAGACCTTGCTGGCAGATTCTAGTCTGGTCGCAGTGAATGGCAAAGTTCGTACCCGCAACTGGAAAGACAGCCCCCTTAGTACCTTTATCGCTATCGAGTTTATCTATTTCCAGTGGATTTTTCAGGGTGGACGCTGGCTGCGTTTCCGTCTTTCTACCCTAATGGGAACCAATTATGTGATCTGGCGAGATGCACTCGATATTCTAGGCGGATTTGACGAAAAATCCTTGGTCGATGACACCGAAATGAGTTACCGGATTTTTCTGGGACATAAACGGATTAAATGGGTGCCTTATGCCGTAGGCTGGCAACAGGATCCGGGCGACCTAAATATTTTTATCAAACAACGCTCGCGTTGGACTCAAGGTAACTTTTATGTAACCCGTAAATATTTAAGAACAGCGCTCCGGCATCCTTTTCCAATCGGAATGGAGATCGGCAACAATATTATGTGTTACATCATTTTTCTGCCAGCTCTGTTCTTAAGTCATATGACGCTGGTGGTTGGCCTACTCGGTATTGATGGTACCACGATTCCCGGTCCATTTACCTTACTCTTCATTTTGGCCTTTATTCTTTATCTGGTCCAGATCTGGTTCACCCTCAGTCTGGAAAAAGAAGTGCCTAAACGATTTTACTTCTATGCCTTTATCGCCTATTTCACCTATTCACAGGTATTTCTCCTGATTGTCTTTAAAGCCGCCTGGGACATGTTAAAAGGCAAAATCAAGGGTGAGGGAATTACCTGGTACAAGACAGAACGAAAGAAGGAAAAAAAATGATCATGCACATAAAAACAGCTCCTTTGAGATTAATGTCTTCACTTATCTTGGCATTGTCTAGTGCACATCTCTATGCGACCACCTGGAAGCTTGATGATGTAGTTGCGCGGCATGTAGAGCAAACTACGCCTTACTTTTTTTATGTTGGAAAAGGTGAAAGCTGGCAGGATGTCCAGTTCAGCAGTCAGTTCGATGTACAGGGTAGCAGTACGGTGATTGTCCGGTATGACAATCAGCTGATTCATCAACAAAATTTGAGTGGTAAAGGCACATTAAATTTTAGCCTCCCCCCTGCCGATAGCGGTTTTCATCGGCTGGATATCAGTATTTTACAAAAACCAGGACCTGGACAAAGCACTGCCAATATCTGTCTTGAATCAAGCAATTTACAGACTACCTTGACTCAACCAAATCTGAGTTACCAATCGCAGCGTAACAGCATGCAGCTGAATCAACTCCCGGATGTCCTGTTCAATAGCCAATTGAACCGCCCAGAACCGGTACAGGCACTGCTAGGTTTTAATACGGCAAATTTCCTGGAAGCCACCATGATGGGGAGGCTGGCAACTGCCTGGAATTTTGCGACACCTGTGCAATGGCGGCTAAATACCACTCCTGAATCAGCACCTGATTTCATGATCAATATTCAGCGTTCGGCCGCAAAATTACCCGCAGCACTGATGAGTTTAAATCAGGTTAACCAGGTACCAAGTCTGACGATTGAATATTCTTCAGAATCCCAATTATTGATGGCCGTCAATGCTCTGCTCAATCAGCAATATCTGGCACAACTAAATACTGCAACAGTGAGTTTAAATGGCCCTGTCGCGCGACCAAACTGGGCCAGTGTACGCCGTTTTGAAAGCTTGGCTGATTTGGGCATTTCCGATTTCAAACTAGACAATACTTCCAAAAATATTTCACTGGTCTTTCCTGCTGTTTGGGAAGTTACGGATATTTTAAAGGGTCAGCTTAATTTCCGTTCGCAAAGCGGACTCTTACAAGGCTCGACCTTACAGGTTTGGCTCAATGAAGTACTCGCAGGTAGTACCAGTCTGGCAAAACTGGATTCCAGCCCGGTTGAGCGGCAGTTTGAATTTGTAGGGGCAGATTATCCCTATACCAACAGCTTTAACATGACGGTGAATAATAACCAGTTAAATAGCAATAATTGTCTACCTAATGCGGGTAATGCCTTATGGATTGATGCTAAAAAATCCAAGCTTAGTCTGCCTTACCAGATGAAACAGGGAGTCATCAGCCTGTCTACAGTTTTTGACAAGACTCCTGAAATTGCCATGAATACGCCTATAGCCACCCCCATCGCGATCAGCCTGGCTCAAGTTGCCAAGAACATGCTGCTCAGTAATGATCCAATTGGTCTGAATATCACCCAGCTGAATCCAAGTACACCTAAAACCATTAATATCCTGCTGAATGCCCAGCGTTATCAATCTGAATTGCAAAAATACAGTCAGATTCTTTACTTACCTACTACGGCAAATGGTAGTTTGATCACCGTCAGAAACGGGAATTTCTGGATTTATAGCGACAACAACCTCGGGGTAGAAAATTTTGCCCGCTTTTGGCCGCAAATCCAGCAGAAAATCCCGAACAATACTGCGGCCTTGTTTATTTCTGCCCAAGGACAAATTACCGTACTTAGTCAAACCGCTATAGAAAAAGCAGAAACCCCGATAATTGAACAGATTTCCATGCGAACTATTGCTATTATTCTTGTGATTGTTGCTGCGCTTATTATAGGGCTGCTGTTCTGGCGCAGAACTCGTAAGGCACAAAAAACCAAAGAAGAATAATGATGAAAAAATACCTGATTTTAGGCTTACTGGTGTTACTGGCACTTCCTACCTTAGCTTTTACTGGCTCTGCGTTTTTTATGGCACGTGCAGATGCTAAAGCGGTAACAGCGCCTAAAATTGAGGGTATTTTCTGGCAGGTTGACCAGATGAGTCACGCCTCCGGTAACTGGCACTTATTAGGCATCGATACCTTAGTCACTCAATGGAGTATTGTAGACGGACGTTCCTTTTTTAAAGAAATCTCCGGAGCACAATGGCAACATCAGCCGGACTGGAATACGATTGCCGAACAACCCTGGTCCAAGCAGGTTATCTTAGGTCTGGCAGGCATTTTTCAGGAACCTGTGGCACGTGAAAATATTGACCAGCTCTTTTTACAATCCCAACAGATTATTAAGACTCCTCTTCCAGTCCAGCCTTCTGCTTATTACTTTCCTGTAGAAGCTGACCCAAGCTGGCATGGGGTTTCCAATCTGGCCCGTTATGTTGCCGAGTTCCAGCGACCGGTCTGGATCAGCATCTATAGTGCAGACCGCAAATCACGGTTTTTACATTATTGGCTTGAAAGCTGGTTGCCTGATAATGCCCAAGTTTTTTTTCAGGATGGCGTCGGTGTGGGCACGCGCAGTCCTGAAGAGGCTACGGTAATTTACCAAAACCTTAAACATCAGGTCGGTGACAAGAGAGTTGTGATTATTCTCGAAGCTTTCCGGCCTAAACCGGGAGGTGGCTTTCGTGCAGCCTACCCTTGGGAAATTGCAAAACAGTTGAAAGCCTATGCTGGAGAGCGTGTCTATATTTTTGATGGTCCACATTATGTAAATAAAGCCAGTGTGCTCTGGCTTTATCTGTGGATGAAAATCAATTACTAGACTCTGCCACGGTTAAATCTTGCAGCATCTGTTCCAAAATACGTTCCGAAGCATGACCATCACCAAATGGATTTTCGACTTCTGCATGTTGTCGATAATAGGCTGGATCATCCATTAGACGAGAAAACTCTTGTACGATTTTGGTCTGATCAGTACCGACCAGTATTCCACAACCTGCTTCAACCACCTCCGGGCGTTCCGTTACATCCCGCAGTATGAGCACCGGTTTTTGATAGGTGGGGCTTTCTTCTTGGATACCGCCTGAATCTGTCATAATAAAATAGGCTGTACCTAAAACAGCCAGTAAGTCCGGATAATCCAGCGGTTTTAACAAATGCACCTGCGGATGATTCAGAAACTCGCGATAGGCGATTTCATATACCTGCGGATTGAGGTGCACAGGCCAGGCAAAATGCAGCTCTGGATAACGGCTACATAGTGTATGAATGGCGGCACAGATATTCTGAATACCTTCGCCAAAATTTTCCCGTCGATGTGCGGTCAGCAAGACCAGTTTATCTTGTTCATTTAACTTTAGCCCCATTCGCTCTAACCTTTGCTGAGACTGCTGAGAAGAAGACTGCATTAAATCACGGGCATGATGAATAGCATCAACCACGGTATTACCGGTAATAAAAATCTGCTGGTCTGGAATATTTTCCTGGCGTAAATTTTCTGCAGAACGTCGGGTTGGCGCAAAATGCCAGTGGGCCAAGCGGGAAACCAGTTGTCGGTTAGCTTCTTCCGGAAAAGGATGCATTAGATCAAAAGAGCGTAATCCGGCTTCAACATGCGCCAGATAAATATTCAGATTAAAGGCCACCAAAGCACCTGCAAGTACAGTGGTAGTATCCCCTTGCACTACAATCACATCACATTTTGGCATGTCACGATATACCTGATCCAATTCGGTCAATGCCTTGCTTAACAGGATATTCAGGCTTTTGCCTGGCTGCATGATTTGCAGATGATGATCAATTTCGATCTGGAAAAACTCGATTGCATCCTGTACCAGTTCCAGATGCTGGCCAGTAAATACCACATTAACTTTAAAACGTGAATCTTGCCGGGCTTTTAAGATAACTGGTGCCAGTTTAATCAGTTCAGGACGGGTACCAAAAATAAAAGAAAGATCAATCGGCATGGTTAAAAACTCCAGTAATAAGTCAGTTCTACTCGGGTATTATCGAAAGTTCTTTTTCCAGACTCAGGTGCCCCATTTACATATTTGCCATACATCTGTTCAACACGTAGCTTGATTGGGAAGTCTGCAGGTTGCCAAGCTATACCCGGTCCCAGCTCTGCCAAGTTGTTATAAAATTCATTATTGGAATCATTAATCGTATGTAGCTTCAAATATGTCTGGATATTGCCTAGATGATCCCGGTTAAAGTTCCAGCCAGTACGCAGACGCAAATCACCAATTACATTATAATCTTCACGTGAATAACTTGCCGCATTGCCATACAGTTCTGCAAAATACTGGATCTGCTGGGGAACCGGACTATGGCCAGTTTTGGAATCCTGCCAATACCATTCCTGATAACCCGTCAAACCAAAATTAATGCTTTCCCTGAATTTGTCTCGATTTAAATCGATCAAATCATAACTTCCGCCGAGTTCCAGATACAGATAGACTGGCCATTCCCAAGGACGGTAATTCGTTCCAACACCGACAATGGCTGCATTCTGGTCAATAATCTCAGGTCGTGCACCACCGGTAGATCGGGTATCCCGGTTGATACTGGCAAAGCCATAAATCTGGCCACGGTTTTCTTCTCCCCAGTAACGTCCATAACGGAACTTCAAGGGCAAGATGGCCGTGTCGTAACGTCCTTCAAAAGAAGGAGAAAAATAGATATCGGTAAAAGTATTCTTAGTCTGACCGCTTGTTGTTCCACTTAAATTGATTACTGCCTGTTGGGCTTTGGCTGCTGTTTCAGGATCTGAGGAATTTTGCAGTTTTTTGAATATTTCTAAAGCTTCGGGATTACGTTGAGCAGAATTCAATAGATAGGCTTTTTGCAATAACAATTGTTCATCATTCGGTGTTAATTCAAGGGTTCGATCAATATAGATTAAGGCTTGATTATTATTATTTTTACGCATTTCCAGATATGTCCAGGTTTTCCACACCTTTGGATCTTGTGGCGATTTCTGGCTAATTTGCTGCAAAATGTGCGCTGCCTGCTCTGGGCTAGTCTGTTCTATTTGGTAATATTGTTCCCATAATTTATATAATTCAGATGTATTTTCTGCTTGAGTAGGAAAGCTAAAAATCATTAAGTAAGCAATTGAAATTATAGTTAATTTTTTCATATTAACAAGTGATTTAGAATTTTATACTTCCACTATAACAGTATTTTATTTTAAACTTAATGTGAATTAAATTAAGTTACCAAACTCTCTATTTTTTTTACAGGTGATATGGTATTCATAGAAAATATGAGAACATTATTATTATAAATCCTATTCAAACTGATAAATCTATTATTTAAATTATCATTTTTTTATTTATGTGGTAACTCAGCTGATTGCTCTAATCTTCCTGTTTTTCACGACCAATTGCTTATCCGCGATTCAGGCTAATCATTTAAATTAAAAATTATTTAGTATCCTAAACAACGGATAAAGATCTGGAGGATTTGGATAGCTGTATAGGATGAATTTCGCTTTAATGAGGGAAATATCCTAATAGACTAGAGGATATAATAATGACCTTACGCAGTATTACTGAATGGCAAGACTTTGTTAAGAACTGTATTGATTCTCTTCCACATGATGGTGTGTACCGCATTGCTCGAGACATGTTCACTGAAGCTGAACTGTTTGACCTTGAGATGGAGCAGATCTTTGAAAAAGCCTGGATTTATGCCTGTCACGAAAGTGAAATTCCAAATAATAACGATTATGTGACGGTTTAAATTGGTCGCCAACCCCTAATTATTAGCCGCGACAGTAATGCTGAACTTCATGCCATGGTCAATGCGTGTGAACACCGCGGCGCTACCTTGACACGTGTCAGTAAAGGAAACCAGGCCACGTTTGCCTGTCCCTTCCATACCTGCACCTATAAATCAGATAGTCGCCTAATTAAAGTTAAGGCTTCAGGCGAATATTGCGAACACTTCGATAAAACCATACGTGGTCTTAAACAACGTCGTATTGAGTTATCGTGGTTTTGTATTTGTTAGTTTAGATAACCAAGCGACAGATTGTTTAGAAGATTTTTTGGGCGATGCCAAGGGCTTTCTTGATTTAATGGTTGAGCAGTCACCAACGGGTGAGCTTGAAGTATTTCAAGGTAAATCAGCTTATACCTTTGCAGGCAATTGGAAATTACAGAATGAAAATGGTTTAGACGGTTATCACGTCAGTACAGTGCACTATAATTATGTATCGACTGTTCAGCATCGTCAGCAAGTGAATATCGAAAAAGGAGCTGACTTAGATATGTTAGATTACAACAAATTAGGTGCTGGTGATGCTGCAACTGATGATGGCTGGTTCAGCTTTAAAAATGGTCATAGTGTATTATTCAGTGATATGCCCAATCCAGCAGTCCGTCCATGTTATAGCACTGTAATGCCGTATCTTTCTTAAAAATTCAGGCATTTCAGAGGCTGTAAGCGAAGCCAGGTTTTTGACTCTTTTGTTCTTGAGCGCACAAACCAGATCACCTGCCGGATTATCATAGCGGTATCCATGTGCAATGGCATATTTCATGACCATACCACAGCGAGATAAGGTACGTTTTGCAATTTCAAGCGAACCTCTTGCCTCAATTTTCTTAATGATCTGGAGAATCTCAGGTGCCTGAATTTGATTAATACGCTTATTAGCAAGAGCAATATAAAGCTCATCCAATGAAGCCCGTACATTACTGATATGTTTGGATGACCAGGTTTCTTTTTGATTATTAAACCAATCTTCTGCAACTTCTTTGAAATAGGGCTTTAAGTCTTCATGCAATACTGAACGTGAGTATCGATGCTTAAGCTCATATGCAAGTTCCCTTGCCTTTTTTAAGCTTAAATCTGGATATGGGCCAAGCGATTCAGACTTACGTTCACCATGGACAGTGACGCGCACATTCCAATATTTTTGACCTTTGGTGGTAATGATTAGAGATAAACCATGTGAATCTGAAAGACGATACTGTTTATCTTTCGGCTGTGCTTTTCTACATTCAGTATCTGTAAGTGGCATATCGATTACCCATAATTGATGTATTAATTTCTGGGTAAATTTTCCCAATATTTACCCACAAAGAGCAAATATGGAGTCAAATGGGATCAGACGCTATCGGACAAATAGGCATAAAAAAAAGCCTTTAAACATTGAGTTTAAAGGCTTTTTTAGATTCCGATGGATTACTTCGGAAAGAATTTTGGTGGAGGTGGCGGGAGTTGAACCCGCGTCCGCCAACATTACGCTCGAGAATACTACATGCTTAGATATCGTCTATTGGTTTAGCTCTTTGTGACCCGACGAACAGGGTACAAATCGCGATCCTTTAAGATTTAGTACGAAACCCCAAGGCTTGATTTCATACGGACTTGTGTGCGTTCGCTTCAGTCGGGACCCCTAACCACAAGTATTCAGGGATGCGGACAAGCTGCCCTTAGGCAGCTAGAGCGTAAGTTTCGTCGTTTGCGACTATTAAAATGCAAATTTTATTTACGAGAGAAAATGCGCTCTCGGCATGCATCTATGAGTTTCATCATCAGCGTCGAAGCCAAGAACACCCCCAAAGTACAGAGCAATCATAGCATAACTAGTAAAAAATACGATGCATTTTCTACACAAATACACTTTTGAATACGCCTGATTACATAATTGCGCTAATATTTAAAAATTCAAGTCAGTATTTAAAAAAATTATGAGCTATTTATTGGCCCTTGATCAGGGAACGACGTCTAGTCGTGCAATTATTTTTAATGAACATGGACAGGTTCAAGCGACAGCTCAAAAAGAAACACATATTCAAACTCCTCGTTCGGGTTGGGTCGAGCAAGATGCCTTAGAAATTTGGACTACCCAAATTGGTGTCGTTCAGCAAGCGATCGCTTCTGCGGGAGTTCTAGCAAAAGACATTAAAGCGATTGGACTCACCAATCAGCGTGAAACCACTGTGGTATGGGACCGTCGCAATGGCAAGCCCCTTGCGCCGGCGATTATCTGGCAGGACCGCCGTGCGACAGAATGGTGTAATCAGCTGATTCAGCAAGGCCTGATGGATCAGGTACAACAAACAACCGGTCTACGCATTGACCCCTATTTCAGTGCGGGAAAGCTGGTCTGGTTATTAGAAAATACTGAGGGTTTACGCGCCTTGGCAGAACAGGGACATGTCGCT
This sequence comes from Acinetobacter sp. VT 511, assembly GCF_001077515.1. Lineage (NCBI taxonomy): Bacteria > Pseudomonadati > Pseudomonadota > Gammaproteobacteria > Moraxellales > Moraxellaceae > Acinetobacter > Acinetobacter sp. VT 511. The sequence continues at coordinate 39,226 of NZ_LFRE01000048.1, read as the reverse complement.
TTTGGCACCATCGATAGCTGGCTGATCTGGAACCTGACCCAAGGCGCTGAACATGTCATTGAAGCCAGTAATGCTTCCCGTACCATGCTCATGAATCTGCAAACTCAAAGTTGGGATGAGAGCCTACTGGATCTGTTTAATATTCCAGCTGCAGTCCTGCCAAGAATCATCAGCTCTGATTGCCATATTGCAGATACGGCACCTGGTTTATTAGGTGCTACCATTCCTATTACCGGTATTTTGGGCGACCAACAATCTGCCCTGTTTGGCCAATCCTGTTTTGAACCCGGTATGGCAAAAAACACTTATGGAACCGGCTGTTTTATGCTGTTTAATACTGGTCATGATATTCAACTGAGTCAGAATAAGCTGCTTTCCACGCTTGCCTGGCAAGCACAGGGTCACACGACCTACGCACTGGAAGGCAGTATCTTTATGGCGGGTGCGGTGGTGCAATGGTTACGGGATGGTCTGGGGATTATCCAAAAAAGTTCAGATGTAGAAAAACTGGCCTGTAAAGTTCCAGATACAGACGGCGTAGTTTTGGTACCTGCCTTTACTGGTCTCGGTGCACCGCACTGGGACAGTGAAGCACGTGCTTTACTTTGTGGGATGTCACGCGGTACCAATAAGTCCCATATTGCACGTGCTGCTTTAGAATCTATTGCCTTTCAAGTATCCGATATTCTGACTGCAATGCAATCTGATATTGCTCATCCTTTAAAAGAACTCCGTGTCGATGGTGGCGCAAGTTCAAATGATATATTGATGCAGTTCCAGGCTGATCTACTGAATGTCCCTGTGCTACGTCCCAAAATGCTGGAATCCACCGCTTGGGGGGCAGCAGCGATGGCCGGTTTAAAGTCCGGAGTTTTTTCCAGTCTGGATGAGATTGCCCAGTCCTGGCAACTGGATCAGGCCTTTGAACCGAAAATGCAAAATGATGAACGTGAAGCACACTTGGCCAAATGGAAAAATGCCTTAAAACGGGCCAAATCAGATTTATAAGCCATAAAAAACCGCTGAATATTCAGCGGTTTTTTTAATTATCTCAGCTTCTAGTAAGCATAAGAGGCGATCGCAGTCGCAATCGGTTTAGCTTCATCATTAATCAGGGTCATGCGCATGGTACATCCCTTACGCCCCAGACGCAGGGTTTCTGCACGTGCAGTAAAGTATTTGCCACGCCCGGGTGCCAGATAGTCGACACGCATATCCACAGTCGCCAGACGTGAAACTTTTTTGCTGGTTTCTTGCATATCTTCAGGGCTGGCTTTTTTGTACAGCTCACCCATTGCGGTAATTCCACCAATACTATCCAGAATGGTGGCAGCCACACCACCATGTAAAATCTGGAATGCCACATTGCCAATCAGATCCTTCTGCATTTCCACATATGCTTCAATCTGTCCATCCACAACGCGCATTTGCATACCGCAATATTGGTAGAATGGTGAAGCATTAAAAGCATCACACAACTGGTTGAATAGAACATTCTTATTCGAGCCTAAATCAATATTTCCTGTCCAACTTTTCTCTGCTACCGTCATAGTTTGCTCGAATAACCTTGATTAAATAAAAAAATGTATCCATTTGCCCTAAATGCAAATTAAGGCACTACAATACCCATAGTTTAATATTGATCAATGAGATTTTTATGACCTATACGTTCAATCGTCCCGCGTTTCCTGTAACTCGCATGCGTCGTATTCGTAAAAATGAACACCTGCGCTCAATGGTTCGTGAAACGCACCTCATGGCTGATCATCTCATTTATCCAGTATTTGTTTTACCGGGTCAAAACCAGACTCAAGACGTGCCAAGTATGCCAAATATTCAGCGTCTTTCGGCAGATCTGCTGGTGAAAAAAGCTGAACGCCTGCTTGAGTTAGGTGTCAGCAAACTAGCGCTGTTCCCGGTAACGCCACAAGAAGACAAAAGTCTGACTGCTGAAGCAGCATGGCATGAAGATGGTCTGGTTCAAACCACTGTTCGCCTGCTGAAAAAAGAATTACCAGAAATGGTACTGATTACCGATGGTGCATTGGACCCTTATACCACGCATGGTCAGGATGGCATTATCGATGAAACTGGTTATGTCTTAAATGAGGAAACGGTTGAATGTCTGATTAAACAGGGCTTAAGCCATGCCGAAGCCGGTGCGGATATTTTTGCACCAAGTGACATGATGGATGGCCGTATCGGCGCGATTCGTGAAGCTTTTGAAGCCAATGGTCATATCTATACGTCTATCATGGCCTACTCTGCCAAATATGCCTCCAGCTTCTACGGCCCCTTCCGTGATGCAGTAGGTTCTTCAAGCAACCTGAAAGGCGGCAATAAGTACAATTACCAGATGGATGTCGGCAACCGTGCCGAAGCCCTGCATGAAATCGCCTTGGATATTCAGGAAGGTGCAGACATGGTCATTGTAAAACCAGGCCTTCCTTATCTGGATATCGTACGTGAAGTCAAAGATACTTTTGGCATTCCAACCTTCGTGTATCAGGTTAGCGGTGAATATGCGATGCTGGCGGGTGCAATCCAGAATGGCTGGCTATCTGACAGCGTGATTCTGGAATCATTGATGAGCTGCCGCCGTGCTGGTGCAGATGGCATCTGGACTTACTTTGCGGAAGAAGCTGCAATCAAACTGAAAGAAATGAAATAGTCTGGAATGCCTTTCTTGATTCAAGGAAGGCATTTTTTTGGTTTTTGGTTTAAACAAGATTCGAAAATAAGGGTTAAAACCTGATGCATATTGCCATCATTGGTGCAGGGATTAATGGACTCATGACTGCACTGGAGTTGATTGAACAGGGCTGTTCAGTAACGATTCTGGATCAGCAGCAGGCAGGAAAAGCTGCCTCCTGGGCCGGTGGCGGTATTCTTTCCCCGATGTATCCATGGCGTTATCCTCAGGCAGTCAATGCCTTGGCCAAATATGCCAAACCGCTATATCAGGCCTGGAATAACAAATTAAAACCAGTTACTGGCATTGATTTTGAAATTCATGAAACCGGCATGCTGATCTTTGATGAAGAAGATTTCGACATTGGCTATCACTATGCTCAACGACATCATGAGCCGATGCAGCAAGCGCTTTATATCGAGCAGGAACAGATTGAGCAGATCAATCCGCAGGTTTCATCCGAATTTAAACATGCTTTGTACTTCCCCCACATCGCCAATGTACGTAACCCTCGCTTACTCCAATCCATTATTCATTATTTAAAACAGCATCCCTACGTGCGTTGGCTAGAACATACGCCAGTTCGGAAAATAAAAATTGGTAGTGCACAAATTGATGCGGTGCAAACTGAACAGGGTGACTGGATTGCAGCAGATCAGTTTGTCTTCAGCACCGGCGCATGGTCAGCACAATGGTCGCTGCAGCTAACAAGAGATATCCCAGTGCATCCTGTTCAGGGACAGATGGTGTTGTTTAAAACGCCAGACCACTGGCTGCCGACCATGTGTATGAATCAGGTCATGTACCTGATTCCACGTCAGGATGGGCATATTGTCTGTGGTTCCAGCATGCGCGAAGTTGGTTTTAATACCACGCCTGCTGTCGAGATTCGTCAGAAAATTCTGGATGCCAGTTTTGAGATGGTTCCAGAACTGGCAGAATTCCCGATTGTCCAGGAATGGGCTGGCTTACGTCCCGGCTCACCGCAAGGCATTCCTTATATAGGTCAACTGCCAAATTTGAAAAATGGCTGGGCCAATTTCGGCCATTTCCGCAATGGCTTATGTATGGCGCCTGCCTCCGCTATTTTGCTCAGACAGCTGATGTTCGGACAGTCGACTTTAGTGGATTCACAAGCCTATGCACCAGATCAGTTACAGCTTTTAACTGCGCTTGCCCACTAGATCCGTGAGTGCTTCCTTGATGCTTGGAAACTCAAATTCAAAGCCAGCATCTTGCAGTGCTTTAGGCTGGACATACTGACCATTTAAAATCAGTTGTGACTGCTCACCCAACATCCACTGCATAATACTTCCAGGCAAAGCGAATAGCGGTTTACGTTTCAGTAGCTCGGCTGCTGTCTGACTAAAACGCAGCTGGCTGGTTTTCTCAGGCGCGACCACATTAAAAATGTGAGCGTTGCTTTTTTCATGCAACAGAAAATCCATCACGTTAAGCAGATCCTGGATATGCACCCAGGCGAATGGCTGCCGACCACTCCCGATTCGACCCACCAGATTCATTTTGATTGGCATCAGCATTTGTGGCAAGATGCCACCTCTTCTACCCAGCACCACACCAAAACGCATAATCTTGGTATTCTGATCAGTATAGGATAAGGCCAGCTGCTCCCACTGCGCACAAAGCTGAGACATGAAAATCTGTTGGGGCGCAGCTTCTTCCGTATACACCTGTTGCCATTGTTCTTGAGGATCAATACCGTAATAACCCACGGCAGATGTAGACAAAATACATTTCGGGAAAATCTGATTCTTTTTTAAAAATTCATAGAGTTGACGGGTCGTTTCTAATCGGCTCTGCAAGAGAATATCTTTACGCTCGGCAGTCCAGCGCTCTGCACCGATATTTTCACCCGCCAGATTAATGACATAATCAATCTGACGGGTACGCAGTTCATCAAAATCATTGATCCAGTGAAAATCTGGATGCATTTCCAAGCGATGGTGTTCACGCGTCAGGCCAATGACATGACAATCTAGTCCAAGAAAGTGTTTGACCGCATATTGGCCAATAAAACCACTAGCTCCGGTAATGAGTACGACAGGCTTATGCATTGTTATTCAGTCGCTGTTTTTCTTAGGTCCCAAACATTGTACTGAACTGGCTAATCTTTGCAGTTATCAAAAAATACCATTCATCGTAATGACTTACAGAAAAAGATATCAAGCCTGAATATTAAGGGGTTTCAGGCTTTTTTTTTAGACTAAAGTTCTAGTCACTTATGTGCAAATAATTTACTGAGAGCTACCAAACATTTTGTTGGCCATGCGCTGAGCCTGATTTCCATAGAACCAGTAAGTCAGCAGATACAATGGAATCGCAATCAACAGGAACATGATCACCACGACACTCATAAACTGCGGTTGTTGAAGATACAGTATGAAATCCTGCCAGGCATTCGGATTGGACCGGGTTGCGACCAGAATTCCCAATAATAAAAATGCCAGATTATACCCCCAGAAAATCAGGCTGAATCCTAAAGTGATTTTTTTACGTTCGGCTTGTGTCGGTGCCCGACGGTTCTGACGAAGAAATTTAAATAATACCCAGATCATGGCCACCAGATACGGCACCATGGTCAGCACAGCCCCCATTCCCATCGGCATTAGGGCTGCAATCACTCCGCAAATACAGGTCATCACAAAACAGATTAAAAAAAACCAGAGAAAATAGCGTCTTAGCAGCGCCATAGCCATCACTCACACAAAAGAATGCAATCAGTATAAAAAAAAATGAGTTTTTTTTCATTGTATTGTCAACCGATCCTGTAAAGCTGACGTTATATAGGGTACAAGGTCACCAAATTTGTACCGGCATCCACAAATCTGTTTGATCTTTGCTAAAGCAATAAGACTCGTGTGCAGCAGAAAGTTTTGAATAGCAGCCAAAATTTTCTTAAACAGCATACTTTGACCGACGATTTCACCATCACTCGAATCGTCGGTCTTTATTTTTTGGGCTTCTAAATTTTTATTCCTTATTGCTCTAGTTTAAACATAGATAAAAAACAAGAAATTAAATTACCTTATTAGGGTCAGATAAAAAGTAGTTGCCCAACCCGATACTGGTTTTCTCAGATCGAGCTCACTATACTGATATTTTTCATCCAGACCAAAACGATCATTCCTGCTTCGGAAGTAAGATTTTTGCTGGTTTCATCCATGCTTTTACCCACTTCGGGTGTTTAAACTTTTATAGGCTCAGGGGACATGGCAGTTCATTTTTTACACACATCAGATTGGCATTTAGGACAATTTTTCCATAATCATGATCGTGAATTTGAACATCGCCATTTTTTGAGCTGGTTGCTGGAACAAATTAAACAAAAACAGCCAAATGCCTTGCTAATTGCAGGCGATATCTTTGATGTCATCAATCCGTCCTCCAGCGCTCAGAAACAGCTTTATCAATTTTTAACCAGTGCCCATACACTGGCACCGCACATGCAAACCCTGATGATTGCCGGCAACCATGATTCGGGTTATCGCATCGAGCAGGTTGAGCCTTTTCTTGCCAAATTCAATGCACGTGCAGTCGGTGTCATCAGCCGCAAGGAAAATAATCAGCTGGATCTGGATCGTCTGATGGTGCCGATTTATAGCCCTGAACAGAAAATTTTAGCCTGGTGCCTGGCCTTGCCTTATCTACGTAGTGCCGAAATTACCGGACTGAATGAACATACCACCAACAGTCAAAACGCGATTAGCTATCTGCATCAACAACTGATCGCTGAAGCCAAGGCACGTAAACAGCCAGATCAGGCGCTGATTCTGATGTCACATGCGCATATGCAAGGCGGAGAAACTTCGGATTCTGAACGTCCGATTGTAGTGGGACATGAAGAAGCCTTATCGACGGCGCTTTTTGAAGATGGTATTGATTATGTCGCGTTGGGGCATTTGCATAAGCCGCAGAAAGTCGGTCAGGAACATATCCGCTATAGTGGCTCGCCTATTCCTTTGTCTTTTAGTGAATTGAATTATAAACATCAGGTTGTAGAGGTACGAATTGATCCGATGCAGTCAGATGAACAACGCTTTCAATATGAGCCTCTAATCATTCCACGCACTGTAGATCTGCTCCGGATTCGTGCCGACCTCAATGATCTGATTGACCAAGTCAAGGCCTTGCCGAATGGTGAAATTGATCAGCTGTTTGCACGCCATTTCCTGGAAATTGAATACACTACCACTGCGCCTCCCCCAGTAGATCTCAGACAGCAGATTGAACAGGCTTTGCCGCCAAACCGTTACCGACTGCTACGTATTTCCCGGATTTATCAGCAAGTAGCGGACTCAAGCACGCACATTTCTAAAATTGATCTGGCGCCTCCGACCCCGGAATCCCTGTTCGGTAACCTCTGGGAAAAGATGGGTTATGATCCAGATGACTCGGTAAAGCGTGATTTCCTGCAGCTGCTACATGAAGCCCAGCAAGATATTGATGTGCAGCAGCCATAAGGAAATGCCATGAAAATTTTACGTTTGAGTTTAAATAATCTGGCTTCTCTGGCAGGCACTCATGATATTCGCTTTGATGATAGCCCGTTGGCACATGCCGGCCTGATTGCCATTACCGGTAAAACTGGTGCAGGTAAATCTACCCTGCTGGATGCCATGTGTCTGGCACTGTATAACGAAATTCCACGTTTAAAAGGTGCAACTGGCAGTCTCAAAGATACGGGTGGACAGGATGTTTCCATCAAAGATTCTAAAAATATTCTGCGTCGTGGCACAACCACCGGCTTTAGTGAACTGGAATTTATTGCGCTGGATAGCAAGCGCTATCTTGCCCGTTGGGAAATCCGCCGTGCCCGCAATAAAATTGATGGCAATTTAAAAGTCGACCGTTATATCAAATGCCTTGATGATGACACCACGCTCACCCAAAAAATATCCGAAGTCACGCCACTTATTGAAAAACTGATTGGACTCAGCTTTGAGCAGTTTACCCGTGCTGTCCTACTTGCCCAGTCTGAAGTGGGAGCCTTCTTAAAAGCCAAAGATCATGAACGTGCAGACCTGCTGGAATATTTGACTAATTCACAAATTTTCAGTGTGGTCAGTCAAAAAGCAGCACAAAAATTCAGTGAAGTAAAAAATAAGCGCAGTGATCTGGAAAAGCTGATTGGACATATTGAAACCCTGTCCGAAGAAGATATTAACGCCTTAAAACAGCAACAGACGGCGCTGTGTTTACAATTACAGAATCTTCAGCAATCTGAAAAACTGCTGGAAAATGAGAAAAAATGGCATCTGGACCGACATAAGCTGTATGCCGAAGTCCATGCAAAAAAAGAAGTGTATGATGTCCAGTTGGATGCCATAAATAAATCTGCAGGACAGCAACAATTACTGGAACAGCTGGATGAATTCCAGTCTATCCGTGATCAGTTTATTCAGCGTTCCCATTTAGAACCGAAAAAAATTCAGATTCAGCAACAACAGGCACAATTCACCCTTGAGTTTGAAACGCTAAAAAAACGCTTTATTGAAGAAGAAACCAAACTAGTAGCCTTGGAGCAACAGCAGCAGAAATTTCAGCAGCATTTAGACCAAATCAAGCCACATCTGGAAGCAGGTTTAAAGCTGGATCATGCTATCCATACGGTATCTGAACAGTATAAAAAACTGAATACGGAGCAAAATCAGTTTCAAACTACTCACCTGCATCCCCTAGAACAGCAGTTAGCACAGCAGCAATTGGCCTTAAGTCATGCTCAGGCTAAACAGCAGCAGATTAGTCAGCAGTTAACCCAATCAGAATTTTTAAGTGTTTTTGATCAGGAGCCGCAAAGTACCCTGCAACGTATGCAGGACTATTTACAGCAGTATCAGCAACTATTGCAAAAAAATCCTGAAAGCCTAAATCAGCCTTTGTCTGCACTGGAAAAAACCGTTACCGAATTATCTGCCAAGCTCAACCACTGGATCCAGCAACATCAAAGTATTGAACAGTTAGACCAGCAACTTAAATCTGTTCAGCAGACCCTCCAACAGCATTATACCGAACAGCTTCAGCTTGATGGGCTAAAGCAACGCTTACGACAGACTCTGCAACAATCTCAAGAGTCAGAGCAGCTACAAACCTCTATACATACCCAGCAACAGCAGCTGAAATTACTGCAAAATGCTGAACAGACTTTGCAGCAACAGATTCAATCTGAACAACAGGCTTATGAACAGCTAGAGCGGATTTTAGCTCAGCAGCGTTTATTGCATACACAAAGCGTGCAGGAACTGCGTGCCCAATTAAAACCTGATGAACCCTGTATGGTATGCGGCGGTCATGAACATCCTTTTGCTCAAGAACAACATGAGCTACTGGACAAAAGCTTATGTCAGCTACAGGAACAGCAATTACAGCAAGCCAGACAACAGCTTGATCAGCTAAGTCAGACCCAGCAACAGAAACAGATTGAAATCTCAAAGCTGCAAACTGTGATTGAACAGCAACAGCAGCGTTTGCAAGCATTCCAGCAGCAAATTCAGCAGCAACAGATTGAATATACAACTCAACTGGCAAATTTAGGGGTTATTACTGAGAGTGAAAATGACTTAAATCGTTTAGCCCACCTTTTGAAAGACCATAGCAATAGTGTCGTAAAGCAGATTGAACAGCTGCAACGACAAGAACAGCAGTTACAGCAGCTATTACAGCAATGGCGTCAGCAGCAGCAGCACTTACATCAACTGCAATTGGTTCTGCAACAGCGGACTCAATTGACCCAGCTTATTCAACCCCTAATCAATGTATTGCCTGAGAACTATGCATCTCAGGATCCGATAAAATGGTTATCCACTCTACAACAACAGTTACAACAGTTACAACAGCGCATTCAGCTTTTAAGTGTGCAAAAGCAACTGGAATCTGAGCTGCAAACACAGCAACAAGCAGTTGATAAAACCCAATATCAGCTGCAAGTTGAACAACATAATTTTGCGCAACGCCACCAGTCTTTAGAGCAACTTATCCAGCAAGGTAAGGACTTACGCCAGCAACTGGCTGAATTGACCGGGCAACATGCAGGACAAGTATATCGGGTGGCTGCAGAGTGGCAGACGACTTTGGATCAGCAAACCAAAGCTTTGCAACAGCAACTAGACATCCAGCGCCAACAAACCAGTCAGGCAGAAAAACAGCTGCATCAGGCCAATCTTAAGTTGCAGGATTTTATCACCCAACAAAAGCAGATTGATCAGCAACTTGAGCAATATCAACAGAATATTCAGGCTTGGCAGCAGAACCATCCACAGGTGACTACGACGCAAATTGAACAATGGCTGGGTATTGATCTCACCAGCCATCAACGTATCCGCCAGGATTTATCCAATCAAAAACAGGCACTGGAAAATGCCAAAACCGCATGGCAGTTACTCGAAGAACAATATCAGGCACATTTAAAACTGCAGCCTGAACATGAATTTGAAGAGATTGAACAAAAACTGGCTGCACTGATACAGGAAAAGACAGCACAACAAGAAATACTGAATGAAACCGATGCCAAACTGCGTATGAATGCCAACAACCAGAGTATGTATGCCAGATACCAGCATCAGATTGAACAGATTAAGGCTGAGGAATATCGTTGGGGTCGGATTTATGACCTGATTGGACATAAAGAAGGCACCAAATTCCAGAAAATTGCCCAGGAACATCATCTGGATATTCTAGTTGAATATGCCAACCAGCAGCTCCAGCCTTTGGCTCCACGCTATCAGCTGCACCGTATTCCGAACAGTCTGAGTCTGGCGATTATTGACCTGGATATGAACAGTGAGGTCCGCCCTGTACTTTCGCTGTCCGGTGGGGAAACTTTCCTGGTATCACTCGCCTTAGCCTTGGCCATTGCCAATATGGCGTCTGGCTCGATGAAGCTGGAATCGCTGTTCATTGATGAAGGTTTTGGGACACTCGATCCAGCGTCCTTACATATGGTGATGAATGCTCTCGATCATCTGCAAAGCCAGGGTCGTAAAGTGGTGCTGATCTCGCATATCCAGGAAATGCATGAACGGATTCCAGTCCAGATTCAGGTTAAACCCGTTGGCTCTGGTGCCAGTACCATTCAGATTATAGGCTAGCGCTCATGAATATGACTTCACGCAGATTTTCAGCTGAATTCAGTTTACAACTGGAAAGCTTGCGTGGAGTGAGTGCAATTGTGGTGCTATTTAGTCACTGCTTTCAGGCTTTTATCGCCCCTTTTGATTTAACACTGTATTCCTGGGTTCGGCTGCTTGGTCAGGCCGCGGTGATGATGTTCTTTGCTTTAAGTGGCTATCTGATCGGAACCTCTATACAGAATAATATCCAGCAAAACAGCCAGTTTAATCTGTCTCACTATATCCGGCAGCGCTGCCGTAGAATTTTACCGCCTTTCCTGTTTGCCCTTGCCCTGACCTTAACTTTATATATTCTGGCGCCCTACTTTTTTAGCTCTCATACACATCAGTTTCAGAACAGTTTTGGCATGATGATTCGTACCACCTATAGTCTGGAGTGGGACAATTTTCTGGGTTCACTGTTCTTTTTAAATGGCTTTGTGACGCCCACGTTATCTGCCAATGCGCCACTATGGAGTTTAAGTTTTGAGGTCTGGTTTTATGTGCTGGCGGGCTTTTTGCCTTTTTTAAAACATTCTGTTATTGCCAAACTCAGTTTTGCTTTAGTGTTAATTACACTTACCGCACTTAATCCCCAATTTCTGATTTATTTGCTTGTATGGCTGACAGCCTTTGCCAGTTCATTTGGTCATATTCAACAGTCTGTCTTAAATCATTTGAAATCACTCAAACTGGGATGCCTAAGCCTGGCTTTTTTCATTGCCTGTAGAGACGCCTATCACTTTCATATGATCGATCAGGCTAAAATTTATCGTGGTAACTATTTTGTACCATTTAACACGTTGATAGGACTGGCTTTTGTCTGCTGGCTGATTCAACTACAACAAAAACTCAGTTATTATCAACCAGTCTGGGTAAAGTCCGCGAGTTTTTCTTATACCCTCTATGTGACTCATTTTCCTTTACTGTTGTTTATTTTGGGTTGCTTTCCACAAAGCCGTGCTTATGGTCTAGGGGGTGCTGTTCTGGCCCTGATTTCTACTATGCTGGTTTTAGTTCTACTGGCTAGCTTAATGGCAAAATTACTCGAACCACAACAAAGAAAAGCGTTATCCCGCTCAATGCAATAACACTTTTCTTAACAATTTGAAAAACCTGTCTGAAATATGGTTCCGTTAATCCTTTTTAGGACGTGTACCAAACAAGGCGGTGCCGACCCGCACCATGGTTGAACCTGCCGCAATCGCTTCGGTCATATCCCCTGACATCCCCATGCTTAAAGTATCCCAATCCTCAGCTTTGGTATGTTGCATTTTAACCGCTTCGAATAAAGCCTTGGCATCGGCAAAAGCCGCTGTATTGTTTGGCGCCGGAATCACCATCAAACCACGCAGACGCAGTTTCGGTAACTGGCTAATTTGCGCTACGAGATCCGCTACTTCTTCTGGCTGACAGCCGTCTTTGGTATCCTGCCCGTCGATATTCACCTGAAGACAAATATTTAGGGGTGCTTGATTATCTTCGCGCTGATTAGACAGACGTTCAGCAATGATCAGACGATCTACCCCATGTACCCAGTCAAACTTTTCTGCCAGATGCTTGGTCTTGTTCCGCTGAACATGCCCAATAAAATGCCACTCAATCTCCAGATCCTGCAACTTTTCAATCTTATCCAGCGCTTCCTGCAAATAGTTTTCACCAAAACTGCGCTGTCCGGCTGCATACATTTCCGCCAAGATTTCCGCTGGATGTGTCTTTGAAACAGCCAGCAGCTGCACGGTCTGTTCATCACGACCAGCCTGCTGACATGCAGTATGAATTTGGGCCAATACCTGATCTCGTGCGAGTTGCAACATTTTCATTGACGGAGTTCTCATTTCGTTCATATTTTTTTCCCTTGCCCCCCAACTAAGTGTTGGTTAAGCTGTGGGAAAGCCTTATTATTCTATCAAAATAAATAACATTTAAATGCCTTTGGGGACTTTATGGACATTACAGAATTATTAGCATTTTCTGCTAAAAATGGCGCGTCAGATTTACACTTGTCTGCGGGGATGCCACCACTGATTCGTGTTGATGGTGAAGTTCGTCGTATTAACCTGCCTGCCCTGGAACATAAAGAAGTTCACAAGCTGGTTTACGATATCATGAACGATAAACAGCGCCGTGACTATGAAGAAAATCTAGAAACTGACTTTTCCTTTGAAGTTCCTGGCGTTGCCCGTTTCCGTGTAAACGCATTTAACCAGAACCGCGGTGCCGGTGCCGTATTCCGTACCATTCCCTCTAAAGTTTTAACCATTGAAGATCTGGGCATGGGTCAGATCTTTAAAGATATTTGTGACTATCCACGTGGTCTGGTACTAGTCACAGGCCCAACCGGTTCAGGTAAATCAACGACACTGGCAGCGATGCTGGACTATATCAATGATAACCGTTATGACCATATTCTGACCGTCGAAGATCCAATTGAATTTGTACACCAATCCAAAAAATGTCTGATCAACCAGCGTGAAGTGCATCGTGACACGCATGGTTTCAATGAAGCATTACGTTCTGCATTACGTGAAGACCCGGATATTATCCTGGTGGGTGAGATGCGTGACCTTGAAACCATCCGTCTGGCACTCACTGCTGCTGAAACCGGTCACCTGGTGTTTGGCACCCTGCATACGACTTCTGCTGCTAAAACTATTGACCGTGTGATCGACGTATTCCCGGCCGAAGAAAAAGACATGGTTCGTGCCATGCTGTCTGAATCATTACAAGCAGTCGTTTCACAAACCCTGCTCAAGAAAAATGGTGGTGGTCGTGTCGCTGCACATGAAATCATGATCGGTATTCCGGCCATCCGTAACCTGATCCGTGAAAACAAAGTTGCTCAAATGTACTCTGCCATTCAGACCGGTGCCAACTATGGTATGACTACGCTGGATCAGAGCCTGAAAACACTGGTATCTAAAGGCGTGATCAGCCCACAAGTTGCGCGTACTGCTGCTAAACAGCCTGAATCTTTCCTATAAAAAATGTTTTGATTTTCTCGGGGACGAAGTATGGATTTTAACGGCTTACTCGACTATATGGTGGCACAAAAGGCATCGGATCTGTTCATTACTGCAGATGTCGAACCTTCAATTAAAGTGAATGGCTCAATTGTGCCGATTGGATCAGTCAAATTACCTGGACCAGCAGTAGGCCAGATTCTGCATTCAATTATGACGGAAAAACAGCGCAAAGAATTTGCCGATACACGTGAGTGTAACTTTGCGATTACCAATCCCAGCAAATCAGCACGTTTCCGTGTCAGTGCATTTCAGCAGCGTGATCAGCCGGGTATGGTTCTGCGTCGTATTGAAACCGTCATTCCTACTATGGATGATTTAAAGTTACCGCCAATTCTGAAAGAACTGGCGATGACCAAGCGCGGGATTATCATCTTCGTGGGCGCAACAGGTACCGGTAAATCGACTTCCCTTGCCTCTTTGATTGGTTATCGTAATGAAAATTCCAAAGGTCATATCATCACCATCGAAGACCCGATCGAATTTGTGCACCAGCATAAGGGTTGTATCATCACCCAGCGTGAAGTCGGGATCGACACAGATTCATTTGAAATCGCCCTGAAAAATACCCTGCGTCAGGCACCAGACGTGATTCTGATCGGTGAGATCCGTTCCCGTGAAACCATGGACTATGCTATTGCCTTTGCGGAAACCGGTCACCTGGTATTTGCGACCTTGCACGCCAATAACGCCAACCAGGCGATTGACCGGATTATTCATTTCTTTGAAGCAGACCGCCATAACCAGCTGTTTATGGACTTGTCTTTAAACCTCAAAGCGATGGTGGCACAGCAGCTAATCCCAACCATTGATGGCACAGGCCGTCGTGCCGCAATTGAGATCCTGATCAACTCACCTTTAGTTTCAGATCTGATCCGTAAAGGTGATGTGCATGAAATCAAAGACTTGATGAAGCGTTCACGTGAACTTGGAATGCAGACCTTTGACCAGGCCCTGTATGACCTGTACAAGGCCAAACAGATCAGCTATAAGGATGCGTTGAAACATGCTGACTCTCCAAACGATCTGCGTCTGCAAATCAAGTTATCCGAAGAAGGTGGTGCACATCTGATGAATGCCGGCAGCAATATTACCTTTGATGGACAATCTTAAGATTAAGTCATCATCCTCATATAAAAAAAACAGGCTTCCTTTGAAGCCTGTTTTTTATACCTAGGAACATCCTGGCATTATTTTTTACGATAAGCGTCCTGACATTCAGGTTCATCACAGTAACCATACAGATTCAGTGAGTGGCCTGTTAATTCAAAGCCGAATTTTTTCGCAACTTCGTGCTGTTCATGTTCAATTACGTCATTGGTGAATTCAACAACTTTATTGCAGTTTTGACATACCAGGTGATCATGGTGATCATCCTGCATAATTTCAAATACAGAATGATTATTTTCAAAGTGATGACGCTGAATAATGCCCGCTGCTTCAAACTGTGTTAACACACGATATACAGTTGCAAGACCCACATCTTCCCCTTGATCGAGTAAAGTCTTGTAGATATCTTCCGCGCTTAAATGGTGCTGACGTGAGTTTTCTAATAGTTCTAATATTTTAATTCTAGGCAGGGTAACTTTCAGTCCAGCTTTGCGTAAATCTTGATTTGAAATAGGCATGTAAAAAGGTCTCTCAACAAAATTAAAGTTGGAATATGCAACAAAGTTTAGATGCAGTATGATCTATCCTTGGATCAAATGCATCATAATTAATTTGGGATAGTGTAGCAAAATGCAAAAAATCATGTTGACGTTATTCGTCACTTCATTGCTCGTCGGCTGTTCGACCTTAGGTGTGTACAAAGTTGATATTCCTCAAGGAACACCTTTAACTCAAGCACAAGCCTCTAAAATCCAGGTGGGAATGAGCCACCAACAAGTCCGCTTCCTACTTGGCAGCCCAACAGTGACAGATCCTTTAAATCCATTACGCTGGGACTACATCTACAATTATACCCCAGGAACCTATGCTAAAAAAGCCAACATTCCTGCTGCACGTGGTCAGCACTTAAAAATCTACTTCAATCCAAACGGTATTGTGGAACGCATTGAAGGTCTAGAAACAATTCCAGCGTCACAACCCGGTTTACCTGGTTCAAAAGAAGCGATTCTGACAGCGCCACCACTATAATCGCTTTTTCATAAAAAAACCCCTGTATTTCTAGGGGTTTTTCTAATTAACTGCATAGGTTTATCAAATTACTGGCATTTTGCCGATTTTATGACGCATTTGATCAACCTCAAGATTGCCACAGCTTGGACCGATTACCTTTATTATAACGTCCTACAGGATTTTGCGCTGCACGTTTACGGCGAATATCCTTAGGATTAATGATCAACGCACGGTAAATTTCTATACGATCCCCAGCATTCAAAAGCTGTGCATGATCCTGCAAGCGCACGCCAAATATTCCCAGATTCAAAGGTTCAGGCAATTCCACCTGATCGCGGATGCCGCTTGTAGCAATTGCATCCAGTGCAGTCATGCCCTGCTGAAATGGCACTGCAATATGAAACTGTTGCTCAGGGGCAGCATACGCCACCCAAATCAACGCTGACTGATTCATCAGAACCACTACCCTAACACTGCAATAATAGCCACAACAATCGACACTGGTAATACCACCCGGACTGCAATACGCCAGATATTATAGAACGCCTCTGAACTGAAATTCATTGATTTACGAAGATGACTGATCTTCATGATCCAACCAGCAAACAAGGCATAGATCAGGCTGATCACCAGCCCCCAAAGGATCAGCAGGTTATTAAATACCGGTGTGATATTTGGAATCAACCAGACCAGTGTTGCCACCGCTACAATTACCCATTGAATGATGACATTTATCTGACGCTGTTGCAGCTGTTCACGCGCCATCTGTAACATCAGTGCGGCAGCAGCTACAATCGCGGCAACCAAGGCAAATGCAGGAACTTCAGCTTTTACCGCGAAGAAACCAAAAGCAATTACTGCAAGCAGTTGTGCAATCCAGATCGGTAATACTGTTTTGGTCGCTCCATCCTGCTGTTTGACAGCAGCCAAACTAGACTGCCAGTACAAGCCCATGCCTAACCCGCTGGCCACCAGTGCCAATACCGTTGCATTGCCCCATTCAGAGAATTGTACCGGAGTTACCTGCCATTCAGGCAGTGCTGTACCCATGACATTGGCAAGGACCAAGGATGCAATCACGCCTACAGTGGTAATTCCCACCAGAATTAGACGTGGAACTAAAGACAACAGCAAAGCCGCAATCACCAATCCAGCCAGGATGGCCGGTTGCTGTACTTCAAGGTTGGCAATCGATACCACGTTGGAGGCATGATTCAGCATTGCACCCGCAAGAAATGGAATAAACACCACAGCCAGCCAGCCGACAATACGCCAGCGCTGCGAGCTGTCTGCCTCACGGGTCAGGCTCGACAATGCCTGTAATGCGGTGGTCTTGGAACGTTTCGCTAAAGCAATTTCCAGATAACAGACTGGAAGCGCCAGGATCAGCATTGTCGCTAACCACAACATCCAGAAATCAAGCTGACGATCAATCTGAATACCTGTTATTGGTGCGAGGGTCGCAATAATAAGAAAAGATAAACAAAAAGCCATCAGAGGCGATAACCATTTTGACATAGCATTGTCCTGCATGATGCATTCCTATAAAAATCTAGCGCTATTTTGCCTTGCATAGCGGTGAAAATCAAAAACAAAAAGCAAACCACCCGAAGATGATTTGCTGCGCAAAATGATCATTAGACTTTAATTTTTGTTATAGGGAAAAATTGCTTTATGAGAAGAAACGAGCGAACCAGTTTTTGCCCTTTTTCTTTTCTTTTTCTTTGATCAGGCCGATCATGTTTTCCTTCACCGCACCCACATAATCCGCATCATCATGCTGAATATGGTTGATCAGCCATTTAGATAATACTTCATGCAATTCAGCTTCAATCGAATGTCCCATTTCAAAACGGTCACGATACGACTCAATTTTTTTAATGAACAGATCATGCACGCGTTTATGCGGTACACGATATTTATAACCCGCCTCTTCTTGAAGTGATTCTTCAAAAGTGAAATGCGATTGTGTGTAATCGATAATATTTTCTAGAATTTGCTTAACACGCGCACGATTGGTATTGACATCAATTTCGTCGATTTCATTAATGTAATCGAGAATTCGTTTATGCTGATCGTCAATCACATCGATACCAGTATTGTATTCTGGAACCCATTTCATTTTCATTACGACCACCTATAAATATTGAGGATTTATCACATAACTTGAAGCATATAGGGTATTGATTTAAATAAAAATGAAGTGAATTAGTCGGCTTTAGTGGTGAAATTGTATTTTTATATTTAAGTATTTGTTATATATAATTAAAATTAATTTATTCTGAGCAAAAAGATCAGATATTAATTAACCAATAAGAGCTATAAGCTCTTATTAATCTTTGATTTTTACATGAAAATTAAACAAAAAAAACAGTATTTTCACTGTCATTATTAGCTTCGAGATCAGTACTGATCTGCACGTGTCACCCGTTTGAGTGAAGGGTCCAGTCGCTCACGTTCCAGACGTTCTACGTGGGTCAGTTGAGAACGTACTTTTGCTCCGTGCTGGAACAGAATCATCTCGCCGGGTTGGAAAGCCGTCCATTCCTCATTCTGGGTCAAGGGTTCCGTGGTAATCACAGCGACACGGTCCTCGGGAGTGGTCACTTGGCTAAAATCGACTTCTACCTCAATATCAATGAGTTGTGCAGGCTTAAACGGATATTCACGCACCAGCCAATGTAGCTTGGTAATGGCATAGGTAAACAGCGCCTGACCATTGGACAAACAAAAATTAAAAGTACCATGCTCGGCGATGGATGGCGAAATCTCGGTCAGCAGATCAAAGATCTGATCCTGTTTTGGCTCATGATAACCAAAGCGCTTTACTAACTGATCAAGCAGATAACAGAAAGCACGTTCACTGTCGGTATTACCGACTGGCGTAAAACGGCCTGAGAGCTCTGGAAAAAAATTATGCAGGTCACCATTATGCGCAAAGATCCACTGACGTCCCCACAACTCGCGACTAAAAGGATGCGAATTTTCCAGATTGATTTTACCCTGAGTCGCCTTACGGATATGTGCGATCACATTACGTGATTTGATTGGGTAATTGCGGATCAGCTCGGCAATCGGTGATTCAACCGCAGACTGGTTGTCGACAAACAGGCGACAAGCTTTATCTTCAAAGAAAGCAATCCCAAAACCATCAGCATGATCTGAAGTAATTCCTGCGCGCTGTGAAAAGCCTCGAAATGAAAAGGTAATATCTGTTGGTGTCGCACAATTCATTCCAAGCAGCTGGCACATAATCTTCATTCAGGTATCGGAGTATTTATGCAGTTATTGTGCATGAGTCCCTGGAGCTTTTCAAATCTTGATCCATGCAATCTTATGCGCTAAAAATGCTAAATAATGCTTTTTTATGCTTTATTTAAAAAAAAAGATAAATCTGGTTCAAGCTGTTTTTTCAAGACAACAGGGTTCTGCTCAAGAAAAATTATGATGATTTCAGAAGACAAGAGCTAAAAATAAAAGGCATAAAAAAGAGTCCCGATTGAGACTCTTTTTAATCATTAAATCATTTAAATTAATGATGGCCTGACTTTACACGGTTGGTAATCAATGTACCAACACCATGATCAGTAAAAATTTCTAGCAGGCTGGCATGCGGTACACGACCATCCACAATGTGTGCACTGATGACACCACCTTTCACAGCATCGAGTGCACAACCCACTTTCGGAATCATTCCACCATAGATCACACCTGTTTCAATCAGGCGATCAACTTCCTGAGTGGTCAGGCCAGTCAGCAGATTTTTATTTTCGTCTAGCACACCGCTAATATTGGTCAGCAGAATCAGTTTTTCTGCACCCAAGGCTTCAGCCACTTTACCTGCAACCAGATCGGCATTGATATTGTAAGTATTGCCTTCCTCATCCACACCCAGCGGTGCAATCACAGGAATAAAATCGCTATTGGTAAACATTTCCAGTACATCAGTTTTGACACCAACCACTTCACCCACCAGACCCAAATCAATTTTTTGCACTGAACCATCTTCAGCAGTTTTTTCCATCAGCAGTTTCTGTGCACGAATCAGGTTACCGTCTTTACCGGTCAAACCAATGGCACGTCCACCATGTTTGTTGATCAGATTAACGATCGATTTGTTTACGCTTCCACCAAGCACCATTTCAACGATTTCCATGGTTGCAGAATCAGTAACACGCATGCCATCAATACGTTCAGATTCACGGCCCAGCTGTTTCAGCATAGAATCGACTTGAGGACCGCCACCATGTACTACGATCGGATTCAGACCTACAGTTTTCAGCAACACGATGTCACGAGCAAATGAACTTTCCAGCTCAGGATCGGTCATTGCGTTACCGCCATATTTCACCACAAGGGTTTTACCCGCAAAGCGTTGAATATACGGCAAAGCTTCAGTCAGAATTTGTGCTTTGTCGATGCCTGTCTGTTGATTTGGCATTCGCCTCTCCTTATTGAGCATCTAAAATGTCTTGGGCGATCGCAGGATAGCGGTCACGTAACATCGAAACGAACAGGTGACGAATTTCATTCAGGCGGCTCTGATTTTCCGCATCAAAACGCACTGTGAAGTATTCACCTGTATTGGATGCTCGAATGATGCCAAAACCATCATCAAAATCAAGACGTATACCGTCAATTTTACTAATTCGCGCGTTTAATTTACGTGATTGTGCTTCAACAAAGTTAAGCAATTCTAGTGGCTTAATCTGATGCGTCGAAATATACAGGTCTTCAGTGCCCGTACGTTTTGGATAACGTGCCAGTGCTTCTGCCAGTGTCTGCCCAGTTTGATCCAGGTATTCCATGACTCTGAGTGCCGCATAAACACCATCATCATAACCGCCGCCACGGCCATCATTGAAGACATAGTGTCCGGCATATTCACCACCAAAAATCGCCTGTCCTTGAGAATTCGCCAGATACTTCCGCAGGAAAGAACTTCCTGTGCGGATCATGACCGGCGTAGCACCCAGCGCTTGTACCGTATTACGAACCAGGGTAGAACATTTCACATCAAAAACGAATTCTTTATCAACTGTATCTTTCAGACAAATTTCCGCACATAGGCATAACAGCTGATCAGCCGTAATAACCTGCCCATCCGCGTCGATGAGTACCAGTCGATCACCATCACCATCCAGGGCAATTCCGAGGTCGGCTCTTATCTCTAAAACTTTTGCTTTTAACAGCTGTAAATGAGCTTCCTGTGAGGGATCCGGCGCATGATCGGGAAAATGACCGTTCGCTTCAGTTCTTATTGTCGTCAGATCACAACCAAGCTTGTTCAATACCAGAGCCGCACAACGCCCCGCTGAACCATTCAACCCATCCAGTACGACCCGATAACGGCGTTTCAGTTGAATATCATTGAGAATGGACTGCTGATATTTGAGGCAATATTCTGGAATAATCTCATGCTCAATCCAGTCTATCTGTTGTAGTTGATCTGAATAATATTTTTGAGCTTCCTGCCCTACCGCCTGAATCATTTCAGGACATGGGGGCTGATTGTTAATCAACCACTTGATGCCATTATCTTCTCGTGGATTATGGCTTGCAGTAATCATGATACCGTTGCCACCAAATTCACGTGACGTGTAATACAGCATCGGACTAGAACAGCAGCCAATAATGTGCGCTTCAATCGCATACAGGCTTAAGGTGCGCTGGATAATATGGGCATAGGTCGGACTGGATAGCCTTGCATCATAACCAATCGCGACACGTGTCTGTCCCGCAGACTGATACTGCTGGGCCAGGCCATGTGCAATGGCATTTACCATGCTGACATTGAGTAAACTAACCTTACCGCGAATGTCATAAGCACGAAAGATTTGCATGGGGAATGGATGATGCATAAATCCCATAGATCGTAATTTCACTGCTAAATAGGAGAATATAAGTTCAGAAATCAGGTGTCATCACCATGATGTGAAACTTTAGTTTTTGTTCTAGGACCCTGTACTTTTAGCTGATTTCAGATAAATAATCAATTTAAAAAATATAACGAATGGATAAATGCCAGCTGAAAAACGGGATAAATCTTATTCTATCAACCATTAAAAAAGCCCACATTTTATTGAATGTAGGCTTTTTGAATTAGTTCTTGCCAGTATGACCAAAGCCACCTGCACCACGCTCAGTGGCTTCGAATTCATTCACAATATCGAATTGTGCTTGCACCACTGGGACGAGGACATACTGCGCCAGACGCTCACCTGGTTCCAGGCTAAATGCAGTCTGGCTACGATTCCATACCGAAACCATGAGTTCACCTTGGTAATCTGAATCGATCAGACCTACCAGATTACCCAATACGATACCATGTTTATGACCCAGACCAGAACGTGGCAGGATCAGGCCCGCAAATGCAGGATCTTCAATATAAATAGCCAGACCAGTTTTCACGAGTACTGTTTGACCTGGTTCAATTACTGTAGTTTCGTTTACACATGCACGAAGGTCGAGTCCTGCAGAACCTGTAGTTGCATAATTTGGCATTGGCCATTCATTGCCAAGGCGTGCATCAAGGACTTTCACCTGTACTTTCATCATTTTATTCCTGTAGAAAAATACCAATAAATTAATTACTTAAATTTTAACGCTTAATCAGTGCGCGTAAATTATCCAGATAATGTTGTGCCTGCTGTTTCGGATCAATATTACCAGCCAGCTTTTTCTTGCGACCCAACCATTCCAGCTCATCTTCTGGCAATTCATCCAGGAAGCGGCTTGGCGTCATCTGCTTCATCTGACCACCAGCCTTACGCTGCTCAGCCAAGGTAATCGTCAAGCCCTGACGTGCACGGGTAATGCCCACATACATCAGACGGCGTTCTTCCTCAACCGTTTCTGCCGCGATCGAGTTTTTGTGTGGCAGAATCTCTTCTTCCAGACCAATCAGATAAACATAAGGGAATTCCAGACCTTTAGATGCATGTAAGGTCAGCAGGTTCACCTTATCCGTATCTTCTGCTTCCTGCTGCTGTTCCAGCATATCCAGCAGCACCATCTTACGGATCACGCTTTCGATATTCTTTTCATCCACATCTTCAGCACGGTTAATCAGGCTCTGAATACTGCTATACAGCACTTCAATATTGTCGAGCTTGGTTTTTTCCTGTGCCGGAGTTGCCGCTGATTCCTTGATGTAGTCGATATAGCCGGCTTCTACCATCATCTGGCGGATAATCGGTACTGGCTCATCATCATCCAGCAGATTGCGGGTAAAGTTATTGATGAAGTCAGCAAACTCAGCCAGCTGAGTGGTGGCTTTCTTTGGCATTGCCATGGTCAGACGCTGGTCAGCTGCCGCGGCCAAAAGCGACAAATTATTTTCTTGCGCAAACAGACCCAATTTTTCCAGTGTCACCGGACCGATGGCACGTTTCGGTGTATTGATAATACGCAGGAAGGCACTGTCATCTTCTGGATTAATGATCAGACGCAGGTAACTCATGACATCTTTGATTTCGGCGCGCGCGAAGAAAGACTGACCACCAGAGAGCTTGTAAGGAATCTGCATCTGACGCAGTTGGGTTTCCAGAATACGTGCCTGGAAATTCCCACGGTACAAAATTGCGTAGTCTTTCCAGTTTTTACCATTCATCAACTTGTGCGTGATGAGATCTTTGACTACGCGTTCGGCTTCATCATCATCATTACGGCAAGTGATGACACGGATCACTTCACCATGGCCTTTGTCTGACCAGAGTTTTTTATCGAAGATATGCGGGTTGTTGCCAATAACGGTATTCGCCGCTTTCAAAATACGGCTGGTCGAACGGTAGTTCTGCTCTAGCTTGATAACTTTCAGATTCGGGAAGTCCTGCTGTAACAACGCCATGTTTTCCGGTTTAGCCCCACGCCAGGCATAGATTGACTGGTCATCATCACCTACTGCAGTAAACTGGCCCATTACGCCGACCAGTAACTTCACCAGAATATACTGGGCGGTGTTGGTATCCTGATATTCATCCACCAACAAATAACGCACACGGTTCTGCCATTTGTCACGCACTTCAGCGTTTTCCTGTAACAAACGCGTTGGCATCACAATCAGGTCATCGAAGTCAACGGCGTTATAGGCACGCAAGTTACGTTCATACAATTGATACAAATGTGCAAACTGGACATCTTCCTGAGTTTCACACGTGGTATGAGCCTGCTCGGGTGGAATCAGATCGTTTTTCCAGTCGGAAATCATCTTCATTGCTTTTGCGATCAATTCCTTGCTTTCTGCCCCGGACAAGTTATCGCGATGCATCAGGTCCATCAGAATACGTTTACAGTCATCCGCATCCAGAATCGAGAAATTATTTTTCAGCGGTGTATGTTTTAGCTCTAAACGTAATAGATTCAGACCAAAGGTATGGAACGTCGATACTGATAAGCCTTTGCCTTCTTCACGTGTGAGTAACTTACTTACTCGCTCTTTCATTTCACGTGCGGCTTTGTTGGTAAAGGTCATGGCCGTAATACGATGTGCCGGAATGCCGCAATGCTTGACCAAGTAGGCGATTTTTCTTGTGATTACTGAAGTCTTACCTGAACCCGCACCGGCAAGCACTAACAAGGGTCCTTGAGTATATTTCATGGCTTCAAGTTGCTTGTCATTTAACTGACTGGCGAGTGACATAGTGCTTCCTCTTCTAGATTCGGCTCCGATTATAGTCGGCTCAAGCTCAGTTGCCTAATTGAAAATTCATTTTCCTGCGTCATACTTCAGACATAAAAAAACCACCCGAAGGTGGTCTTTTCTGCAATTCAGATCTTACTGAACAGCATATACCGCGATTTCAACACGACGGTTTTGTTCTTTACCCGCTGCAGTTGTGTTGTCTGCGATTGGATTCGCTGAACCTAAACCTTGAGCATTAATACGTGTACGTGCAACACCTTGGCCTGCCAAGTAGTTTGCTACAGAGTTCGCACGTGCTTGAGACAATGGCAAGTTGATTGAGTCATTACCAGTGCTGTCTGTATAACCAGTCACAAGAATACCGCTTTGGTTATCTTCAGTTAGAACTTGTGCAACTTTGTTCAATGTTGCATAGAAGTTTGGTTTGATATTTGACTTGTTGGTATCAAATGTAATCGCACCTGGCATTACCAAGTTGATTGAACCGTCTGGATTACGGTTTACATCTACACCAGTACCCGCAGTCGCTTGACGTAATTTTTTCTCTTTATTGTCAAGGTAAACACCCGCTGCACCACCAAGTACTGCACCGATTGCCGCTGCACGGTTGTTTTGACGGCTAGTGTTTGCATTGCCTTTAGAAATACCATAACCTGCCGCAGTACCAATTACTGTACCCAAAGCTGTTTTGTCGTACTCAACACCACCGAGGTTATTACCAGTAGTTTGACAACCTGTAAGTGCTACCGCCCCTGCTACTGCTGCTGTAACTAACATTGCACGCATCGCATGCCTCCTTAACTTGTTTTGTTGTATTTGAAGAATAATGCTCAATAATTCAATCAATAACTATATCTGATTTGTTAATAATAAATCTTTTCGTAACTATTTGTAATGTTTATGTGTAACCAAAACGGTTAACTTCATCACATTTTCTCCACAGTTCTCATTCGGTACTTTTCTATTTCAGATTGAAAACGTATATTGTTAATAATATGAAAAAATTTAGTCGATTTTCAGCTTAGGACAGGGTTATATGTCGTCGGAAAGTAAAAAACAGCCTATATTAAAAAAAATTGCACGTGGCCTTACTGTGACTTCAGTAATGACGGGAAGTACCTTTTTCCATGGACCGCCAGTACTGGCCCTCGGTCTGACCAAACTAGTCAAAAAGTCATCCAAAATTGATGAAACCAATATCAAGATTACCAACAGTTGGCTTGGCGTAAACAACTGGCTGATCGAGAATGTCCTTAAAAATACCCAATGGACCATTACCTTCGATGAATCTCTGGATCTGAATATGCAGGGCCGCTACCTGATGAGCTGTAATCATCAGAGCTGGGTCGATACTACAGTCAATCAATACTTCGGCTTAACCCGTATGCCATTGACTCGGTTCTTTACCAAATGGGAACTGATCTTTATTCCATTCGTCGGACAGGCATTTAAGATTCTTGGTTTCCCGATGATGAAGCGTCACACCAAGGAACAGATTGCTAAAAATCCGGCCCTCAAAGATCGCGATATGGATGAAGCACGTAAATCCTGCCAGCAATTGCTGAGTCAGCCATTTACCCTGCTCAACTATCTGGAAGGTACGCGTTTTACCCAAGAGAAACATGACCAGCAACAGTCTCCCTTTAAACATTTGCTCAAACCGAAGGCAGGCGGTCTGGCCCTGGCGCTGAATATTCTGGGTGACCGTATTGATGCCTTTGTGGACATGACTATCATTTATCCGGACGGCATACCAGGTTATGGTGAATTCTGGCTAGGCGAAGTACCCCGTATTGCGGTAGATTTAAGAAAGATTGATATTCCGGACTGGGTACTGGGCGGTAATTATGAAGAAGATGCTGAATACCGCGAGCGTTTCCAGCAATGGGTTCATCAAATTTGGACTGAGAAAGATCAGTTGATTGAAAAAATGAAGCAGGATCTGGCTCAAGCAGCCTAATGCACTGATCTGAGAGACTATGAAACCAACTCCCCCGAAAACCAGCTCCAGCGCCTTTAAGTTTTTCCGTGAAGGCACCTGGGGCTGGAAGGTCGCCTTGGCCTATGACATCTTTATGATGGTGTTAATCGTCATCAACCTGTTCTGCCTGAGTGCCAATGCCATTTTAATGAGCGACTTCGGACAATGGTTATTCGATTTCATACGTCTGCCTGAAATCCTGCAATTTTATAAGGCTGAACTGCGTCCCTGGGTGATCATTACTGAAGGCTGGTTTACGACTTTCCTGATTGGGGAGTTATTGGTGCGCTGGCTAATTGCCATAGTCTTGCGTCATCATGCCCGCTGGTGGTTCTTTCCGTTTATTCACTGGTATGAAATTCTCGCTATCGTGCCGCAACTGCGTTTCCTGCGTCTGCTCCGCGCAGTGGCTATCGGCTACAACCTGCATAGCCATGGTTTCAAGGTGATTCCGTCTCGCTGGTATAAGCGTGGCAACTTCTACTACAACCTAGTTATGGAAGAATTGACCAGCCGTATTGTAGTGACCGTACTGGACGGAATTAAACGCGAACTGACCACCAGTACCACGCACCGTCAACTGATTGATGACCTGGTCGAGCATCACCGTCAATTATTTGCGATTGCCTTGGCAGATATCCTGCAAGAAACCCTAGGCAAGGAATTACAGGCACAACGTTATATGATTTCCAAAAACGTCGGCCAGGTGGTGAATAAAGCCATTGAAGATACGCCAGAGCTGACCCGGCTGTTACGCCTAATCCCGATTGTAGGCAGTCGCATGGAACAGCAGATTCAGAGTATCGGACAACGTCTGGGAGAAAATATCACCCAAGGATTGATCGATCCGTTTACGCATACTGATTACAGTAAAGATAATCCAACTTTTGCCATGATTTCTGAAAAGATCAGTCAGATCCAGATTGAACAAAATCCAAACATCGACAAACTGGTGGAGTCGGCTGTTTTTGAAACACTTGAAGCGATCCGCAAACAGGTCAAAATTAAACAGTGGCAGCAGATTCTGGAAGAAAATGAGCAAAATCAGCGTTCAACATACCTCTAATTCAGCATGAATAATGCTATGCTTTTTTATGGCATCTGATCGCATAAAAAAATAACTTGGATCGCTAGAGAATTAACGAAATTTGTTCTAGGATTTGCACTATTTACAACATTACTTCGACATAAAATTTACAAGTCAGAAGTATTAAGGAAGAACTATGGCTGATATACGGATTAAGGGCAGAATGGTCAATGCGATTCGCATTACCCTTGAAACAAATGACCATGATGCGATCCGCCAGCAATTAGCACCAAAATTACAAGCTGCTTTTCCACCGGGCACCCTGGTGGTGATTGAAAGTACTGTCGAGCAGGAACTTATCGCGCTTATCCAGCTGTTGATCAGCATGGATGTACAACCGATGGCGGTGACTGAAGGCCTGCTTGCAGATCAGGCACGTGCAATCCAGTTCCCGGTATTGCCACCTGACCGTCAGCTACAGGAAATCAAGGCAACCAAAGAACAGGTCATTGAAGTCAAACCGGAAGTTGTTAAGTCAGATGCTGGAACAGAAGAAGTTAAGGCAGCACCTGTCATTGCTCATGTGACTTCTTACCATGATGAAATCCTGCGTACTGGCCAGTGCATTGTGCAGCATCATGGCGACATTATTATCAGTGCTGGCATTAACAGCGGTTCAGAAGTGATTGCCTCTGGCAATATTCATGTTTATGGCAGTGCCCGTGGTCGTGTGATTGCCGGTGCAGGCGGCAATACTGCAGCACGCATTTTCTGTCATGCACTGGAAGCAGAACTGATTTCGATTGCAGGTACCTATTGTGTTGCAGACGATATTCCACCGCATGTGGTGAAAAAGCCTGTGCATATTTACTTGAATGATCAACTAGAGCTTGTATTTGAAGCTCTAGAATTTTAATGTATAAATAAACACCAAAACCCTATGTTAAATAGGGAATTTAAACCATAACAGGAGTGGATTCGGTGGCGAAAATTGTTGTCGTAACGTCAGGCAAAGGTGGTGTAGGTAAAACTACAACAAGTGCATCTTTTGCAACAGGTTTAGCCCTACGTGGCCACAAAACTGTTGTTATCGACTTTGACGTGGGTTTACGTAACCTTGACTTGATCATGGGTTGTGAACGCCGCGTTGTTTATGATTTTGTGAATGTTTTAAATAACGAAGCGCGATTACAACAAGCGCTTATTCGCGATAAGGATATTGAGAACTTATATATTTTGCCAGCGTCTCAAACACGTGATAAAGATGCCCTCACTGATGAAGGTGTTGCACGTGTAATGGATGAACTGTCGCAGGAGTTTGACTACATTATTTGTGACTCACCTGCAGGGATCGAACGTGGTGCCATTATGGCCATGTACCATGCTGATGAAGCCATCATTGTCACTAACCCTGAAATTTCTTCAGTACGTGACTCTGACCGTATCATTGGTATGCTCGACAGCAAGACTAAAAAAGTAGAACAAAATGAAGGCCGCATCCGTAAACATCTGTGTATCACACGTTTCAATCCTGAACGCGCGGATAAACAGGAAATGTTGACCATTGATGACATTTCTAAAGATATTTTACGTGTGCCGACTCTGGGTGTAATTCCTGAGTGTCCAAGTGTCCTGCAAGCATCAAACGAAGGCAAGCCAGTTATCAACTTTACTGCTTCTGCTGCAGGTCAGGCTTATGATGACCTGGTTGCGCGCTTCCTGGGTGAAGAGCGTCCTTACCGTCATATTGAAGTGAAACCAAAGGGCTGGTTAGCTCGACTATTTGGAGCATAAGCATGGCTGGATTCTGGAGTAAGCTTTTTAGCAGTGAGGAAAAACCAACAAGCGCACAAACCGCGAAAGACCGTTTAAAGGTAATTGTTGCATCTGAACAGGGTCTGGGACGTCGTTTAAGCCAGGACAAGATTGACATGATGAAGAAAGAAATCATGCAAGTGGTCAATCGTTATGTTCGCGGTGTAGATGAACAGCATATTCAAATGCAGGTCCGTTCTGAAGCGAATATTGAAATGCTTGAAATGAATATCAATTTACCTGAAGAACGATAATTTGATTTTTGATTAGTCAATTAAATTGATTCAAGGCAAAATATGAGACTGAACAAAGCACTGCTTTGTTCAGTCGCAAGACGAGAAGCTTTGCTTCGATTGGACTGAAAGTAAATTACTGCTTTGTTGAAGCGCAAGACGAGAAGCGATGCTTCGAGTGGACTGGTTATACAAAGTTTACTTTACCCAATCACAAGATCCGAAGTTTAGCTTCAAGGTAGACAGAGAAAATGAAAAATACTTTGTCACTTGCGTACTCATATTTTGCCTTTTTCATGTCGAAAATTATATCAAGGAGCTTGTGATGGCATTGTCTCAACCGGCAACGTTTAACGAAGAATGGTCAGATGAGCGTGTATTTGCCTATCTCACTCAATTACCTCCTGCAGGCGTAAACGCAGACTTTCATGTGCTTTATCATGCTTATAAACACATGCGTCCTTTTGACTATGAACGCCTGTTGACTCAATTCGTTGCAGATGGTCGTGATATCAATGCTACTAACCCTGAAGGTGAACGCATTCATGACGTGATCGCGAAATTCCCGCGTCACAGTGCTGAGTTCCTTGAAGTATTGGCCAAGTTCGCTTAAGACTTTGCTGATGCAATAAAAAAGCCTGCTTCATGCAGGCTTTTTTATCGGTGGAGATGCTGAATTAGATCAGAATCTCACGCTTACCATTCGCGCCCATCGCGCTCACCACACCATTTTCTTCCATCTGGTCAATGATTCGGGCAGCACGGTTATAACCGAGGCTAAACTTACGCTGTAGCGATGATGTAGATGCCTTACGAGTTTCCAGTACGAAAGACACACACTGGTCATACAGTGGATCACGGTCAGAAGCACCATCGCCACCATCTTCAAAGCCACGACTTGTTGGTTCTTCATCAAATGGAGTTAGAATTTCATCAACATAGTTCGGTGCACCACGCTCACGCCAGGCATCACAAATACGGTTAACTTCATCATCGGCAATAAAGGCACCATGCACACGCTCAGGCTCAATCTTACCTGGCCCCAGAAACAGCATGTCACCATGACCAAGCAGGTCTTCTGCACCGCCTGCATCCAGAATGGTACGCGAGTCGATTTTCGAGTTTACACGCAGTGCTACACGTGTTGGGATGTTGGCTTTGATCAGACCGGTAATCACATCTACCGATGGGCGTTGAGTTGCCAGTAACAGATGAATCCCCGCAGCACGAGATTTCTGTGCCAGTCGGGTAATCATTTCTTCCGCTTTTTTACCGACCTGCATGATCATATCTGCGAATTCGTCCGCGACAATCACAATCGATGGTAATGGTGTCAAACGTGGTGCACGTTCCCCTGCCACCGATTCACTGGCTTTCCAGGTTGGATCAAACAGATCTTCACCATTGGCAATGGCTTCTTCAACCTTACGGTTGTAGTCACTTAGCTTACGAATTTTCAGGAAGGACATCAGCTTATAACGACGTTCCATTTCATTGACACACCAGTTTAGTGCACTGACTGCATCTTTCATGTCCGTGACGACAGGCGTCAACAGGTGTGGAATATCATTATAGTTTGCGAGTTCCAGCTGTTTCGGGTCAATCAGGATCAGACGTAATTGATCAGGTGTGTACTTGAGCAGCATCGACAAAATCATCGAGTTTACTGCAACCGACTTACCGGAACCAGTGGTACCGGCAACCAGCATATGCGGTGCCTTACCAAGTTCAGTAATCACCGGATTGCCAGAAATATCTTTACCCATCGCCATCGACAGGATGGCACTTGCATCTTCAAATTTCGGCGTTTTAACCAGCTCGATCAGGCGTACCATTTCACGGGTGCTGTTTGGTACTTCAATCCCGATATATGGCTTTCCTGGAATCACTTCAACCACACGCACTGAAGCCATCGACATGGAACGCGCCAGGTCGCGGGAAATATTGGTCACTTTAGAGGCTTTTACACCTGGTGCCAGATCCAGTTCAAAACGAGTGACCACTGGGCCAGGCTGCGCTTCAACCACTTTGGCCTTGACGTTAAATTCCTGCAGTTTGATTTCCAGCAATTCAGACAGACGTGATAATTGCTCTTCGGTGAAATTGACTTTCTTGTTCGGATCAACTTCATCCAGTAGTTCCAGCCCTGGTAATGGCGAAAGATCTTTACGGCGTTCAGCCACCATCATGGCGCGTGACAATGGACGGCCCATCGAGTCAGTCAATGGAGCATCAAAATCGAATTCATCTTCTTCTTGAGGAGCACCCGCAGTTTCATGCCATGCTTCAATAAATTCTTCTTTGGATAATGTCGCTTTCACTTCATCAATAGTATTGTGCTGATTTGTATTTTGTTGAAGAGCTGTCTGAGCAGTCGAGTTGCTTTCAGGTGCAGAAACTTCTATGCTTTGATGCTGAATCGGTGCCTGTACAAAAGCGGAAGACTGCGCATAGCTGGAAGCACGGGCTGGCTTTTCTGGCTCAATATCCTCGACCAGCAAATCATCCAGATCATCAAAATCAGTTTCTAGCCCCGTGTTACGTATTGCGGACGTAGAAACCGGTGGAATACTGATGCCTGTTGCCACAGCTGCAGTCGCTGCCGCACCTTTGGGCAAGTCTTCGACAATTCTTAAGGTTGGCTGTTCAGTGGCTGCTTGCGCAGTAAATGGACTATGCACATCCGTCGCAGTTTTACCCGGCGGTACAGCTGCCAATAGCTCATCAAAGATTTCATCATCATCCCAATCCAGACCTTTTTTCGTCGTCACAGACGGTACAGGTGTTTCAGTTTTGAGATGTGCCTTGATTTCCTGAATTGGAGCAATTGTTGTAGGAGGGGCTGCAGGGGTATGTTGTTGTTCTTCCGCTGCTTTTAATAAAGCATCGATATCCTGTTTATGGCGCTGATCCTCATCAGAATGCAAGGCACGCCAAACTTCGCCCGTGGTAATTACGCGATCTGGATCCTGAATCAGGCGATGCGCTTTTTCAAGCGTTTTTTCAAATTCTTCATCTTCCGGACTAAGTTCAGGTTCGATATGTTTTTTCTGTTGCGCCTTGAATTCACGGTCAGCAATGTCATCAAACAGGCGCTCGGCTACATGGTCACGAACTACGGGATCTATTTCTACAGGCTCATGCTCAGGTACAGGAACCACCGGCGTTGAGATGCTCTTTTTAGCGGGGCTGCTGGCGATATCTTTCTTGGCAACTGCCATAGAGCGATCAAACTCGCCCTCCCCTTCCGGGACATTACGATAAAACAGATCCTGTAAATATGCAGGCGTTGCTTTCAGGCTGCTCCAGGTCTTGTTCCATTTCACGCCAAAGGCCAAGGTAAACAGCATGACCCATAAACCCACCAGAAACACTGCCGCACCGTATATCGTCAATAGCTGTTCAAGACTCTGACCTAACTCATAACCGATAATGCCGCCCGACGAATTATCCAGTGTATCAGCAGGAACTTCCCAGAACAGGAACAGTAAGGCAGAAGTAGTCAGTAACAGGAAGAATTGCGCTGCATAACGGAATGGCCGGTTCAGGAAGCTGTGTGGCCACCAGACCTGTACCGCTTCTACGAACAGATATAATGGAATGAGTAAGCTCGCCCAGCCCAGAAAACCAAACAGTAAGTCTGAAATCCATGCACCTGCAACCCCACTGGCATTTGATACCGTCTGGGTGTCACTGGAAATGTGCATCCACCCCGGGTCAAATGGCGTATAAGTCACTGTTGCAAGAAACAGATAGATCCCAAATGAGACCAAAAATAATGTCATTACTAAGCGCTGTGCATAAGCACTCGACACCGTTGTCATATACTGTCCTGTAGCCAATTCTTCATGAATGTTCTTTTGCTATTATGATTCAAAAAAACGACGCAATAAAATGCCTATTATGCACCTGTTACACGAAAAAAGATGCAGTATTGTGCAACTGCACATAGGTCTTGTTCTTTATCACTTCTATATAGCTCAAATCGATTTGGATGATCAATAATATCGACTTTAATCTCACACCACTGTTATACAGTTTCACGTATAATTCAATAAATTTCTAAATACAAAAAGGATAGCCCGATGAGCGCACGTCACTCAAGACTGATTATTTTAGGTTCCGGCCCTGCTGGCTATAGCGCCGCTGTGTATGCAGCGCGTGCAAACTTAAAACCGACACTCATTGCAGGTCTGCAACTTGGTGGTCAGCTGACAACGACGACTGAAGTGGACAACTGGCCAGGTGATCCTGAAGGCCTGACTGGTCCAGTATTGATGGAGCGTATGCAGGCGCATGCGGAACGTTTCGGTACTGAAATCGTGTATGACCACATCAATGAAGTAGATCTGAACGTACGTCCTTTCGTATTAAAAGGCGACATGGAAGAGTTCACTTGTGACGCCTTGATCATTTGTACCGGTGCGACCGCGCAATACTTGGGTCTTGAATCTGAAGCTGCATTTATGGGTCAAGGTGTGAGTGCATGTGCGACCTGTGATGGTTTCTTCTATAAAAACCAGAAAGTTATGGTTGTCGGTGGTGGTAATACTGCGGTAGAAGAAGCACTTTACCTGTCAAATATCGCATCTCACGTGACTTTGGTACACCGTCGTGACAGCCTGCGTTCTGAAAAAATTCTTCAGGACCATCTGTTTGAAAAAGAGAAAGAAGGAAAAATCAGCATCATTTGGAATCATCAAGTGGATGAAGTTTTAGGTGATGCCAAAGCAGGCGTAACTTCTGTACGTTTGAAATCAACTCAAGATGATTCGACTCAAGAAGTTGAAGTTTCAGGCATGTTCGTTGCGATTGGCCATAAGCCAAACAGCAGCATGTTTGAAGGTCAATTACAGCTTCGTGATGGTTATATCCAGGTGCAAAGCGGTACTGCGGGCAATGCAACGCAAACTTCTATTCCTGGCGTATTTGCTGCGGGTGATATTGCGGATAGCGTATACCGTCAGGCAATTACCTCTGCAGGTTCGGGCTGTATGGCCGCACTGGATGCAGAAAAATATCTCGATGCGATGGGCAAGTTAGACTAAGCAGCGAAAATGAGAAAGCCGTCCATCTTGGGCGGTTTTTTTATGTATGATAAATACTGATGATTCTAAAACCAGGTTCAAGCATGCAACATCTTCCTCCTTCACAGTTCATTTTCCCCAATCCTGTAGAAGTGGATCTTGAAGGAGAAGGCCTGATTTGTATTGGCGCCGATCTCACTCCATCTACCCTGTTTGAAGCCTATTCACATGGCCTGTTTCCATGGTTTTCCGAAGGTGATCCAATCTGCTGGTGGAGCCCGGAACCACGTTGCATTATCCGACCACAGGGTTATCATCCGAGTAAATCGCTGATTCGAAATATGAAAAAGTATGATTATAAAATTACTGTGAATCATGCTTTTGAACGTGTTATCCGTTCCTGCTCACTGCCTCGTGCTTATGCCGATGACACCTGGATTAGCGAAGATATTATTCAGGGTTACTGTGATATGTTCGAAGCCGGTTATGGCTATAGCATTGAAGTCTGGGATGAAGAGCAAGTGGTGGGCGGATTATATGGTATCACCATTGGACAGGGCTGTTTTGGTGAATCCATGTTCAGCACCCAGACCGATGTCTCGAAAATGGCATTTTATACTTTAATGCTGATAGGTCAGGAAAATCAGCTTCCTTGGATTGACTGCCAGTTGGTCAATGACCACCTGTTAAGCCTCGGTGCCAGTACAATTTCTCGCCAAGCGTATCTTAATTCGTTACAGGATGTGATAAAACGCCCACCTATCAATTGGCAAAAGTATCAGGAGGGTGTATTTTCAAGTAAAACAATAGCGTTAAATGCGCGATTAAATGAATGAAAATAACAGAGGGAATTTGTCATGAACTCCTATCAACCAAAATCCCTACTGAACGATTTACAGTATTATATTACCCCGCCACACGATTGCAGCTATCTGCCCAACAAGTCTGCACGTATGGTTTTTCTCGATCCCTCACATCGCATAGATGTGGTGACACTTTCTGAATTATCCCGTACCGGTTTCCGCCGTAGTGGCGATTTTGTATATCGTCCTGAATGTCACCTGTGCCGTCAATGCCTCTCCTCTCGTGTACCCGTGCGTGAATTCAACATGAACAGTTCACAAAAAAAGGCATGGAAAAGAAATCAGGACTTAAGCCTGCGCATTACTGCACCGCAGCAGGCAAATGATAGCCATTATGCGCTGTATGAACGCTATATCAATGAACGCCACGCCGATGGTGATATGTATCCACCAAGCCGGGATCAGTTTGAAAAGTTTTTGTTGCAAAGCTGTACCGATAGCTTTTTCCTGGAACTCTGGAAAGATGATCGGCTGATTAGTGTATCGACCTGTGATCTGCTCGACGATGGAATTTCTGCGGTTTATACCTTCTTCGATCCGGATGAAAATCGACGTTCACTCGGTGTTTTTGCAATTCTAAAACAGATTGAACATGCTCAGAAATTAGAGCTGCCTTTTATTTATCTGGGTTACTGGGTACCGCATTCCAGCAAGATGAATTACAAGTCTCAATATCTGCCGCTTGAATTGCTGATTGATGGCCAATGGCGTCGGTTAAACCGCTCGCTCAATGCGGCGGAGATTGAACACCTGGGAAACTCCTTGATGACGACCCTACCCTCCGGATGGAATAATCCCATCATCAAGTAAGATGGTCGTCACTAAAAAGAAGCATTAATCTGATTTATTTAAACAGGCTGGCAAAGTCATCCGTACATGCTTTCACCATAATAATGGCATGTTCACGCCCACCGCCCGGGTTTGGATAGTAATTCTTGCGCAGGTCAATCTGGTGAAAACCAGCCTTTTCATAAAGACGAATTGCAGCTGTATTTGATTCACGTACTTCCAGGAAAATCTGTACCGGATTATTTTTCAGTAACTGAATAGATTCTTCTAGCAACTGAAAACCAAGACCTTTACCCTGCTGGCTTGGGTCAATTGCCATGAGTAATAAATTGGCTTCATCCAGTACCGGTTGCAAAATACAAAAGCCCACCACTTTACCTGCATATTCAATAATAGTGCTCTGATAAGCACTAACGGCTTCCTCGAACTGGATTCTGGTCCAAGGATGAGATTGCACTTGTTGCTCAATCTGGGTGACCGCATCTATATCTGCTATTTGCATCAAACGAATCATGTTCGTTCATCTATCAATAAAAATCTCCTGCGCATTATAGAAACTTTATGCTGAAAATCGAGTAAAAAAAAGAGCGATTTCAATCGCCCTTTTTTAGTGTCAGATTAAAGACCAAGTTTACCTTTCCAGTGTGCCAGCAAACTGTGTGTGTCATGGTCATTTGGATGGAAACCCGGCTTGAAGTACATCGCCATTTCACGCCCCATACCAGTAATTACACCTTTGGACGGACTATAACCATATTCGTAAATGTCCTTGAGGGATTCCAGGTTTAACTGACGATCTTCCTTTAGCAAACGCATGACAAAATAGCTTTGCACAAAGAACAAAGTCACCATAGCAATTACCAGTGAACTGGTACGTAACAGATATGACTTTAAGCCTTTTCCAAACACGCCTTCAAACACGTCATAGGCCACAGCTTTATGCTCATTTTCTTCAATGGCATGCCACAACCACATGGTTTTCATGGTGTCATCTTTCATCAGTTCCTGAATATGACTATTGGTCAACAACTGAGAGGCAATGGTCGCAGTAAAATGTTCAAGTGCGGTCGTTGCAGTCAAATCTACCATTTCCTGAGTAATTCCCACAGGCTTGGCCAATTTTGCCATGACTTTACGCGTCGTTTGAATGACTTTATCGGTATAACGATCCAAGGTATCAACATCATGGCCGTATTTTTGCGCTGAGGCATTGAAGCCGACATGTTCCTGGGTATGCATCGCTTCTTGCCCAATGAAAGCAGAGATTTCTTTTTGCAGTGCTTCATTGTCTTTAAGCTTGGGATGATTACGTACCGCACGCACACTGTCGATAAAGAATTTTTCACCTGCGGGAAACAAGGCAGACAATGCTGTCATAAAATGAGTCAGCCCGGCTGAACCATTCATCCAGTATTCTGGAACCTGTTCAAAATCAAAGTTCATGCGACGTACAGGAAAACTTGCACCGGCACGATGAGTAATTTTTACTTCAGCATTCATATAACGCCTCCTGACAGATCTTCTCGACCCGGCCCTATTTTTCTATTTTCTTATTGGTATCTTACTCAGTTATCTGCTTGACATCATTGCAGTTAAGGTCAGCTGAATATCACTTTAGGACAGCGCTCTAATTTTGTTAGACAATTTATTTTTCACTTTAGATAAACAAAAAAAAGCGTCCCAAAGGGACGCTTTTTTTACACAATCAGTGATTATGCAGTAACACGAGACACTACACCAGCACCCACTGTACGACCACCTTCACGGATCGCGAAGCGAAGGCCTGCGTCCATTGCGATTGGGTGGATCAGCTCTACTGACATCTCAACGTTGTCACCAGGCATAACCATTTCAACGCCTTCTTTAAGCGCGATCGCACCAGTTACGTCAGTTGTACGGAAGTAGAACTGTGGACGGTAACCGTTAAGGAATGGAGTATGACGACCACCTTCTTCTTTAGAAAGTACGTATACTTCTGCGTCGAATTTAGTGTGTGGCTTGATTGTACCTGGTTTAGCAAGTACTTGACCACGTTGAACGTCTTCACGCTTAGTACCACGAAGAAGAACACCACAGTTCTCGCCCGCACGACCTTCGTCAAGAAGTTTACGGAACATTTCAACGCCAGTTACAGTTGTTGTTTGTGTATCACGGATACCAACGATTTCAACTGACTCACCAACTTTAACAATACCAGTCTCAACACGGCCAGTTACTACTGTACCACGACCTGAGATTGAGAATACGTCTTCGATTGGCATCAAGAATGCTTGGTCGATTGCACGTTCTGGTTCTGGGATGTAAGAGTCAAGCGCTTCAACAAGAGCTTCAACTGCAGCTTCACCATATTGACCAGCGTCGCCGTTAAGCGCAAGAAGAGCTGAACCACGGATAACTGGAGTGTCATCACCTGGGAAGTCATAAGTAGAAAGAAGTTCACGAACTTCCATTTCAACTAGCTCAAGAAGCTCTTCGTCGTCTACAAGGTCGCATTTGTTCAAGAATACAACGATGTAAGGTACACCTACCTGACGAGAAAGAAGGATGTGTTCACGAGTTTGTGGCATTGGACCATCAGTCGCAGCACATACAAGGATCGCGCCGTCCATCTGAGCAGCACCAGTAATCATGTTTTTAACATAATCGGCATGGCCCGGGCAGTCTACGTGAGCGTAGTGACGAGTTGGAGAATCATATTCTACGTGAGAAGTGTTAATGGTAATACCACGTGCTTTTTCTTCTGGTGCAGAGTCAATTGCAGCGTAGTCTTTCGCTTCACCACCGAATTTCTTCGCACATACAGTTGCAATCGCAGCTGTTAAAGTTGTTTTACCATGGTCAACGTGACCAATTGTGCCCACGTTAACGTGTGGCTTATTACGTTC
>NZ_LFRE01000047.1:0-194809 GCF_001077515.1 Acinetobacter sp. VT 511 | reverse complement strand
TAGATTCAAATCAAATACACCTTTCACATTGGTTTCATTGCGCTCGTTAATCACAATCTCACCGCGGTTGCTTAACTCAACTTTGGTTTCTTTCAGGAAATCCGTATTCGGTAACAAACCGATCTGAACGAAGATCCCTGCAAGTTCAACCGTATGTTCTTCATCGGTCGCACGGTCTTTATATTTCAGTGCAGTTACCTGTGAACCATCACCCACTACTTCTGTTGAAAGCGCATTCTTGATCACCGTGGTGTTCGGCAAGCTGTTGAGTTTGTCCTGAAGTACCTGATCCGCACGTAGTTTGGTATCAAATTCCACCAGGGTGACATGCTCAACAATACCAGCAAGGTCGATCGCAGCTTCTACACCCGAGTTACCACCACCAATCACCGCAACACGTTTGCCTTTGAACAGTGGACCATCACAGTGTGGACAGTAGGCAACACCACGGGTTTTGTATTCCTGCTCACCCGGAACATTCATCTCTCTCCAGCGTGCACCGGTTGACAGGATTACAGTTTTAGATTCAAGCTTGGCACCATTTTCTAAAGTCACTTCAACCAGACCGTTGGCAGTTTCATCTGCACCCTTGATGTCAGATACACGTTGCAGGTTCATGATGTCGACACCGTATTCACGTACGTGGGCTTCCATCTCGGCAGCAAATTTTGGACCTTGGGTCTTTTGCACTGAAGTAAAGTTCTCAATGTCCATGGTATCCATGACCTGACCGCCCATACGTTCAGCCACGATCCCGGTTTTGATGCCTTTACGCGCTGCGTAGATTGCAGAGGTATTCCCCGCAGGACCACCACCAATCACAAGAACATCAAACGCTTCTTTGGCATTCAGCTTTTCCGCATCTTTGGCAGCAGAATCCGTATCCAGCTTGGCAATGATTTCTTCCAAAGTCATACGACCCTGACCGATGTGTTCATTGTCCTGGAACACCATAGGTACAGCCATGATTTTACGTTCTTCAACTTCTTCCTGGAAGAAAGCACCATCGATCATGGTTGCTGTTGTACCTGGGTTATAGATAGCAATCAGGTTGAGTGCCTGAACCACATCCGGACAGTTATGACAGCTTAAAGAGACAAACACATCAAAGTCGGACTTGATTCCTAAACCTTTGATCGATTCAAGAACTTCATTCGATACTTTCGGTGCATAACCCGAAGTTTGCAGCAATGCCAGAATCAGCGATGTGAACTCATGACCCATTGGCAGGCCTGCGAAGAAAACACGAGGCTGTTCACCGGCTTTAGCCACACCAAAACTTGGTGCACGTTTGTTGGTACCATCAAAACGGGCAGTCACTAAATCAGACAGTGCAGCGATTTCTTCTACAAGTTCTTTGATTTTTGCAGATTTATCCGAAGCATCTAAAGTGGCTACCAGTTCGATTGGTCCTTCAAGGCGTTCTAAAAGGGTTTTTAATTGGGCTGCTGTATTTTTATCTAACATTGCTAACGTCTCCAAAGGAGTAATAATTTATTCGATGAAAGAATATTAAGTGAAATAGGGGAATAGGTAAAACAGGTAGTTTTTATTTATTCAATCGGAAATTTAGATGAAATGGAAATTTCATCATTAATATCAAGTTTATATCGGGCTAATAATGGAATTTTCAAGTGATCTAGCGATATTGTGATAATTTTCAGTTAAGATGAATCTGCTTTAATCGAGTGAATAAAATAATGGAACTTCAACGCGGAATTTATCAGCATTACAAAGGTCAATTATACCAGGTTCTGCATGTCGCCACGCATAGTGAGACTGAAGAAAAGCTGGTAGTTTATCAATGTCTATACGGTGACTATTCAATCTGGGTGCGTCCACTCAGTATGTTCACTGAGGTGATAACTTTAGATGACGACCGTGAATTAGAGCGCTTTAAACTGATCACAGCACTATAAAACCTAATCATTTGAATAAGAGGGTAGAGCGTGGAACACAAAAGTCATTTTCAAAACTATGTTCGTGAATTATATGCTCGCTTTAGTGCGCATGATGCTGATCTAAGTGATCGGTTACAGCGCTATCGTAATATCGAACCTGCATCGGCACAGTTTCTCTCTATACTTATTCGTGCACAACAGTCTAAATGCGTGCTTGAGATCGGAACATCTACAGGTTATTCCACTTTATGGTTGGCCGAAGCTTTATCAAGCACGCAAGGTCGCATGGTGACTCTGGAAATTGATGCTGAGCGCTCGAAAGAAGCCCAGTTAAATGCTCAATATTTAAAGCTGGACAGTTATATCGATTTTCAGGTAATAGATGCATTGGATTATTTACAATCCTGTCAGCAGCAGTTCGATTTTATTCTGCTGGATGCTGAGCGAGATGCTTATGTTGAATATTGGAGCTACCTGCCGCAATTGTTGCAACGGCAGGGTGGGTTACTTGTAGTGGATAATGTACTTTCTCATGCAGAGCAGGTAGCAGTTTTCAGGGCATTGGTCGATCTGGATAAGCGTTTTGTTTCTTCTACAGTGGATATCGGTGCAGGCTTACTCCTGATTACTTTTCAATAATAGTTTCGAGTAAATAGCCGGGTTTTAATCACTGTAAATTCGGGTAAAATTAAGATCATATTCCAGGTATTTTTTCACAAAGGCCGCCTTGTCATGACGCCTGAGTAAGTTGTCATAAATATATTCGGGCACTGGATGATAAAGCTCGGTTAAACCATTGTCATAGAAAATTTTAAGCTGGCGGCTTGAAGGATTATATTTCCAGGAAATTACTGTTAAAAGTAGAGCCATACTACACCTCCAATAGACAGGAAGATTTAGATTTAATTCTTATTGGTCTATCTCTTGAACTTAATTCAAGGGCACTGAGTTCTATATAGTTGCTTTGTAAATTTATTTTCTTTCTTAGCCTTTCCAGGATGATCAATTCAATCAATAGCTCAGGGTAAAATCTTCATCAAGAAACGATACATTTCAATTAAGCAAAAAATATGCAAACTCTGGATACCTGTTGCAAGAAAATGCTACAAAAAATTTAAGGTAGTTAAAAAAAACTGCTTTAAGATGAGGAGAAAACAAGAACGAAGCAGAGTTATTTATACATGCAATTATTTAAGTGCTCCCACTGCCATCAACCTGTTTATTTTGATAATAATTACTGTACTGCATGTCAACATCTGCTGGGGTTTGATAGCTCGACCATGTTGATGGTGGCTTTAGAATCCAATGCAGATGGATCAATACTGACAGAACCAGATACACAGGCCAAATACCGTTATTGTGCTAATGCCGAGTATGCGGTATGTAACTGGGTGATTCCGCAAGAAGATCCGCATGACTTCTGTCTGGCTTGTCGCCTGAATCGTGTGATTCCCAATTTAAATGAACCCCAGTATCGACTGCGTTGGCATAAAATTGAACTCGCAAAACATCGCCTGGTTTATTCTTTATTGCGCTGGAAGTTGCCGTTGCAGTCTCGGCAGGAAAATCCTGAATCTGGTTTAGCTTTTGATTTTAAGGCCAATCCAAATAATCCTGATGAACCTAAAGTCATGACTGGACATGATAATGGAGTGATTACCCTTAATATTGCAGAAGCAGATGATGTCGAACGCGCCATGGAACGCAAGAATATGGAGGAGCTTTATCGCACCTTGCTTGGGCATTTTCGGCATGAAATTGGGCATTATTACTGGGATGTACTGGTAGATAACACCGAATTTCTGGAGCCTTGCCGGCAACTGTTTGGGGACGAGCGCATGGACTATCAGGAAGCTTTAGATCGGCATTATCATCAAGGATCACCCGCAGACTGGATGGAGCGTTATATTAGTACATATGCCACCATGCATCCTTGGGAGGACTGGGCTGAAACCTGGGCACACTATCTGCACATCGTCGATGTGCTGGAAACTGCCGATTCCTTCGGCATGCAGATCCATCCACATGTAGTAGAAGAACGTGATGATCAGTTCATGACCTTGGTAAAGCGGATAAATCCTTATTACACCTGTAATTTTGATGAAATTTATCAGGCCTGGTTACCCGTAGCTTTTGCCATGAATAGCTTGAACCGCAGTATGGGGCAGGATGACTTTTATCCTTTCCTGATTAATCCGATCGTGCAACAGAAATTGAAATTCATCCATGATGTGATTCAGACGACAGCTGGTGCACAGCGTAAAGTTGCCTGATACTGTTCAA
This sequence comes from Acinetobacter sp. VT 511, assembly GCF_001077515.1. Classification (NCBI taxonomy): domain Bacteria; kingdom Pseudomonadati; phylum Pseudomonadota; class Gammaproteobacteria; order Moraxellales; family Moraxellaceae; genus Acinetobacter; species Acinetobacter sp. VT 511. The sequence continues at coordinate 190,625 of NZ_LFRE01000047.1, read as the reverse complement.
ATAAAAAAGCCACGCAAATGCGTGGCTTTTTTTAATCAGTGCAATCTAATACAGATTAGATTTTACCAACTAGGTCGATTGAAGGAGCAAGAGTCGCTTCGCCTTCTTTCCATTTAGCTGGGCAAACTTCGCCTGGGTGAGCGTGTACGTACTGAGCTGCTTTAACTTTACGAAGAAGTTCTTGAGCATCACGGCCGATACCACCAGCGTTGATTTCAACGATTTGGATTTTGCCTTCTGGATCGATAACGAAAGTACCACGGTCCGCAAGGCCGTCAGCTTCGATTAGAACTTCGAAGTTTTTAGAAAGAGTCCAAGTTGGATCGCCGATTAATGGGTACTGAATTTTACCAATTACGTCAGAAGTGTCGTGCCAAGCTTTGTGAGTGAAGTGAGTGTCAGTAGAAACACCATAGATTTCCACACCTAGTTTTTGGAATTCAGCGTAGTTATCAGCAAGGTCACCAAGTTCCGTTGGGCAAACAAAAGTGAAGTCAGCTGGGTAGAAGAATACTACAGACCATTTGCCTTTAAGGTCAGCTTCAGTAACTTCAACAAATTGGCCATTGTGGAAAGCAGTTGCTTTAAATGGTTTAACTTCAGTATTAATCAAGCTCATCATTGTCTCCATGATTGAGGTTAGTCTTTAATTTTGAATAAGAGTATCGAACTTTGGGTCTTAGCTAAAATGGTATTTTTACATTACAAAAATCGGAAAAACCGAATTATGTAACTGACTGCCAGTTTACCCAAGTCATCTTTATGTACATTCGGCATAGCCAGAGCTGCCTGGATGACAAAACATGTTTGGTCATCAACCTGCATAAGAACATGATGTTTTACGCGACAAAATTCAAGGGTAAAGCTTAAAAAAATCTTATTTTTTTCAAATAAATTGATTTAATTTGAGAATCTGAAGACTGCGAAGCTCCTGATTTTATAAATATCTTGTAGTTTGATGATATGTGAAAAGTAAATCGTATCAGTCGTAAGCAAAGGTGTCTTTTTTAAATAGCCTAAGCATTTTATGGCTTATTTTAAAATTTTGACTTGAAATGGATAGCTCTGGGTTTTGACTTGAAATGGATAGCTCTGGGTATTGAGAGAGAAGCCTGAGTATTTACTTGCTGGCAATATTTTAAAAATACGAATCAGCTCCAGATCCGAGCGCAATGTAAATCATAGCTTTTAGTCACGCTGCAACAACCAAATTACGATCTAAGTGCGCATAAGTACATTGGGAAAATGTATGAAAGTGAGTAGAATAGTATGTTTTAGAATAGTTGTAGGGCGCTGACTTGGCTGCGAAGGGTTTAAATGTCGAAAACTGGGTGATGGCACGTGACCTCCACCGTTTAAATCGTTTACATAAGGGTAAGGATGCCAATGAAAAACAATACCAAGAATTATTCGAAAAATCGCACTTAAAAGTTCTAGAACGTGTTGAACGTATTCCGAATATTAAGCTGAATCAGGATCTGCCGGTTACCCAGTACACTGACAAGCTAATTGCCGCGATTCAAAAGCATCAGGTGATTATTGTAGCCGGTGAAACCGGTTCTGGTAAAACTACACAGTTACCTCAAATTGCCATGCTGGCCGGACGTGGTCTGACCGGTCTGATTGGTCATACCCAGCCACGTCGTCTGGCTGCGCGTAGTGTATCGCAACGTATCGCAGAAGAAGTTGGGGAAAAGCTCGGCGAGTCAATTTCTTTTAAGGTTCGTTTTAATGAGCAGGGTTCGCAGGATTCTCTGGTTCGTTTGATGACGGACGGTATCTTGCTGGCTGAACTGGCCAATGACCGCTTCCTGACCAAATATGACACCATCATTATCGATGAAGCACATGAGCGTTCATTGAACATCGACTTTATCATGGGTTATCTAAAGCAGTTACTGCCACGTCGTAAAGATCTGAAGGTTATCATTACCTCAGCTACACTGGATGTAAACCGCTTTAGTAACTACTTTAATGGTGCACCAATCTTTGAAGTCGAAGGTCGTAGCTATCCGGTTGAACTGCGTTATCGTCCAATTTCTGAAATGACGATTGGCGGTAGTGATGACGATGAATTTGATGATTTTGAAGAAAACCTGCCCCGTGCAGTCGTAGCCGCCGTAGAAGAATGTTTTCAGGATGCGCAAGAGAAAGGTCATCCTGAACATGCCGATATCCTGATTTTTGCCAGTACTGAACAGGAAATTCGTGAGCTTCAGGAGACTCTGATCAAGCATGGTCCACGACATACTGAAGTTTTACCATTGTATGCACGACTGGCTTTAGCTGAACAGCAAAAAATCTTTAACCCCTCTGGTGGTGGTCGACGCATTATTATCGCGACCAACGTGGCGGAAACTGCACTGACAGTGCCGAACATCCGTTATGTAATTGATAGCGGTTTTGCCCGTATCTCGCGTTATAACTATCGCTCACGTGTACAGCGCCTGCCAATTGAAGCGATTTCCCAGGCCGCAGCGAATCAGCGTAAAGGTCGTTGTGGTCGTATTGCGCCGGGTGTGTGTATTCGCCTGTATTCAGAAGAAGACTTTTTAAGTCGTCCTGAGTTTACTGAACCGGAAATCAAGCGAACTAACTTGGCATCAGTCATCCTGCAAATGCAGAGTCTGAAACTGGGTTCACTGGAAGAATTCGATTTTATTGAGCCACCAGATCACCGTTTGGTAAATGATGGTCGTAAGCTCTTAATTGAGCTTGGAGCAATGTCCGAGAAGAAAAATGAGCTGACCAAGATTGGTTATCAAATGGCAAAAATGCCGATTGATCCACGTCTGGCACGGATGATTCTCGGTGGAGCGCATTTCGGCGTTTTGAATGAAGTATTGGTGATTGTTGCTGCGCTGGCTGTCCAAGACCCACGTGAACGTCCAGCTGACAAGCAGATGCAGGCTGATCAAAAACACGCGCTGTTCCGTGAAGCAGATTCAGATTTCCTGTTTTATATCAAGCTATGGGAAACCCTGCACGCCAATCGTGAAAATATGGGCGAGAACAAGCGCCGTACTTTTGCGCGGAATCATTTCCTCAGTTGGCTGCGCTTACGTGAATGGAAAAAAACTCATGAACAGTTGGTTGACCTCGCTAAGGGCTTAAATCTGTCTTTTAATGAAAAGAAAGCCAGCTATGAAAATCTGCATCGTGCCTTATTAACCGGTCTGTTGTCTTTCATTGCCAACAAGACTGATGAGCGTAATGTGTTTATGGCGGTGCGTCAGCAGAAGGCGCGTGTATTTCCGGCTTCGACCTTGCATAAGACCAATACCCCTTGGGTAATGGCCTTTGAAATGGTAGAAACCTCACAGGTGTATTTACGGACGCTTGCCAAAATTGAGCCAGAATGGATTCTGCTCGCTGCACGTGATCTGGTGAAACACCATTACTTTGAACCGCACTGGTCTAAAAAAGCCGGCGTAGTAAATGCATATGACCAGATTTCACTGTTTGGTCTGATCATTGAACCTAAGCGTCAGATCAATTATGAGAAAGTAGATCAGGAAGCTGCACATGAAATCTTCCTGCGTGATGCCCTGACCACAGGTCATCTGGGAATTACGCCACCATTCTTGAAGCATAATCTGCTCAAGCTTGAAGAAGTGGAACGGGTTGAAGACAAGCTGCGCCGTCGTGATCTGGTAGTGGATGAAGAAACCATTTATCAGTTCTATGCTTCCAAAGTGCCGCCAGAAGTGGCAAGTCGCCGTAGTTTCGAAGACTGGCGTGCTACGGTAGAACCTCAAGATCCGCGATATCTGTTTATTGATGATGATGCATTATGGTTGAATGACCGTCCGACCACGCAGCAGTTCCCGGACTATTTGCGTAATGGTGAGTTACGTCTGGCAGCCAGTTATCGTTTTGACCCAAGCCATGATGAAGATGGAGCGACCGTTCGTATTCCACTACAGGCTTTGCCTCAAGTGGATGAAAATCTCTGGTCTTGGGGAATTCCAGGCTGGCGTCAGGACCTGATCGAAGCTTTATTAAAAGCATTACCAAAAGATAAACGACGTAATCTGGTACCAATTCCGGATACTGCACGTAAGTTAATGGCACGTATTGATGCGACAGATTTGCAAAAGCATATCTTTAGCTTTCTGGCATTCCAGTTGCGTGGTGAACAGATTACCGAAAAAAACTTTTCACTGGAACGCGTTGAGCAGTATCTATTGCCTTTAATTAAGGTGATTGATGAGAAAGGCCGTGTCATTGAACAGGGCCGCGATCTGGAAGAGCTGAAAGCTCGTTGCCGTACTGAAACACATAGTCCAGTCAAACAGCTGAAAGGTGAATACAAAACTTTCCCGGAAAGCTTTGTATTTGAAGCTTCGCAAAAAGTGACAGGTGTGGTGGTGAAACAATACCAGGCTCTGGTACCCACTAAAGACTTTGCTGCCCTGGAACAGAAAGATGAATCTGGTGTGGTGATTCAGACCTTTAATGATCAGGCTGAAGCGATTCGTCAGCATCGTGCCGGGGTAATCCGTCTGGTGCATATGCAGCTCGGTGATCTGATTCGCCAACTGAAAAAACAGATTTCTAAACCACTGGCATTGGCCTATTCACCCTTGGGTGATAAAGCTAAACTGGAACAAATGTTAGTTTATGCCACACTCCAGATGGCAATAAAAGAGCTTCCTGTCAATGCGCAAGAGTTCCAAAAGTTGTTAGAAGATGTAAAAAAATCTTTCCTGACTTATGGTCAAGCTGCTTTACGGGATATTACCGATATTTATACCCAGTGGCAGGAAATACGCCGGAAATTGTTGGTTTTAGACGGTTCTGTGTTTGGCAAGAACATTGATGACATTGAGGATCAGCTAGATTTGATGAATCTTTCTGACTTTGTTTATTCTGTACCAGCGGATGTCTGGATTGAATTTCCACGCTATCTCAAGGCACTGATTTTGCGTCTTGACCGTTTGCCAAATAATTTACAAAGGGATGATTCTGCCATTGATCAAATTGACCCTTGGATGGAAAAATTGTTCCAGTTTAAAAATGACGCTCGCCTGAAAGAACTGTATTTCATGGTTGAGGAATTGCGGATCTCTTTATTTTCACAACCGATGAAAACTAAAGCACCGGTTTCTCCGAATCGCCTACAAAAAGTATGGGATCGTCTTGGAATCAGTTAACATATAGGTAATTTCTAAAAGGAGTTTTACATGGGCATCCGCATTACAGGTACTGGTCTGTTTCATCCAACAGATTTCATTACCAATGAAGAGTTAGTTGAAAGTTTAAATGCTTATGTGGAACAGTATAACCTCGAGAATGCTGACAAAATCGCTGCGGGCGAAATTGAAGAATTGCGTGGTTCGAGTGCAGAATTTATTGAAAAAGCTTCTGGCATCAAACGCCGTTATGTCGCTGAGAAAACTGGTATTCTGGATCCAAAACGTCTTCGTCCTTTACTGCATGAACGTTCAAATGACGAATTGTCTATTCAGGCAGAGTGGGGCGTAGCTGCGGCGAAACAGGCGATGGAAAATGCAGGTGTGACTGCAGAAGACATCGATGTTGTGATTCTGTCATGTTCGAATATTCAGCGTGCTTATCCAGCACTTGCAATTGAAATCCAGACCGCTTTGGGTATTCAAGGCTATGCATATGACATGAACGTGGCATGTTCTGCAGCGACTTTCGGGATTAAGCAGGCCGCTGATGCGATCAAGTCGGGCGCGCGTCGCGTATTAATGGTAAATGTTGAAATCACCTCTGGTCATACCGATTTCCGTTCACGTGACTGTCACTTCATCTTTGGTGATGTCGCTACTGCTTCAATCATTGAAGAGACTGAAACTAAAACTGGTTTCGAAATTGAAGATATTGAACTGTTCACCCAGTTCTCAAACAACATTCGCAATAACTTTGGTTACCTGAACCTAAGCGAAGTGGATGCTGATATCGATAACAACCGTTTCCGTCAGGACGGTCGTAAGGTATTTAAAGAAGTTTGTCCGCTGGTTGCGAAGATGATCACCAAGCAGCTGGAAAAGAACCAGATTGAACCGACCAATGTAAAACGTTTCTGGTTGCACCAGGCGAACGTGAACATGAATGAGCTGATTCTGAAACTGATCGTAGGTAAAGAACACGCAAAATCAGAACTGGTACCATTGATTTTGGACGAGTTTGCAAATACATCTTCAGCAGGTGTCATCATTGCATTGCACCGTACGGCAAATGAAGTAAATGACGGCGAATATGGGGTGTTATGTTCATTCGGTGCGGGCTACTCTGTAGGCTCAATCCTGGTGAAAAAGCACGTCGCTTAAGCGGGAGCAGACATCTTGCAGGTTAAGCATGATGCAGCCTGGATCAAACACTTAAGCGGATTGTCCAAACTGTATTTTACGCCGACCTTTTTCGGTGCTGAGCACATTGATGCTTCGCGACCTGCAATGTATGTCGGTAATCATTCGATCTATGGGGTATTTGATTCACCCATGATTATTGATTACCTGTACAACGAACATAAAGTGGCTGTGGTCAGTATTGCGGACCACAGCCACTTTTATATTCCGCTCTGGCGTGAAATCTTCAGGAAGTTTGGCGCGATTGATGGTGTGCAGGAATATGTGCGTGAAGTTATGCGCCAAGGTTATTCGATTCTGGTCTTTCCGGGTGGAGGACGAGAAGTGCTGAAACGCCAAGGCGAGCAGTACCAGCTGATCTGGAAACAGCGTTATGGCTTCTTAAGGCTGGCGCAAGAATTTGACTACGATATCATACCGTTTGCTGCTCTGGGCGGTGATGAAATTTTCGAAATTGGCTTTGATGCCCGTCAGGTTGTAGAACATAAATACTTTCAGAAATTACTCAAAGTTTCAGCGCTCAATAAACTTTTGCGTAAAGGGGATGTCATTCCTTCCTTGCCGAAAAGTCTTTTTCCAAAACGGTTACCTTTCTATTTTCAGTTCCAGCCAGCTTTATCTGTCTCTCATATCCAAAGCCAAGAAGATATGACACTATTCCGTGATCAGATTCAGCAACAGATCTATCAGGCAATTGAAGAATTAAAAAATATCCGGGCATCCGAGCTATCACCTAAATCCTGAAAAATAAAAATGAACTGGGTTTAAATGCGGGCTGTTTATCTGATTTATTTTATTTTGTGAATTATTTTTCTATATGAGCTATTTTACTGGTCTGTGTCAGATGACTTGAATATGCTTAAATGAGTTTATAGTCCATTTTAGGTGCGTGTATGGAACAGGAGAGTTTAGTACCGCAGTATCAGCAGCTCGCCAAGCAGTTGCTTCGTATTTCAGATTGCTTGCATGATATTTATCAGGATCAGTGGGACATTGTGGGGAATTTAAATGCCCAGAATATGTTCAAGCTGGATCATGAAAGATATCGGATCGTCTTGGCAAATGGCCTGTTTCATATCCAGCTGCATACGCCTCAGCATATTCAGCAGGGCACAGCGCAGTTGCTGGCAGAACTACATTTTAGTGTGCAGCATCACAAGTCAGACACTCTGGAAGAGTTCTTTTTACAGGATATCCATTTCCTGACTGGTGATTTAAAACCCCAGCATTCCCTATTCTTGCGTGATAAAGCACAACAGTTACGTAAGCTGCTGATCGAACAGGTCTATCAATGGGTCAATGGGCCTGCACGTGTGCTGAAATTCGTGCAGCAGCTTTCCTCTGTGCAGGCAGAAATCATTGATCATCTGATGAGAAGAGCAGGTCTGTATACCACGCCAGTAATGAGTGACTGTATCTTATACGGAAAAGAACCACCTCAAAACATCTTGCAGCAAATGCAGAAGATTTTTTCCTTAGAATATTTAGCGCCCGCTGACTTTCTTTCGATTCAGGGACTTATGCACAGTCTGGATGAATTCTGTTTTAGCGCAGCACAATTTTTGCATCCGGCAATCTACCGTATTATGAGTTTGTCCTTTGAGGAACGCTTTAATCTGCATGAACTGAATGATCATGTAAACGATATTGAACTCCTGTTCAGACATGCCTTGGAGCATAGCAATATGCTGGGTTTCGTGCGTTTGATGAACCGTGATACCTGGGGACAGGATGATCTGCTGAGCAAGAAGCATTTTCTGGAAAATAATCATCAGTTATGGCAGAAAAAGGTCGCGAAACTGCCGTTGTTTGACTGTAATCGGGCGATCAACTGGCTGTTCAAGCAGTCTGCTGAAGTGTTGGACTGGATTAGCACGAATATTCAGCACAGTAGTGTACGCGTTACAGTCACGGCGATCAGTTTCCTGAATACTCATCAGGTACATCCACAGGTGCTGCTGGCGACCTTGCAATATTTTCAATATGCTTCAGCGCGGTTATTTATTCATAGTGTGCATCAGTATGCCATACAGCATAAATGGTTCACGCATCCGGATAACAAATCCGTAGTATTAAAAGGAACACGTCAGCCGATTAATGACCACCGGATCGCTATCAGTCCGTCAATTCTGTATCTGGACGAGTGGATCGGCCTGATGCGCGAAGTAGTCAAGATGGATGATTGCACCACCAAGAAGGTATATATGGGTTTAAGCCGGGTCATGCAGGCCTATATGCAGCATTTACATAAAGCAACTTCTCATCTGCCTGAAGCGGTACAGCAATATATCCGGCCAGCTACTCAACAAAATCGCGATTTTTATACCGAGTTGCAGCGTTATCGGATTCAGTTGACTGAGTTTCGACAGCTGTTTTATCTGCAAGATGCCAATGTGCGCGAATCAATTTTTGACAGTTATGTACGTGACTATCTGGCAGAATATTTTGCTTTACATAAAAATATTCCAAAAAGTCTGACCTGGAAGGGCTTGTTTATTCAGGCGATTGCCTGGCATGACCAGATTCAGAAGCAGGAAATTATTGCCCGACTGAAAAAGGACTTTGCACTTAAGGACTGGAAAAGTCTGACGAATGAAGCACATTTCTATTATTTTGACTGGAAATTTGAAGAGCTAAAAAATATAGACCAGATTATTGAGGAAGCTCGGATTTTTCAGAACTGTCTGGCCGCCAGTTATGCACAGCGGATCATAGAAGGGGAATACGTTGCTTTTCATGTCAGTCATGCAGAATTATCTACGCCACTGCTCTTGGGTTGTCATATACACGATCAGGAAATTATTTTCGATCAGTTGGAATATCCCCATAACCAAAAAGCAGATCCGCAATATATCGATATGGCAATTCATTTCACCAGCTGGTTTAACAGACGACTGCATACGTCGTGTATAGATTCTGATTTGGACCTGAATACTTAACTTTTGCCGGAAAAGTCGTTAGGCTATAGCCGTTCTTTCACGGTATAGGTCATATGAAACAGGAAACTGCACTTAAGTTACTTAAAGCGGGCGAAAATGTATTTTTAACAGGCTCGGCTGGTGCAGGGAAAACCTATACCCTGAATCAATATATCAATTATTTGAAAGCACGTAAGGTATCTGTTGCGATTACAGCGTCTACAGGTATCGCGGCAACGCACATGAATGGCATGACCATTCATACCTGGGCCGGTATCGGGATTAAGGACTTCTTGTCAGAAGAAGACCTGAAGCGTATGAAAGAGCGCAAATATCTGAAAGAACATCTGGAAAATGCTCAGGTACTGATTATTGATGAGATTTCTATGCTGCATGCCAAGCAGCTAAATCTGGTTAATCAGGTATTAAAGTATTTCAAAGAATCTGATGAAGCTTTTGGTGGTATTCAGGTGATTGTTGCTGGCGATTTCTTTCAGTTGCCTCCAGTGGGCAAAAATGATGAACGCAACCGGGATAAATTCTGCTTTATGTCAGATGCCTGGGTTGAAGCCAAATTTCGCGTTTGTTATCTGACCGAGCAGCACCGTCAGGGCAATGATTATCTAAATGATATTCTAAATGCGATCCGTGCACAGGCGATTGGTACAGAACATCGAAATGCCTTGCAAGGAACACGTCATCAGGAGATTGGCGACACTTATACGCGTCTGTATACGCATAATATGGATGTGGACAGTATCAACTTCCGGCATTTAAATGAAATTGATAATGAGCCGCGCCAGTTTGATGCCCAGTGCGACGGCAATGACAAGTTGATCGAAACGCTGAAATCTTCAGTGCGTGCGCCAGAAACCTTAACGCTGAAAAAGCATGCTAAAGTCATGTTTGTCAAAAACAACTTTGATCTGGGCTATATCAATGGCAGTTTGGGTGAAGTTATTGGTTTTGAAGAAGATGATGAATTTGGGGTATTGCCTAAAGTCAAACTCACAGATGGGACGACGTTGCTGGTTGAACCAGAAACCTGGTCAGTAGACAATGAAGCCGGTAAGACTATTGCCAGTTTCCAGCAAATTCCCTTACGTCTAGCATGGGCGATTACGATTCATAAATCACAAGGTATGACCTTAGAAGCTGCCGAAATTGACTTGAGTCATACTTTTGAAAAAGGTCAGGGCTATGTGGCACTTTCGCGTTTAAAAACTTTAGATGGTCTACGTCTAAAAGGTTTTAATGAGCAGGCATTGGAGCTGGATAGTCTGGCAATTAAGGCAGACCGCCGTTTTCAGGAGTTGTCGAGTGAAGCCGAAGAACACTTTGAAAATATTGATTTAACCAAGCAGCACAATGCCTTTATCCGTCATTGCGGCGGTACGCTGAATGAAACTGAAATTCAGCGTAATGAAAAAAAACTGGCGAAAAATGGCGGCAAGCAGAATTATGCTGCCGCAACGCTGGATGAAACGCGTGAACTGTTTGAAGAAGGTTATGATATTGCCGATATCGCCACTGAGCGTGGCTTAACACCGGCAACGATTATTAACCATTTAGGTCGACTGCATAAAGAGCAAGGTTTAGATATATCTGTCGCTCATCCGGGTGAGGAAGTGGTTGAACAAGTGCGTAAGATCTATAAACGTCTGACTAAGCGACAGGATACCGATCATTTCAATGATGATGGGTCTATTAAACTGCGTCCGATTGTCGAGTTAACCAGTCCGCGTATGGGCTATGACCAGGTGCGTTTGGCGCTATTGTTTGTTGAATAAGAAAAGCTATTTGATATAAAAAAACTTCTATGAGCGTGATGGATTTCTAGCTTGTAGGGTAATTGTAGTAATTATTATCATTTGCTTATTCTTAGTTAATAAGTTCAAGATTTGGCATGTTGTAATTACCTTACTTTTGACAGGCCATGAGAAACATCGTTTCGCAAGATAAAAGCCCTTTATTGATCTGACAGCATATCCTGAGCAAGCTTTAACTACTGCTTTATAGCTTGCGCAAGGCAATCAATGTGCGACCTCAATGCCGCTATTCATATGATTTGATATCGAAATATTTTTAGAAATCCTGGGAGAATGGATGTTTGAGTTAGGGTTAACTAAATAGAAATTTTATTTCAAACTTATTGCGTACTAATCAATAATGATAAAATTCCTGCGGCAATTAACGGCCCGACTGGAACACCGCGTAATACTGCTACACCTGCTACTGTGCCTAATAATAGTCCGGCTACCACATCTGGCTGATTGGACATCAGCTTCACTCCACGTCCTCCCAGCCAAGCGACAAAGACACCAATGGCGATTGCCAGCAAAGACTTCCAGCTCAGGAAAGATTTGAGAATACTTTCTCCTGAAATTTTGCCACTGGCAATTGGTGTCAGAACACCAATGGTCAGAATAATAATACCGATATTTAAACCATGCGCCTGTACATAGGGCAACAAACTGCTGAGTGGCGTGATTTTTAAAACGATTAACACCGCTGCAGCAATGGTGACGGCACTATTATGACTAAAAATACCGCAAGCCAGTAAAAGTAAAAGAACAATCAGATTCAGATCAAGTTGCGACATAAGTGGGAGAGATAGAGTGAAAAATAAAGTTATTGTAGAGCTTTTCAACGCATGATACCTAGAAAACAGCGGAAGAAAACAAAATCCTGATTGTTTCAGGATAGAATGCACAGGTCTTCACTCGATACAGGTATGAATAGATGCTATTGGAAAAAATGTTGCAGTCACAAGGTTTTGGCTCACGTAAGTATTGCCAGCAACTGATCAAGAATGGCGCTGTGAGCATTCAGGGTGAAATCATTGATAACCCAAAGCATAAACTGGATCTGGATCAGCTAGAGTTCAATGTATATGACGATACTTATCAATATCGGGAAAAAGTCTATATTGCCTTAAACAAGCCACAAGGTTATGAGTGTTCGCATCAGGCAACCCATCATTTTAGTGTCTTTGAGCTGTTTGATGACTTGCTCATGAATCGTGGAATCCAGTGTGTAGGTCGTTTAGACCAGGATACGACAGGCTTGCTGTTACTGACTGATGATGGTCAATTTTTGCAGGCATTAACTCATCCTAAAAAGCATGTTGCCAAGGTTTACCAGATGGATACCGCAGACCCTGTTACGGATGAGCAGATCAAGCAGCTAGAACAAGGTGTTGAGCTACGTAATGAAAAAGGTATGTATGCTGCTACAGATGTCATTCGTCTTGAAGAAAAGCGCTTGCAAATGGCGGTTCATCAAGGTGTTTATCATCAGGTGAAACGTATGCTGGCAGCTGTGGGGAATAAAGTTGAAAAACTGCATCGGGCTCAAATAGGTCAATTGACTTTGAATGATTTGCCAGAAGGTGAGTGGATTTATTTAACTGAAGATCAAGTGATTCAAGCTAAATACCGTGCCGAATAAAGCGCTGGATTTACTTGAGAAAACAATGAAAAGTGACAAATTCATCATCTCGCATAAATCCCATTGATTCATAGAGTTTATGCGATTGGTGGTTGTTTTTCTGGGTGTCCAGGCTAATACGCAGTGCATTTTCATGTCGGGCAAATAAAATAGCGGTATCAATCAGTTGTCGTGCAGCGCCATGACGGCGATACAGTGGAGTGATATACACATCATCCAGCACATAAAACTTTGAACAAGCTACTGAGGAAAATCTTAAATAAAGCAGGATAAATCCGGTAAAAATATCATCCTTGGTGTTGATAAAAATCACCGTCTGTTGGTCTTCAAATCGCTGTTTTAGGAAATGATATGAAAGTTCCTGATTTGAGGAAGCTCCATAAAACTGGCGATATTCATCAAATAAAACGGAAAGCTGTTGCAGGTCTTCTACCTGAGCACGTCGAACAAGCATTAATTACTCCATGTTTTATTATTATGTATTCATGGAGCATAACGAAGTTTGGGAAAGTGTAGCGTATGAAATTGTTTGAAAATGCGACAGTGTTAAATTTTGTCACTTTCGCCCAGAATGGCATTCAGTTCTTCAAATAAATCAAAATGATCATCATCAGCATGTAGATCCAATGCTGCCTGTTCTGTAGTGTCTGCAATCAGGCCGGCAGTTACAGGTTTGGATTCACTTTGCTTCAGTTTGCGCAGCTTGATTAATTGTTCAAGGTTAATATTCTGATTTTCAATGGAGAAGGGGATGGATTTAGTCAGCACTACCTGTTTGAAAAACAAGCGGACTGCTTGAGCTGGTGTGATTCCCAATTGCTTAAATACGGCAAAGGCTTGTTTCTTTTCTTGAGAATCCAGGCGTATTTGGTAGACTTCAGTTTTTCTCATAATATATTCAAGACTTTAAAATACTTAACTTTTCGCATTCATTTTAATCCATTACATTTGAAATACAATCCTTATACGAATCAATTCTGAAAATAAATCGTAATGACAGCTGCATTACAATGTTAGTACTTGCTCAGAAGAAAACTGCATCAATTGCTGGGTAATAGGGTCAATAAACTGGATATGTCGGGCCAATAACTGTAAGGGCGCAGAAAAATCATTATCTGCTTTATGTGCAACGCTAGGATAAAACGGATCATTCAGAATCGGTATACCCAAAAAGTTTAAGTGCACACGTAATTGGTGCTGCTTGCCAGTATGCGGTTTCAGTTCGTATTTGGCTAAATGATCTTGCTGTTCTAATAAGGTGATTTCGGTTTCACTATTAGGCTCACCTTCTAAAACCTGCATAGTATAGAAAGGCTGACCTTTATCCATGCGTAAACGCACAATTTGCGGAAAGCGAAGTTCTTCACGATAACCTGCAATCGCATGATAGGTTTTCTGTACTTGGCGTGTAGCAAACAACTGCTGATAAAGTCCACGCGATGCTACATTTTTAGAGATAAGCACTACGCCAGCCGTCTCCCGATCCAGTCGGTGAATCGGAGTTAGGTGCTCAATCCCGGTCTGTTTCTTTAGACGAACCAGCAGGGTTTCCTGTACATATTGTCCGGTCGGGCTCATGGTCAGAAAATGTGGTTTATCAATCACCATAAAATGTTCATTTTCGAACAGGATTTGGTGTTCGAAAGGAACATGCACTTCGTGTGCCAGAAAGCGATAATAAAAACAGTGGCTATTCGCCTGATAGGGGCTATTTAGATTTAAGCTATTTCCCTGTGCATCATAAACCAGGCCCTCCTGAAAACGGGATTGCCATTCACTGGTCTGGATATGTGGAAACTGTGTACATAAATAGTCATAGACTGTTGCAGCAGTGGACGGTTGCAAGAAAACTTTGCTGGCACTGACGCCGTTGATCATCGGTGGGATAAATTCAGCAGAAGTATTCATGTGGGGAAGTGGATCTCATTCAGGAAACAAATGCTATGAAAAAATACAGTTTCTCATGCGGCGGAATAGGCTTTTAAACTGCGGCGATGCTATCATATTTGTTCCTTTGAATCATGTCGTGAGTCATATGCCTTATTCATTTACCGTCACCTTAAATCATGAAGAAGATACCCAACAGCTGGCTAAGGTATTGGCCGCGAATTTTAGTACGGGAGTGATTTATCTGATCGGTGATCTGGGAGCAGGCAAGACGACATTAACGCGCTATTATTTACAACAGCTCGGTCATCAGGGTTCGGTCAAAAGTCCAACCTATACATTGGTAGAACCTTATAATATTCAAGGGAAGGATATTTTCCACTTTGACCTGTACCGTTTAAATGATCCCTATGAACTGGAACTGATGGGTATTCGGGATTATCTTGAAACCCCAAATGCATTATTCTTGTTTGAATGGCCGTCTAAAGGTGGTAGTGAAATACCTGAAGCAGATCTGATCATTGAAATTCTTAAATCTGAAGATGAGTTGACTCGTACTGCAACGTTGACTTCATCAAACTCAGTATTACAGAAGGCTTTGGAGCAGCAATTCCCACATGTCGAATGATTTAAGCGCACGCCGTATCCGTTCACTTGATCCTGCACTGGCGAACCAGATTGCAGCGGGTGAAGTGATTGAACGACCTGCATCTGTAGTGAAAGAACTGCTCGAAAACTCGATTGATGCTGGTGCGACTGAACTGGTGATTCGTGTAGAACAGGGCGGTAGTACACTGATCGAAATTATTGACAATGGTCGAGGAATTCACCCGGAAGATTTAGCGCTGGCGGTCATGCGTCATGCCACCAGTAAAATTCAGACAGCAGAGGAATTGCATGCCATCACCAGTCTGGGTTTCCGTGGTGAGGCGCTGGCTTCGATTGCAGCCGTATCGCGTCTAACCTTGACCAGTAGCCAAAGCGAAGATGGCATTGGTTATCAGGTTGAAGTGAATGGTACTGCTTTTGACCATCAGGAAATTCAGGTAGTTGCCACTTCACGTGGTACCCATATCCGGGTGCAGGATCTGTTCTTTAATGTACCGGCACGTCGTAAATTTCTGAAAAAACCGGGCACCGAATTTGGTCATATTGAAGAGATTGTACGTCGTCTGGCACTGACCCATTTCGATATCCGTTTTGTGCTGGAACATAATGAAAGTATCAAGCTGAATCTGCCTGTGGCAGACAGTGGAGCATTACGTTTCCAGCGTGTGCAGCAGTTATTGGGGCGCCAATTTACTGAAAATGCTTACTGGATGGATGCAGACAGTATCAACATGCGTTTGTCTGGCTGGCTCGGTCATCCTTCGGATGCGCGTGCGCAAGCCGATATGCAATATGTCTATGTAAATGGTCGTATCGTAAGAGACAAGACCATTTCTCATGCATTGCGTATGGCGTATGACGGCATTCTGCATGGACACCAGCATGCAGCTTATTTGCTGTTTCTGGAGGTGGATCCGGAAAATATTGATGTCAATGTACATCCAACCAAACATGAAATCCGTTTCCTAAATCAGCGTGAAGTACATGAGTTTGTACGTTATTATGCCAAAGAAACGCTAGCACAGTTCCAGACCGCAACAGCTAATCTGGCTGATGCAATGAAAACTGAGGAACCTGTACCACTTACGCCTCAGCCGCGTTATCAGGAACAATTTAGCCTGCATCAGGCTGCACCGCAGTCCCCTCCTGAACCTTATGCAGTTCAGCAGCATCTACATCCTCGTAATACGCATCAATATATAGAAGCTGAAGCTTCAGATGTGTTGACTGACTTTGAATCATCGCGTCCACAAACTGTGCATTATGTGCAGGATTATACCAAGCCTTATAGTGGTTCACAGCAGCTTAACAATGCCTTACAAAGCTATTTGGCACCACTTAGAGTAAACTCCGAAACTGAGCAGCTGAGCCCTGAGCAGTCTTTTCAGACACATGTGCAGGCCAAAATAGATGAGCATCCTTTAGGCATTGCGATTGCACAGCTGCATGGGATTTATATCCTTGCACAAAACACAGAAGGTCTGATTATTGTAGATATGCATGCAGCACATGAGCGTATCGTCTTGCAGCAAATGAAGTCTGCCTGGGATAAACCGGAGTTCTGGACGTCGCAGCAGCTTTTAATTCCTAGAGTGGTGTCTATCAGTCGTATGCAGGCCATGCGTGTAGAAGAGTTGAAGGAACAGCTGGCCCGATTTGGTCTGGAGATTGACCAGTATGGTGATGAACAGGTGATCGTGCGCGGAGTTCCTGCGATCCTGCACAAGGCAGATTTTGATGCCTTGATTCCTGAATTGCTGGATGATCTGGACCCAACGGATCAGGCGCAAGGCCTGTTGCAAAAGCGTGATCAGATCCTGGCAGGCATGGCCTGTCATGGTGCGGTACGTGCAAACCGTATTTTAAGTCTGTCTGAAATGAATGCCTTATTGCGTCAGATGGAACAAACTGAATTTGCCAGCCAGTGTAATCATGGACGTCCAACATGGCGTGCTTTCCCACTGGCTCAACTAGATAAACTTTTTGCTCGAGGAGAGTAGTGGTACATGTCAAATCAATTGCCGGTCATCAACTTAATGGGACCAACTGCAAGTGGTAAAACCGCTTTGGCATGTGAACTCTATGAGCAAGGAAATTTTGAGCTGATTTCCGTCGATTCTGCACTGGTTTACCGGGAAATGGACATTGGTACAGCAAAGCCAACCAAAGCAGAATTAGAGCAATATCCGCATCATCTGATTGATATTATTAGTCCTTTAGAAGCCTATTCAGCAGCCAATTTTGTCGAAGATGCCTGTCGCCTGATTGATGATATGCATGCACGTGGCAAAACCCCAATTTTGGTTGGTGGAACAATGCTTTATTTCAAAGCATTGTTAGAGGGATTATCTGATAATCTACCCAGTGCAGATTATAAGGTACGTGCGGAAATTGAAGCAAAAGCCGAACGGGAAGGGTGGGAAGCAGTCTATGCGGAATTATGTACTGTAGACCCAGTCGCAGGGCAAAAATTTAAAGTAAGTGACAAACAGCGTATTATTCGTGCCTTAGAGGTTTATAAGCTAACTGGCCAAGCTATAACAAAACTACAAGCAGAACAACCAAAAAATCAACCATATCGTTACAGTTTTCATAATTACGCGCTAATCCCAGACCGAGTAGAATTACACAAGCGTATTGAAAAACGATTAGAAATTATGTGGGAAATCGGTTTTTTAAATGAAGTGGAAAGCTTGATGAAAAAATACGATTTTGATGAAAATCTTCCATCCATGCGTTCCGTTGGTTACCGTCAGGCGATCGAATTTATAAAAAACAGTGATCGAAGTGTTGAAAAACAGCGAGAAATGGAAGACAAAGCATTGTTTGCAACACGACAACTTGCTAAACGTCAATACACATGGTTAAGATCTTTGCAAGATAAGCATAAATTTACTACATATTTTACCGCACAGCAGGCTCAAGAAGACTTGCGAAACTGTTACGGATAAAGCAAAATTTACAGACTATCTTTTTTATAATTTTTAATTGAAAAATAAAGATAGTTTTTTGCGCTGATTTTAAAATTTTTTGGAGTTATAACATGTCTAAAGGTCAAACTTTACAAGATCCGTTCTTGAATTCCCTACGTAAAGAACGTATTCCTGTTTCTATCTTCCTGGTTAACGGTATCAAACTACAAGGTCATATCGAATCATTTGACCAATACGTTGTATTATTAAAAAATACTGTAAGCCAAATGGTTTACAAACACGCGATTTCTACCGTAGTTCCTGCACGTAACCCACGTCCTGCTGGTGCTCCTGCTGGTCCTCAAGGTGCTGGCTTTGGCGGTCAAGGTGGCTTTGGTGGCGGCCAACCTGGTGGCTTCGGTGGTCAAGGTGGCTTCGGTGGCGGCCAACCTGGCGGCTTCGGCGGTCAAGGTGGCTTCGGTGGCGGTCAACCTGGTGGCTTCGGTGGTCAAGGTGGCTTCGGTGGCGGTCAACCTGGCGGCTTTGGTGGTCAAGGCGGCTTCGGTGGTCAAGGTGGCTTTGGTGGTCAAGGTGCTGGCTTTACTGATGATGCAAAATTCGAAGATTCTCAAGATGACGAAAACAACCGTTAATCTGATTTAAGAATTCAAAAAACCTCTCGGAAATGAGAGGTTTTTTTATGGTAATAGTCTTATATAGATAATAAAAAAACCGGCCAAAAGCCGGTTTTTTTAAAGATGCTGAATATTAATTCTTTTTACGGTCCAGTTGTGGATCTTTGATCTCAACAAAGGCATTACTGCGTGTCTCACGTAACCAGCTATCCAGTTCTGTATCAAACTGACGTTCGCCTAAAAGCTGGCGTGCCATACGTTCCTGATATTCTGAAGTCATATCCTGTTGGCGCGTATCTGTCACCTGTAGAATATGCCAGCCAAACTGAGACTGGAACGGTTCGCTAATTTGGCCCACAGGCGTTTTTTTCATACGTTCTTCAAATTCTGGGACCATCACACCTGGATTCACCCAGCCTAGACTACCACTGTCACGTGCTGAACCAGGATCATTGGAGAAGGTAGCCGCCAGTACGGCAAAGTCTTCACCATTTTTTAGGCGGGTATACAGACTGTCAATCATCTGTTTGGCATTTTCAGGACTCACTACTTCGGAAGGCTGAATCAGAATATGACGCGTCTGATATTGTTGTACGAGTGCACGCTTTTCACCCGTTTTACGATCAATTAGCTTAAGGATGTGAGTACCATCGCGGGCTTCAATCAGTTCAGAAGTTTGACCAGGCTGAAGGCTGGTTACACGTGATGCGAGCTCATCTGGAATATCTGAAATATTACGGAAGCCCATGTCAGCAGCTTCAACTTTGACACCATCTTTGGAGTATTTCTTCTCAATTGCTTTCAGGTCGGTAGAGCTTTCTAACTCTTTCTTTACCTCTGCTGCAACTTGAGCTGTATTGTCACCAGAAACACGGACATGTTGTACATGAACCTGATTGCCGAGTAATGCCTGACCTTGCGGGGTTTTCAGGAAGTTTTCTACATCCTGATCGCTGATTTTGATACGGGAAGTCACAATCTGTTGGCGTAAACGGTTAATCGCAAGGTCTTCTGCAATACGGTTACGTAGAGCAGCATAAGTATTTGGTGCAATTGAATCCAGCTTTTGCTGGAAAGCTTCCAGGCTGGAAGAACCAGAGTCGCGTGCAACTTTTAATACTGCATCATTAAGCGCTTTTTCATCAGGACGAACATTATAACGCTTTACCTGTTCAAGTTGAGCCTGACGCAAAATCAGTTGTTCTAAAGCTTGTTGTTGCAGGATTTGTTGTGACGGTGCAGGCTTCTTTTGCTTTTCGAGTTGATGAGAAATCTCTGCAATGCTTTGATCCAGGTCACTGCGAAGAATCACGCTATTGTCGACAACAGCTACAACTTCATCCTTGGTCTGTGCAACAGCAAAAGTAGGTATTGCTGCAGAAAGGCATAGCGCAAGTGTGGTTGCTTTAAAAAAATGTTTTAACTGTTTTGTCTTCATTAACGTTCTGTCCAAGTCTGATTGATATTATTAAAGCCCAGAATACGGTTTTCCAGTAGTGATGCCAATTTATTGTTGAATCCACCCAGGCCTCTCAGGCTGAGTTCTGCCATGATCATGCGTTTTGGTTTAACACCAGCTTCATTGATGTCATCCAGATCATTGTAATATGAGCGGCCATAGACGGAAACACCCCAACAGCATGACTCATAGTTCACGCCAAGTAAATATTCACGTGCAACGTTGTTTTCCAGATCGTATTGAGCATGACCAATCAGACGCCAGTTATTGAAAACAGGCTGAATGAATGAACCAACCACTTGATCATAGCTTTTTTGACGGTCAGTAATTTCATTGCGATAGAAATAGCCTACATTGTAGAGATTACCTTGTTCACCAGTGTAATAGGCTTGCACATCGCGCTGTGCATTCTGACCATTCGACATCCATGCTGAGTTAAAGTTGACATGGAAATTATTGGAAAGCTGGCTGGATAGTTGAATTACAGGACCAGTATGCGTTTCACGGTCATATTCATCAATATCCCGTTCTAAAGTCACGCGACGGTCTTCGAAGAAGAAACTTTGGCCTATACTGGCACGCAGGCGTTCTAAACCAACATCATTGAACAGGCTGTAGCTTAAGCCTACGGATGCAAAGTTATTGTCTTCTAAACGGTCATGACCATAGAAACGACGTGGGCTGAATAGCTGATCATAGCTGATCGAAGCATTCACTGAGTCAAAATTTGGCTGACCTTCTTGATTCTCGTAAGGTGCGTAAGCATAAAACAGACGAGGTGTTAGTGTCTGTAAATAGCGTCCTTCTTTTTCAAAAATCAAACCAGCATCGAGAGTGAATTCTGGCACTACAATAGATTTATCTTCACTTGAAGAATTAGTTTGGTTCTGGTCTAAAAGATCAATCGTGTCCTTGTCATAGAAGGTATTAATGTTGCGCAAGGACAATTGAGGAAGCAGGAATAAGCCAGGCGTTCGATGATTATAGCGAACTGCCAGATCGTTATAGATACGTGTACCACTCGGTTCGTAACTGCCTGTAGCTGGATTTATATTATTAACATCTTTTTTGAAATAGGCAGTATCGTGATTGGCTTCGAATTGCCAGCCGAGTGGGTTGCCCGTTTTATAGTTAACCAGGAATTGTGGCAAACGCGCATAAGGACGGTCTTCATCTGCAACTTCTGGGTCTAGGGTCTGGAAATCTTCTACTTTTAACTGTGCTTTTAAGCCAGGAATACCATTTTTATAGTTAATTTCCCAAGCACGACGTAAATTCAGATCAGTTTTAGAATTTGGGTTGTTATTTAGATCTGAGAAGAAATCTTTATCTGAAGCATAGTTATATTCAAGATTAGTTGAGAACTGCTCGTTAATCTGCCAGTCATGACGGAAATGCAGGTCTTTACGGTCTTGATCGTCATAGCTACGATCTGAAGGTAAAATGCCCCCCCAGATTTGACCATAGCCAAAGTTCTCGGTTAAGTAACGGAACTGACCATCCAGCATTGCACCACGGTCAGCGATATAACGTGGTGTAATGGTAGCATCATAATTTGGTGCCAGATTTAGATATACTGGAACGCCTAGTTCTAAGCCACCATCATTGGTAAAACCAAAACTAGGGGTCAGAATTCCGGTGGTGCGACGATCATCAATCGGGAAGTTAAAATAAGGTACTGCAAGAACAGGCACATCTTTAACGTATATTTTGGTATTACGAGTTTCACCACGACCTGTTTCCTGATTCAGCTTGATGCGATCCGCCTGAATTTTCCAGGTTGGCTTCTGTTCAGGTGGGCAAGTGGTATAGGTTGCATTTTCCAGCTCAACTGTTTCAGTGGAAGTTCTGGCGATTTTTTCTGCACGCCCATGCGCATGTTGTTCTTCTGCAATATAAAAGCTGTTATTTAAGTCGCCTTGTTGGGTTTTTAGGTTGTAATTAATATCATCACTTTGTGAGAGCAGACCTGCTTGTGCCAGCTGTACTCGACCTTGAGCTTTGGCGTAGGTCTGGGTCTGGTCAATAGTCACTTGATCTGCACGAATCTGACGACCTTGCTGATCAATGATGACATTGCCTTCTAAGTAGGAATCGCCATTCGGATTATAGTGGCCATAGTCAGCAGTAACAGTAGAGGTTGCTTGATTTGGAGCAACTGCTTCAACTTCAGGTGAAACCGGAGTAATCCAGGTGCCTTGACAATAGGCAGAACTTAAATACTGTCCCTGTCGTTGTTGTGCTTCAGGCGTGGCTTTGTCAACATAATATTGAGAGAAAAATGCTTCACCAGGATAGGTTTCCTGTAAGCTTTGTTTAAGCTGCTGATTGTTGCTGTTGGATGAGTCATTTTCTGCAGCATAGCTTGAAATTGAGCTACCACATAACAAAGTTAAGATCGCAGTCGCTAAAGGATTATATTTAAACTGATGCTTCATTTGTCTCATTAACCAATCATGCTTTTATCGCAATTAATTATTGTCGCATCATAGAGAAAAAGTTGATAAGTAGCTACACTTAGTACTTTAAAAACTCAGCCTGTACTAGAATTTATTGCAAATGAATACTCAACGCGAACAATTGATACAATCTTGGATTGCTTCTGTACTCGGTTCAGATCAATTTGAAACTCATTTTTTAGCAGGCGATGCCAGTTTTCGTCGTTATGCACGAATCAAACTGAATAATAAAACATTTATGCTAATGGATGCACCACCAGAAAAAGAAGATTGTGTGCCTTTTGTGACGATAGATGAATTTTTTGATGCGAATGGTGTTCGCGTGCCGCACATTGTGGCGAAGGATCTGGAAAATGGTCTATTACTGCTCGAAGATTTCGGCAATGTGATGCTGTCTGATCTGCTTGATGACGCCACTGTCGATGCTTATTATGAACAGAGTTTTAAACAGTTAGTTCAGTTGCAGTCTATTCAAGGTATAGGGCATTTCCCTGAGTATTCTTATGAAAAACTGATCTCGGAAATGGAATTGTTAACTGACTGGATGTTACCGGCTTTAAAAATCATTCCGACCGCAGCAGAAAGTGCGCTGATTAAGCGCACCTTTGCCATTCTGGCGAATGCAGCATTAGCTCAACCTCAAGTGATTGTGCACCGTGATTTCCATAGCCGTAACCTGATGCAGATTGCAGGTGAAACAGATCTGGGCGTGATCGATTTTCAGGATGCCGTGATTGGTGCGGATACCTATGATCTAATCTCGATTACCCGCGATGCCTATGTGCAGTGGAATGCTGACCGTGTCTATCGCTGGTTTGAAACTTTCTATAACTTATTGCCGGCTTCTGCCAAAGAGGGTCGTGATTTTGGTCAGTTCAAGAAAGATGCCGACATGATGGCCATTCAACGTCATATCAAGATTTTAGGTATTTTTGTGCGCCTGTTTGAGCGTGATGGTAAATCGGGGTATTTGAAAGATTTGCCGCGTGTGATGTGGTATCTGCTGGAAGAAAGTAAACCTTATGCAGAATTGCAGCCATTTATGCAATTTATCAATGAGCGCGTATTGCCAGCCTTTGAAGAAAAATATGGTTCATATGAGGTGGCTGCATAAATGAAAGCGATGATTCTGGCTGCAGGCCTAGGTAATCGCATGCGCCCTTTAACCCTGCATACACCAAAGCCACTCTTGGAAGTGGGTGACAAGCCTCTGATCGTCTGGCATATCGAAAAGCTGGCGGCGATCGGTGTGAATGAAATTGTCATCAATACCGCATGGCTCGGTGAAAAGCTTGTGGAAGCTTTGGGTGATGGTTCGCAGTTTGGTGTCAAGATTTTATGGTCACATGAAGGTGAGGGGCTGGAAACTGCTGGTGGTATTATCAACGCTTTGCCTTTATTAGGGGGGCAGCCTTTTATTCTGGTGAATGGTGATGTCTGGACCACCATGGATTTTGCGCCATTATTGACAGTGGAGCTGGGTGAAAACTTGGCACATCTGGTATTGGTACAAAACCCACCTCAGCACCCACAAGGTGATTTTAGCCTGGCTGAAGGTAAAGCCTATACCTTTGATCAGAATGTTCAGGGTGAAAGTCTGACCTTTAGTGGTGTATCTGTGATTGCTCCGAAAATGTTTGCAGGTCTGGAAGCAGGTAAGCGTCCACTGGCGCCATTACTCAAAGAGGCGATGCTGGCAAATCAGGTTGCTGCATCAAAGCTGATGGGTAATTGGGTTGATGTAGGGACGCCAGAGCGTTTAGCTGCACTGGATGCTGAAATTCGTGAAGGGAAATATGCTTAAGTGAATATTCACTAAGCACTCCCTACTGTGCCAATATAGAGAAAGCGGTATACTTTCTTCTAATTTTTTCGAGCGTTAATTGTTTATGCATACGTTTTTTCAGGAATTAAAGCAGGGTAGCCAGGCTTTAGGTTTAGCATTGGGTGATGAAACTTTAAATTTATTACTCAAGTACCAGGACGCTTTGGTGCTGTGGAATAAGGCATACAATCTGACTGCCATTCGTGACCCGAAAGAAATGCTGGTCAAGCATCTGCTAGATAGCTTAAGCATTTTAAAGGATCTGCCATCAGGCCGTCTGCTCGATATTGGTACCGGCGGCGGGATGCCAGGCATGATCATTGCATTATGTCAGCCGGAACGTAACTGCGTACTATTAGATTCAAATGGCAAGAAAATCCGTTTCCTGAAGCAGTTTATTGCTGACCTGAAGCTAAAAAATGTGATTGCGGTGCAAACACGCGTTGAAAATGAAGACAGTATTAATGAGCTCGGTCAGTTTGATGTGATTACCAGTCGTGCCTTTGCATCATTGACCGATTTTGTAGACGCATCGAAACCTTATATGCATGAGCAAAGTATTATTGCTTCCATGAAAGGTCTGATTCCACAAGATGAAGTTAGTGCTTTAAAAGATGAATTCAGTTGTGAGATTATTGAACTAAAAGTTCCGCGCTTAGACGAACAACGTCATTTACTTTTATTAAAACGTATTTAAGATTTTCAAAGGAATTGGGGTCAACATGGCACAAATTATTGCGATTGCAAACCAGAAGGGTGGCGTTGGCAAAACCACAACCGCAGTAAATTTGGCGGCATCTCTCGCAGTATTAAAAAAACGTGTGCTGCTTGTGGATATGGATTCACAAGGTAATGCTACGATGGGCTCGGGCATTCAGAAAAATGACTTACTTTATTCAGTAACAGATGTGTTGCTTGGTGAAGTGCCGATTGAAACGGCAATTACCAAGGCGGAAGTTGGATATAAAGTATTAGGCGCCAACCGTGATTTGGCTGGTGTAGAGCTGGCAATTGCCGAACAGGAAGGCCGTGAATTTATTCTGCGTGATGCCCTACAGGAAATTGAAAAATCATTTGATTATATTATTGTAGATTGTGCACCAAGTTTAAGCTTGATTACCGTAAATGCTCTGGCTGCCGTCGATGGCGTGATTATTCCAATGCAATGTGAGTATTATGCATTAGAAGGATTGGCTGATTTGACTCAGACCATTGACCGGATTCAGCAGGCTTTAAATCCTGATCTACAAATCGTGGGTGTATTACGTACCATGTATGATGCGCGTAATGCACTGACACGTGATGTCTCTGAAGAATTACAACAATATTTTGGCAAGAAACTTTACGACACCGTGATTCCACGTAATATCCGTCTGGCTGAAGCACCAGCACATGGCTTGCCAGTGATTTATTTTGAAAAAAGTTCCAAGGGTGCAGTTGCTTACCTCAATCTGGCGGCTGAAATGTTAAAGAAAAGCAAAGTGAAAAAAGGAAGTAAAGCATGACCGTGAAGAAACGTGGACTCGCCAAAGGTCGTGGTTTGGATGCATTACTGGGGTCAATTCAAAAAGAAAAATTACAGCTTGAAGCACAAGGTCTGGATCATGGTCAGCTGAAGCAGATTGATGTGAATCTGTTGAAACGTGGCGAATACCAGCCACGTCGCTATATCAATGAACAGGATTTGCAGGAACTGGCTGCTTCAATTGAGAAGCATGGCATCATGCAGCCGATCGTCATCCGTCCGGTAGATGATGAACGCCATCCTTATGAAATTATTGCGGGTGAGCGTCGCTGGCGTGCAGCACAATTGGCAGGCCTCACTGAAGTTCCTGCGATTGTGCGTGATCTGAATGATCAGGTGGCAATTGCGCTGGCTTTGATTGAAAATATCCAGCGTCAGGATCTGAATCCAATTGATCAGGCGATGGCGCTGCAACGTTTCCATGAAGAATTTGGTCTGAGCCATCAGGAGATTGCCGATACTGTAGGCAAGGCGCGTACGACAGTCAGTAATTTACTGCGTTTGCTGACCTTAGCTGAAGAGGTCAAAGACTTTATGCAGCAAGGGCTGCTTGATATGGGGCATGCCCGTGCGATCCTGACTTTGAAAGCCAAAGACCAGCTGAAAGTGGCTGAAATGGTAATTGAGAAGAGCCTGTCCGTACGCCAGACTGAGCAATTAGTGCGTGATTTTAATACTCCAAAACAGGATAAACCAAAGCCAGTCGTAGCGCCAGATATTCAACAACTGACACAACGTCTGTCAGAACGTTTTAGTGCAGAAGTAAAAATTGATTATAACAAGCAGGGCAAAGGCAAACTGGTCATTAGCTATCATTCACTGGAAGAGCTAGACGGTATTCTTTCGATCCTGGATGACGAATAAAACTTGATTCTTGATTGGGGATAAATCAGATGTGGGAATTGGTAAAAGCAGGTGGGTGGCTGATGCTACCCCTCGTATTATGTTCGATTTTCATGGTGGCCATCTCATTAGAGCGATTTATTCGCCTAAAAAAGAGCCTGATATTACCTAAAGCGCTTTTGATGGGTCCCGGACAAAATGCCAATCAGGTGATGCAAAAACTAAATATGGATAAATCCCTGCAAGGGAGTACATTAGGCCGTGTTTTTGCAGCAGGTGCTGCCAGCCAGCAACAGACCGAGCAATATGCACGTGCCCAGATGGAAGTCGTTGCTTCGCAGGAAATTGGTTATCTGGAAAGAAATATTAATTTTTTAGGAACTTTAAGTGCAGTTGCACCTTTGCTGGGTTTGCTCGGTACAGTGATCGGAATTATTGAATCTTTTCTTATGATTGACGTGGGTACTACCAGTGATCCAGTGCTGATGATGCCGGGGATTTCCAAGGCGTTAATTACGACAGCTGCCGGGATGCTGATCGCGATCCCTGCCTTATTTGCACATCGTTATTTCCAGCGTCTGGTACAGGAATATGTGGCCGAGCTGGAGCAGCAGGCGACTTTATTTCATGCTGACCTGTTTTATTCGCATGCTTCAGAAGCGGATGAAAGTCTTCAGAAGGCGAGCTGAGGTGAGTCATGAAATTCAAACGCAATCAGGTTGAAGATGTTCATATCAACCTCACTCCGATGATTGACTGTCTGTTATTTATCTTGGTATTTCTATTGCTTTCTACGACTTTCAGTCAACTCAGCCGTATGAATTTGACCTTGCCAGACGCGCAAGGAGTTCCACCGAAAAACTTTGATCAAAAGGTTGAAGTCACTGTGGATGCAAATGGGCACTATGCAGTGAATGGGCAGTCATTGGCGAGCAAAGAAGTGGCTGATTTAAATACCGCAATTAAACAGATTTCTAACGAACGACGTGATTTAATGTTCGTGATTGCTGCTGATGCAAAAGCAGCACATCAGGATGTGATTCGCGTTATGGATGTTGCAGGGCAACTTGGCTTTGTGAACATCAACATCAGTACGAAAGTACCTACCCGAGGTTATTAGTGAAGCAAGATTTAAAAGTCTATTTACGTCTTCTCAGTTATTTAAAACAATTTTGGGGATTGGCCTTATTGGTTATCCTGGGTTTCGCCATCAATGCTGCAACAGAAGTCTCCGTTGCCAAGTTGCTGGAATATATTATTGAAGCGATTCAGACTCGTGATCAGGGTTTTACAACGATCTTCCCGTTTCTGGTGGTCTTGCTGATCTTTTTTCGCGGTGTAGGTTTGTTTTTGGGTGGCTATTTTACTGCAGTCATTTCCCGAAATCTGGTCTTTAATATTCGTCAGGAAGTCTTTGCCAAGCTGATGCGTCTGCCTTCGCAATATTTTCTGGATAATACCAGTGGTCACATTACTGCTAAAATTATGTATAACGTTGAGCAGTTGACTGCTGCCTCAAGTGATTCACTTAAGGTGATTGTGCAGCAAGGTCTGATCACAATCGCGCTGATTGGTTATCTGCTTTATACAAACTGGCGTTTAACGTTAATTATTCTGATTTTTGCACCGATCATTGGTCTGCTTATTCGCAAAGCTGCACAGCGTATGCGTAAGCTGTCCAAGCAAGTGCAGAACACCATGGGTGATGTGAACCATGTGGTACAGGAGTCTGTAAATGCCAATATGGTGGTAAAAGCTTTTGGCGGTCAAACGTACGAGCAGGAACGTTTTAGAAAGCACTCTCTAGAAAACTTGCGTCGTGGCTTGAAAATGGTTGTAGTGAAAGAGCTCAATAGCCCGATCGTACAGCTTATTATGTCTATTGCGTTGAGTATTGTCATGTTTCTGGCTTTGCGCCCGGAAATCTTGCGTGATACGACTGCTGGTGAATTTGTTGCTTATATTACCGTGGCAGGCATGTTGTCCAAACCGATCAAGGCACTCACTGAAGTCAATGAAAAAATTCAGCGTGGTATGGCGGCAGCTTATTCAGTGTTTGAATTACTGGATATGCCGGAAGAAAAAAATGCAGGTACTTTTAAAGATACTTTAAAAGGCAATATCCAGCTGAAAAATGTGAACTTGACTTACTCTGATGGGTATCAGGCATTAACCGATCTGAATCTTGATGTAAAAGCCGGACAAACAGTGGCATTAGTAGGTCGCTCAGGTGCAGGTAAAACTTCACTGGTAAACCTTTTAATGCGTTATCAGGAAGCAAGCTCCGGTCAAATCCTGTTTGATGGCAAAGACATTAAAGATTTTGAGCTGAATGCTCTGCGTACCCAGATCTCGATGGTAAACCAGCAGGTGGTGCTATTTAACCGTACCGTGCGTGAAAACATTGCTTATGGTCAGTTGGAAGATGCTGCAGAAGAAGATATTATTGCCGCAGCTAAAGCTGCTTATGCCCATGACTTTATTATGGCTTTGCCAAATGGTTATGATACTGAGCTGGGCGCACAAGGTCTGAATCTGTCTGGCGGTCAGCGCCAGCGTATTGCGATTGCGCGTGCTATTCTGAAAAATGCACCAATTTTAATTCTGGATGAAGCAACCAGCGCGCTGGATAATGAATCTGAATACTTCATTCAGCGTGCTTTTGATGCGGCAATGCAGGATCGTACCACTATCGTTATTGCTCACCGCTTATCTACGATTGAAAATGCCGACAGTATTGTCGTCATGGATCAAGGTCGCATTCTGGAGCAGGGGACCCACCAGGAATTGATCAACCGCAAGGGTGCTTATTACCAGTTGCATCAACGCAACTTCGAGGAACAATAAGTATGTCACTGGCACAGGTCATTCAGGATGCCTGGAATACACAGGCTAAATGGCTGATTGTATTTCGACCATTGTCCTGGCTGTACCAGATCGGATTTAGCTTAAATAAAGCCTTATATGATAAAGGTTTTAAAGCAAGTTATACCGCACCTGTACCTGTGATGGTTATTGGTAATATTACTGTGGGTGGGAGTGGGAAAACTCCATTACTGATCCATTTGGTTGAATATCTAGAAAAACAAAATGTCCGGGTTGGCGTGATCAGCCGGGGTTATGGAGGTAAAGGTCCATTTCCTTGCTATGTCGATACGCAGGCGACCGCAGAAAGTGTGGGGGATGAACCCGCACTGATTGTCCAGTCGACGGGTGTACCGATGGCTGTTGGTCCTAATCGTCAGCAGAGTATAGAGCTGCTATTGTCCAAACATAATCTGGATTTGATTATTTGTGATGATGGTTTACAGCACTGGGCTTTGAATCGTCAGATTGAGTGGATTGTGCTGGATAATAATCGTGGTCTGGGTAATCAGAAACTTCTGCCTGAAGGTTATTTACGTGAGCCGGTTGAACGTCTAAAAACTGGTACTGTAATTGAGCATGCGGCTCATCCGCAATCTGACTTGCATATGCATTTGGCTCCCTCACAGCCGTATTTACTCAATCGGGCAGGGTCGCAGACTTTTGATCCGAACTTACCTTTTTATGCCGTCGTCGGGATTGGTTTTCCACAGCGTTTCTATCAGACCTTGGAAAGCCTGGGTATTCAGCAATTCCAGTGCCATGAATTTCCAGATCATCATGACTATGAAATTGAAGATCTGCAGTTTGAAGATAATTATCCGATCATTACCACTGAGAAAGATGCAGTAAAGATTATGACTTTACTCAAACAGAATCTGGAATTTAATCGTGATATCTGGGTGGTGCCTGTTGAGGCAATATTATCGCCAGCCTGTTATGCGATCTTGCAGCAACAACTTGGTGAATACGGTATTTCTATTTCTTAAGGTTTATTCATTATGAAACACATTGTCATTCCTGCACGCTTTGCCAGCTCACGTCTGCCGGGTAAACCTTTATTAGAGATTCATGGTCGTCCAATGATTCTGCGTGTGGTCGATCAGGCGCGTAAAGTAAAAGGTTTTGATGATCTATGTGTAGCGACAGATGATGAACGTATTGCAGCCGTATGTCGTGCTGAAGGTGTGGATGTTGTCATTACTTCACCTGATCATCCATCGGGAACCGACCGCCTAAGTGAAGTAGCAAAAATTAAAGGTTGGGCAAGTGATGATATTATCGTTAATGTCCAAGGTGATGAGCCGTTATTACCTGCGCAACTGGTTCAGCAGGTGGCTCAGCTACTGGTCGATCAGCCAGAATCGTCTATGTCGACACTTTGTGAGTCGATTCATCAGCTTGAAGAATTTCAGCGTGACAGTATCGTGAAAGTGGTGATGTCAAAGCACAATCAGGCGCTGTATTTTAGCCGTGCAACGATTCCTTATGATCGTGATGGAGCAAAACAAGCTGAGCAGAAACTGCATGACCAGGCCTATCGTCATTTGGGGCTGTATGCTTATCGGGTGAAGTTGCTTCAGGAATATGTAACCTGGGAAATGGGCGTTCTGGAAAAGCTGGAATCTTTAGAACAGTTGCGTGTGCTGGAAAATGGTCACCGTATTGCCATCTCTGTTGCTGAAGTGAGTTTGCCCCCTGGTGTAGATACCCAGCAGGATCTGGATCGTCTGAACCAGCTTGATCCATCTGTATTCGCCTAATTTGAGAATTTAGCATGCCGCTTGATGCCACCGCACAAATTTATCCTTGGCAACAACAAGTCTGGGATACGCTTACTGGGCGTTTTCCCCAGCTTGGGCATGGACTACTGTTTTATGGCAAAAAGGGTTGTGGTAAGGAAGCTTTTACCCAGCAATTTCTAGCATGGGTATTATGTCAAAATCGTCATATGCGCAATTTGCCATGTGGTGAATGTGGCAGTTGTCAGTGGCTTAAAGCAGATACTCATCCCAATTATGTTTATATCAGTACCGATGAAGAAAACAAAAAACAGAATGCCAAAATCAAGATTGAAAAGATCCGGGATTTATTGCCATTTGTGCAGCAAACTGTTGATGGTTGGCGTGTTATTGTCATAGAGCCTGCTGAAGCACTGAATATTGCCTCTTCCAATGCTTTGCTGAAAACCCTGGAAGAGCCAGGTGAAAATATTGTTATTATTCTGCTGGCTGATCATTACTTAAAATTACCCGCGACAATTCGCAGCCGTTTACAGCATTTTGCTTTGGATCGCATTACATCAGATCAGGCCACAAATTATTTAAATGAATATTTACCAGATGCAGGATCTTCCCAACAGCAATTATTAATGAATCTGGCCAATCAGATGCCGTTACAGGCGATTGAAGTGGCTCAGAGTGCCTGGATGCCGATGCGTCAGGATTTTTTGCAAGACTGGAAAAAACTGGTCATAGAAAAAAATATGCCGATCGCAATTGCGACGCGATGGAACAAAAGCCTGAACTTTAGTGATTTCGGGCAGATGTTTGAATACTTGTTGTCGGATTTGATTTGTGTCAAGCTAAATCAAGCCGTTAAAAACATCGATTTGGAATTTGATGTATTGGCTGAACAATATTCATTAGAACAGCTTTTTGATATTTATGGGGAATTTCAGCAGTCCAAACAGTATCTGGAGCAGAATGTACAAAGCAATCTGGTTCTGGATCAGCTCTGTATTCGACTGATGAATCTTTAACGAACAAGGAGAAGAATATGCAATCACGTATGGGGGGTATTATTCAAGCGAATATTCCTGATATTGAAACTCTATTTGCCAGCTATATGCCATTTGTTGCAGGCGGCGGTCTTTTTATTCCTTCCAATCAGACAGTAAAGCTCGGGGATGAAGTTTTCGTCCTGACTACTTTACCTGAACAATCACAAAAAATTCCTTTAACCGGTAAAGTCATCTGGGTATCACAAAAACAAAATGGCATTAAACCACAAGGTTTTGGCATCCAGTTAAGCGGTGATAAAGGCGTTTTCTTTAAAAATGAGGCCGAACGACTGATTACGGGGCTTAAATCTGCAGGGCGTAGAAGCTACACTATGTAATTCTCCCTGCTGAAAAGGACTACACCGTGTTTGTAGATACGCATTGTCATTTAACTTTACTCGACTTAACACCTTACAGCGGTGATCTGGATCTGGCATTGGCACAGGCACGTGAAGCAGGTGTTTCCAAGTTTATGAGTATTTCGGTAGATCTTGATGATCATATCGAACTGGCCAAGATTGCGGCACGACATACTGATGTAGGCTACACCGTGGGTGTGCATCCTTGTGAAGATGCTGCAACCATGGCGCGCGCAACTACGGATTATCTGGTTGAGCTGGCACAGCCAGGAAAAGTTTGGGCTTTAGGTGAAACAGGTCTAGATTATTTCCATAGCACTGATTTTATCCAAGAACAGAAAGAATGTTTTGCACGCCACATCCATGCTTCACAAGTCGTGAAAAAACCGGTGGTGGTCCACACCCGTTCAGCCAAGCATGACACAGTAGATATCATTCGCGCTGAAAAATCTACACATGGCATCTTGCACTGTTTTACCGAAGACTGGGAAACAGCCAAAGCAGTTCTTGACTGTGGTTATTATGTTTCTTTCTCAGGCATTGTTTCTTTCAAAAATGCGCAGGATTTACGTGATGTGGCGAAACAGGTTCCACTGGATCGCGTGTTGATAGAGACAGATAGTCCTTATCTGGCACCCGTGCCTTATCGGGGTAAATCAAATGAACCGAAATACGTTCCATTTGTAGCCAAAGCCTTATGTGATGTATATGATAAGAGCTTGGAAGAAATGGCTGCAATCACAATGCAGAATTTTGAAAATCTTCTAAGTTTTAAGTAATACGAATTAAATAAGAGCAGAAGAGAGTTATAGGGTGAAGATGGATCGTCAGGCTCAGTTTCGAGCAAGAGAAACCTTGATTTTTCAAGTGGCAGAACAGCTGCTACTTGAAAATGGTGAAGCCGGTATGACGCTAGATGCGTTGGCTGCAGAACTGGATTTGGCTAAAGGCACACTCTATAAACATTTCCAAAGCAAGGATGAGCTGTACATGCTGCTCATCATCCGTAATGAACGTATGCTGCTGGAAATGATCCAGGATGCTGAAAAGGCTTTTCCAGAACATTTGGCTTTCTTCATGTTGCATCATTTGCATCATCCGGAGCGTACGGTACTGTTTCATCAGATTGAGGAACGCTTATCGACGACTGGGGTAGGTATTCAGCAATTATTTACTGAGCTTTACCAAATCCGAAAACAGCGTTTACGTCTGATTATTCGTATGACAGAAAGCTATCTCGAATCAATTCAAAGCAGTATGCCAGTACGTGATTATCTTGCTTCAATTTGGTCACTGACTCATGGTGCAGCTGCAATCCTGAACTCCAGTTTCTATCAGCGTTACCTTGGTTCTCGTGATACTTTACGTGTGGCCTATATCGACCAGGCTTTGGCTTTACCCAAGAAAATTAATTCGGTTGAGCAATTTGCTTAAAGGCATTTCATGAAAATCCAGTCTCTATCATCAAATCGTGGTTTTACACTCATTGAATTGATGGTGGTGATTGTTATTATGGGAATTCTGGCATCTCTGGTGATGCTGAATATAGGTGGGGTAGATCAACGTAAAGCGATGCAGGCACGTGAAGTGTTTATGCTGGATTTACAACGTATTTTACGTGAAGCGAATGATCAGGCGCGTGTACTCGCCTTGCAGACCCAGCCGGCAACGGATGTCAGCCCATTTCAGTACACTGTGGTGGAATATCAAAAAAATCCCACCAATACCGATTTTAGCTTAAGTAGCACATCACAGAAATGGATTCACTATACTGAATTTAAGACCCAAGCTTTGCCAGATAAAGTATCTTTGCAGATTCAACCCTTGGATCAGCGTTATGAAAATGCACAAAACCGGGATTTGACCATGCAGGATGCGCCAAAATTGATTTGGCTCGGCAATGGGGAAGTGAAGCCGGTACGGATTCAGTTTTATCTTGATAATAATGAAGTCGGTTCTGCGATTGAAATCGACCACCTGGGTAAAAGCAATGAAATTTAAATATTTCAAGCAGAGTGCTGGAGCTGATGCAATCAAGTCATTTAAGGCGAGTGCTGATCGATTTCATTATGTGTACCTCGAGCATAGCTCTTTATCTTACACAGCGGTGAAGCAGCATTACACTCATCGCAGCTCCTCAAGCACAGCTTTTGAACTTTCTTGCGCGACAATGCCGCTCAGGTCGAGTGTTACTCGACTTAATCGTGCCTCAGGTTTTACTTTGCTGGAAGTCATGGTCGCACTGGCAATCTTTGCTACCGCAGCCATGGCACTGACTAAAGTAGCAATGCAATATACCCAGTCGACTTCCCATGCCATCTTACGCACCAAAGCTCAGTTTGTTGCTTTAAATGAAGCAGCACAAATGGAAATCAATCAGGAATGGCTAACAGGAACTTCATCCCGGCAAATTACCCAGCAGGGTGAGTCCTGGCAGATTGATAAGAAATCTGAACCAACCATTAGCCCAAATGTACAGCGCGTTGATATTCAGGTCGGTATTGTCAATGCCGATACCGGACAATTGGAATCTGGTGTCAGCAGTCTGGTGTTTTTTAATCATCGGGTGAATCAGACACAATGAAAAAAAATGGATTTACCCTGGTCGAGCTTCTGGTTGCGATTGCGATCTTTGCCGTATTGTCTGCATTGGGATGGCAGGTCTTTGATCATATCCGGGTCACGCGCGATCAAAATACCCTTCATGAACAAAAGTTAAATCAATTACAGCAAGGCTATCAGCAGATTCTGCGTGATATGGTGCAAACAGTACCCTTAACCGCAAATGTAAATGGTGATATTCAGCCAGCTTTAGTATTGCAAGATGGTCGTTTTAATTTTAGTAAGACTGGTGTTACGGATCCACTGGAACAAGGCATCGCGCCGGATGAGCGGGTGGAATATCAATACCGGGCGGATGAGCAAAAAGTCTATCGGCTTAAATTCAGGAACCTGAACCAGACCGGACGCGATCAACCTGAATCGAGCATATTGCTAAGTGATGTAGAACAGTTTCAAATTACTGCACTGAATCCAAATGAAATCACACAATGGCCGGAAAGTGGACTAGATTTAAATCGTACTGAAAACAAGCAGCTTTTACCGAAAGGTATCAAGATCAATCTGACTGTACAGGGTGTGCAATATGAATGGTTGTTCAGTCTGCTGAACACAGATTATCTGTCAAATAATACCAATAATATAGGCAGCTCATAGGATCGAAGTATGAAGCAGCAACAGGGTATCGCATTAATAACCATTCTGGTCATGGTTGCACTGGCAACCATCCTGGCGGCAACGATTGCCAAACGTCAGGCTGCGACCGCGGAAAGTACAGCTTATCTGATGCGCCAAAATCAGTCCTTGATGTATGCCAAAAGTGCTGAAGCCTTCTTTTCCGAGTTGCTTGTAGATGATGCTGAAAATGCCGCTGATATTGATCATCTGAACGAAACCTGGGCACAACAGATGCCACCTTTTCCTGTGGATGATGGCTATATTGCTGGCAGGCTAGAGGATGAGTCGGGCAAGTTTAATCTGAACAGTCTGGTGGCTGAAGATGGAACCGTAAATGAACCGGCGAAAAAATGGTTTGAACTGATTTTGAAACGGGTTGGATTACCGGAACAATTAAGTGAAGCAGTGATTGACTGG
Source organism: Acinetobacter sp. VT 511 (assembly GCF_001077515.1). Classification (NCBI taxonomy): domain Bacteria; kingdom Pseudomonadati; phylum Pseudomonadota; class Gammaproteobacteria; order Moraxellales; family Moraxellaceae; genus Acinetobacter; species Acinetobacter sp. VT 511. The sequence goes on along the minus strand of NZ_LFRE01000047.1, from coordinate 154,105 downwards.
CAGGATCAAGATGAACTGCCAATTGGTGCTATGGGAGCAGAATCCATTCATTATCAAGGTTTGCCAAATGCTGCATTGCCACCCAATGCCAATTTTCATAGTATAGAACAACTCAAGCTGGTACGAGGTTTTGAAGAGAACCGCTATAAACTGCTGCTGCCATACGTAACGGCAGCCCCGCTAAAGGATACGCAGGTGAATATCAATACGGCACCAGCGGCTTTGCTGGCAAGTCTGGATGACAAGCTGGATGTGAATGCTGTGCAACAAGCTTTGGATCTTAAATTTGGTAAACAGGAGCACTTTGCTAATATATCTGAACTTTGGCAAGTCGCTCCTTTTGATCAGGTAGCTGCTGAAAATCGTAACCAGTTTGCCACGCTATTGGGCGTAAAGTCCCAGTTCTTTAAAGCACGGATTGAAGTGATGCTGAGTGAACGTAAGCGTCAGTTTAGCAGTGATCTGATACGGCAAGATAAGCAGGTCTATGTCTCGTATCGCAGTATGGCGCCATTTTAAATTATCTTCATACTTCAGCCAGAGTGCGTAGAAGCTGTATATGATCCGTTTTGTCTATTAACGTGAACTGCAAAATTAATCCTCCTTCTTCTAGTTTTGCTTTATAATTGTAGTGAATTCACCTATTTTTTGACGACATTACGGCACATGTTAATTCGTAAGCTATTTAAGTTTGAAAATGCTCATATCGTGCGAAATTGCACATCGGATCGCTGTAAGCGTTCGATCCATGGTCATAGTTATAAAGTAGAATTATTACTGAAAGCCTCTAAGCTCGATCATGGTCAGATGGTATATGACTTTGGCTTGCTAAAAGGTGTCATCAAGGACTTTTTTGATTCATTCGATCATGCTATCTGCTTTTGGCAGGATGATAATCCCGAATACATTCAGGCCTGCAAGAATTTTAGTGCACGTTGGGTGTCATTGCCAGTATCGCCGTCTGCTGAACAGTTCTCGCGTATTTTCTTCTTTTTAGCGCAGCAGGTGCTGGCTTCAACCATTACCCAGAATGGTGAAGGAGATGTTGAGGTGTATTCCGTGATTGTGCATGAAACCGATACCGGTTACGCGCAAAGCTTTTTGGAAGATATCGAAAATGAGCAAATGGGGCTACTTAACCTGGATCAGATTGAATTTTCTGAACAGGTACAAGCTGAATGGACCGATCCTGATATGTTCAACAAGTTGAAACAGGGAATTCCATTCCACAACCCAACCGTAGACTTACAGGTAAAAGTTTAAGCTGTTTCAGTTTTAAACTGCATGACATCAATTTAGGATGAAAAAATGTCTTTATTAACTGAACAGCAAATTGCAAAACTGAATAAAGTCCAGCTGGATGAAAGCTGGAAATATAGCCTGAGTGATTTTTTACTCGGTGCAAAAATGGATGCACTTAAAAATTTTCTGATTGAAGAAAAGAAAGCAGACAAAGTTATTTATCCACCGAATCATCTGATTTTTAATGCGCTAAATACGACACCGCTGGATCAGGTGAAAGTGGTGATTTTAGGACAGGATCCTTATCATGGCCCGAATCAAGCACATGGCTTGAGTTTCTCGGTGCAAAAAGGGGTTGTATTGCCTCCATCTTTGCGTAATATTTTTCATGAGTTGCATTCGGATCTGGGCGTGCCTATTCCTAAACATGGCAACTTGACCCATTGGGCAGAGCAAGGTGTATTGCTCCTGAATGCAGTATTAACCGTAGAAGCGGGCCAGCCGACTTCACATCAAAAACGTGGCTGGGAAGAATTTACTGATCACGTGATTGATGTCATTAATGAACAACGTGAAAATGTAGTCTTTATTCTTTGGGGTGCTTACGCGCAGCGTAAAGGACAACGCATTGACCAGAATAAACATCTTGTACTTAAAGCCGCACACCCGTCGCCGTTGTCGGCAAACCGTGGCGGATTCTTTGGTTGTAAAGTATTTTCCAAAGCAAACAATTATCTTAAACAACATGGCATTGAGCCTATAGATTGGCAGCTGGACGCATGACATATTCTCCTGTATCAAAACAATATCACTCGGATTTGATTGTCGAAGAAGCCCAAAATGGATGGCGCATCGTTCGATTAAATCGTCCGAAATCACTACATGCACTGGATGAAACCATTGCATCGGCCTTGCTTGAGGTTTTTGAAGATTTTCATCACGATGACAATGTAAAAGCAATTTGGTTCGATTCGACCACCCCTAAAGCATTCTGTGCAGGTGGAGATGTACGTAAATTGCGTCAGTTAGTCATCAATGATGAAGTTGCAACTGCGAACAAATTCTTTGAGCAGGAATATGCTTTAGATCTGTTGTTACATAACTATGCCAAACCAGTGCTGGTATGGGGCGAAGGTTATGTGATGGGTGGTGGTCTAGGTTTATTTATGGCAGCACCGTTCCGTCTGGTAACGCCATATTCCCGTCTGGCAATGCCTGAAATCAATATCGGTCTGTATCCAGATGTTGGTGCAACGCGTTTCCTGGCAGACCGTGGTGCGATTGGTTTATTTACCGGTTTAACAGGTTCAATCATGACCGCGGCTGGCGCGTATGGTATTGGCTGGGCTACCCATATCTGCGATATGCAGCGTGATGCTGTTCTGCACAAAATGGTCAATGTTGACTGGGAGCATTATCCGGCGGGAGATTTCCGCGCTATTGATGATACGTTAAACAGTATGCATCGTCCTGTAGGGCCTGGACCATTGCAAAATTCACTTGATGTCATTCATAGTGTCTGCCGTGGCGTTAACTTTGAACATGATTATGAAGCGATTGTTGGTTTAAGAGATGCGCGTAGCGACTGGTTGCGTCAAGCCAGTGAAAATCTTCAAAAAGGTTCTCCAGCGACTGCTGCCTTAACTTGGTTATTATGGCAATGGGGTAAACAGGTACATTCCTGGAATGAAGTTTTTGAGCTGGAAATCCAGATTTCCGATTGGAAAATCCGTCATCCGGACTTTGTCGAAGGTGTGCGGGCACGTCTGGTCGATAAGGATCTATCTCCGGAATGGGAGAAAGGTACTGACCTGAGTCTGAAAGGTATCTTTGGCAATAATCCACCCGTCACTCAAATTGACAGCTGGAATGCGTTATTAAGACAGTATGGTGTCATCAGCTGATTCATGACTGAACATATTAAAACCGATGCAGAGTGGATGCAGTTTGCCTATGAGCAGGCTGCATTAGCGGCAGCGCAGAGAGAAATTCCTGTGGGTGCAATTATTGTTAGTGATAACCAGATTATTGGTCAAGGCTTCAATTCTCCAATTTCATTGAATGACCCTACCGCACATGCAGAGATTGTAGCCATTCGTGAAGCCTGTCAGGCCATTCAAAACTACCGCCTGCCTGATGATGCAGTTCTCTACGTGACTTTGGAGCCTTGCACCATGTGTGTAGGGGCACTGGTACATTCACGGATTTCTCGCGTGGTTTTTGGTACCACAGAGCCGAAAGCAGGCTCACTGATCAGTGCACGTAAGCTCTTTGAAACTGGCTACTACAATCATGTTTTTGAGTTTGAGTCGGGATGCCTGCAAGCGCAGTGTGCCGGGCAGCTCAGCGATTTCTTTAGAATGCGCCGGGAACAGAAAAGACAATTAAAGTTACAAGAAAAGCAAATGAATGATCAGAATCAGGCCTGAATTCTGTTTAATATTAGCCCTTAAAAATAACAACCCTAACCAGGACTTATGATGAACGCCATACAAGTAAAAAAAGAATTTCCTGCACCTTTAGCGCAGGTGTTTGACTTGTTGTCTAAGCATGCAACTTATAATGTAGCCTTTGCACCTATTCAGGTGGAACGTATCAAGGATTCTGCGGATCCTGAACGTCCTGATGGTCTGGGGTCAATTCGTAGCCTGGGTATTGGGCCGATCAAGCCGTTAAAGGAACAGATCACACTACTTGAGCCGAATTCGCGGATTGAATATAAAATTATTAAAAATCCGCTGGTGAAACATCACTTGGGTATTATCGAGTTTGAAGCAGTTTCAGCTGATAAGACACTGGTGACCTATACCATTGAATTGCAGGCTCGTGCACCCTTTGTCAGCAAATTAATCCTTGCACAGCTAAAAGCAGGGATTAAACTAGGCTTCGCGAAACTCGCAAAATCTGTTTAAACAACAATGGAAAAGCAATGACAGTTCAAATTATTACCATTGATGGACCAAGTGGTTCGGGCAAGGGGACACTCGCTGCGAAAATTGCAGCTCATTATGGTTTCCATCTGTTAGATTCAGGTGCGTTATATCGCTTGCTTGGATTGTCATTGCAGCAGCAGGATTTGCTGGAATCATTAGATAGTGAACTGGAAAAATGCGTACACATTGCTACAAATTTAGACATCCAGTTTACAAGTACTGCAACCGGAATACAGGTATGGTTAGAAGGTGAGGATGTGACCCACACCATCCGTACTGAACGTGTTGGTGAGTTTGCCTCAAAAGTTGCTGCAATTCCTGAACTTAGAGCTGCATTAGTCGGCCGCCAGCATGCTTTTGCACAAGCACCAGGTCTGGTGGCAGATGGTCGTGACATGGCAACCAGCATCTTTCCGAATGCCCAAGCCAAGATATATTTGACCGCATCGGCTGAATCACGTGCGAACAGACGAGTAAAGCAGTTGCAGGGCATGGGGCTGGATGCTAAAATAAGCGACATTTTAGCAAATATACAGGCTCGAGATAAAAGAGATATGGAACGCACGGTCGCTCCGCTCAAGCCAGCAGCAGATGCTTATATTATCGACAGCTCAGAACTGGGTATCGATGAAGTATTTAATCTGATGACCGCTTATATCGACAGCCAGTTAGCTCATTAACCGAATTATCAAATTCAGCAGACGCATAGCTCGATCAGTTTTATATGGGACTATGTAGACGCTTAACTAAACCGGCCTTGTCTGATCCAAGACCGCTGACTTTATCGGAAATATCATGACCGAATCTTTTGCAGCCCTCTTTGAAGAAAGCGAATTAAACCTCAACGTTGAAAAGGGTGCAGTCATCCAAGGCGTTGTAGTAAGCATCGACTCTGACTGGGTAACTGTTGACACTGGCCTTAAATCTGAAGGTGTTGTTGACCGTGCTGAGTTCTTAAATGAACAACGCGAACTTGAAGTTCAAGTTGGCGACACTGTAGACGTAGTTGTTGAAGCACTTGACAACGGTATGGGTCAAACTGTTCTTTCTCGCGAAAAAGCTAAACGCGCTGAGACTTGGACTAAACTTGAAAAAATCTTTGAAGACGGCGAAATCGTTACTGGTGTTATCTCTGGTAAAGTTAAAGGCGGTTTCACTGTTGACATCGGTCCAGTACGTGCGTTCCTTCCTGGTTCTTTAGTTGATACTCGTCCTATTCGTGATACGACTCACTTAGAAGGCAAAGAGTTAGAATTCAAAGTAATCAAGCTTGACGCTAAACGTAACAACGTTGTTGTTTCACGTCGTGCTGTTATGGAAGCTGAATCTTCAGCTGACCGTGAAGCGCTTCTTGCTCAGCTTGAAGAAGGTCAAACAGTTACTGGTACGATTAAGAACCTTACTGACTACGGCGCGTTCGTTGACCTTGGCGGTATCGACGGTCTTCTTCACATCACTGACATGGCTTGGAAACGTATCAAGCACCCATCAGAAGTTGTTGAAGTTGGTCAAGAAGTTACTGTTAAAGTACTTAAATTCGACCGCGAACGTAACCGCGTATCTTTAGGCCTTAAACAATTAGGCGAAGATCCATGGTTAGCGATCATGAGCCGTTACCCTAAAGGTTCTATCGTTAAAGCTCGCGTAACTAACCTAACTGACTACGGCTGTTTCGCAGAAATCGCTGAAGGCGTTGAAGGTCTAGTACACGTGTCTGAAATGGACCACACGAACAAAAACATCCACCCATCTAAAGTTGTTCAGATTGGTGACGAAGTTGACGTTATGGTTCTTGAAGTAGACGAAGAGCGTCGTCGTATTTCTCTTGGTATCAAACAAACTCGTGCTAACCCATGGGAAGAGTTTGCTAAGAACCACGACAAAGGCGAGAAAGTATCTGGTACGATCAAGTCTATCACTGACTTTGGTATCTTCATTGGTTTACCAGGCGGTATCGATGGTCTAGTTCACTTGTCTGACATTTCTTGGAATGAACAAGGTGAAGAAGCGATTCGTCGTTACAAGAAAGGTGACACAGTTGAAGCGGTTATCTTGTCTGTAGACGCTGAAGGCAACCGTATCAGCCTTGGCATCAAACAATTGAACAGCGATCCATTCAACGATTTCTTAGCTGCTAACGAACGCGGTGCGCTTGTTAAAGGTACTGTAACTGCTGTTGACGCTAAAGGCGCTACAGTTAAGTTAGCTGACGAAGTTGAAGCGACTCTTAAAGCATCTGAAATCAACCGCGACCGCGTTGAAGATGCAACTAAGTTCCTTGAAGTTGGTCAAGAAGTTGAAGCTAAGATCATCAATGTAGATCGTAAATCTCGCTCTATCAACTTGTCTATCAAAGCGAAAGACGAAGCTGAAGAGAAAGAAGCAGTTGCTAACTTGAAAACAGCTGCTGCTGGTCAAGAAAATGGTCCTAAGACTATTGGTGACCTGATCAAGGCGCAAATGAGCAACTAAGTAAGCACAGGAAATGTATTGTTAATGTAAGTTAACTAATATTTTCTGAACGATTACTGTAAACGGTAGCGTAGTATTTAATTATTGCGCTACCGTTTTGTATTTAAACAGGTTATTATCGCCATAGAGAGTCCAAGTAGCTTGATAATTAAAGAGGTCGCAGATGACTACTGAAGCACTTAATAAGTCTGATTTAATAGAGCGTATTTCCCTAAAGAACCCGCATTTAGCTGAGCCTTTAGTTGAAGAAGCTGTGAAGATCATGATCGATCAAATGATCGAAGCATTATCGACAGACAACCGTATTGAGATTCGTGGGTTTGGCAGCTTCGCATTGCATCATCGCGAGCCACGTATTGGTCGAAACCCGAAAACCGGTAAGTCTGTTGAAGTCGCAGCAAAAGCGGTTCCACACTTCAAACCAGGTAAGGCACTACGTGATGCTGTAAACGAATCAGCAAACAAATAATTCAAGGGGCGTGTTATGCGTTACGTACTCGTCGTTTTATTACTCGTTGTATTTGGGTATTCACTGGCACTGGTATTGCAAAATGGAACTGAACTATCTGTAGACCTGTTATTTACTCAGGTTCCTGCAATGCGTTTAGGCCTGTTATTGTTGTTGACACTGTCATTGGGTGTCATTCTTGGCCTATTGCTGGGTGTACAGGTATTTAAAGTTTTCCAAAACAGCTGGGAAATTAAGCGATTGCGTAAAGACATAGACCACCTGCGTAAAGAGCAGCTGAATACAGCGAAACTGATGGCAGCAGAAGCAGCTGCTCATTCACGCCATGAAAAGACAGTTGTTGATATCCATCCTCAGGATCGACCTTCGACACCTTTATAAGGATGTGATGTCATAACTTTGACTATTTAAACTTCTCCTGATTATATTTAAAGCACTCTGAGTCTTGCTCAGGGTGCTTTTTTATGCTTTAAGTTTTATAAACCCATTAAAAATAAAATTAATTAAAAAAAATGTTTTACAAATAAGAGATTTAAATTGAATTAAGAAACAGTTTTCATAATTTATATATTTGTTCATACAGCTGAAATCCGTATAATGCCTTAATTTTGTCAATTTAAAGGGTCTTGTTATGAGTATTATCGTTGCCTTGGATGCAAAAAGCCAATATGACGCATTAACGATTGCCGAGCAATTAGACCCTGAGCTTTGCCGTGTAAAAGTTGGTAAAGAGTTATTTACCCATGAAGGCCCATCAGTCGTCAAAGCACTGCAAGATAAAGGTTTTGAAGTGTTCCTTGATTTGAAATTTCACGATATTCCAAATACTACTGCGCAGGCAGTATGTGCAGCCGCAGACTTGGGTGTATGGATGGTGAATGTACATGCTTCTGGCGGTCGTAAAATGATGGAAACCTGTGTCGAGCGTCTTAAAGCTGGGAATTATAGTACCCAGCTGATCGCGGTAACGGTATTAACTTCAATGGGCCGTGAAGATTTAAAAGATATCGGTCTGGATATTGAACCCTTTGAGCATGTGAAACGTCTTGCTGCTTTGACCAAAGACAGTGGTCTAGATGGTGTGGTGTGTTCTGCGCAAGAAGCAAAAATGCTGCGCGAAACAATTGGTGCAGACTTTGCATTGGTAACGCCGGGGATCCGTCCGGAAGGCTCAAATGCTGATGATCAAAAACGTATCGTAACGCCAAAGCAGGCAATGCTAGATGGTTCGACGCATTTGGTGATTGGTCGTCCAATTACCAAATCTGAAAATATGCGTCAGACTTTAAAAGATATTCTGGCAACCTTGTAATTCTATCAATCCGATAAAAAGCCTTTCAAACGAAAGGCTTTTTTTATACATTGAAAAAACAATATAAAAATAAAAAAGGAATTTACAATGAAAACGCGAGAACAAAAATTACTGGAACAAAATCATGAATTGGAAAAAATAGCAGATCAGCTTGAACAGCAACGACTCCAGAAACAGTATAACTCTGCGAGTTCATGGAACTGGATGTCGCGTCTTGATGGTGTTGATATTGTAGAGCTGGCTTCAGAGATGGTTGATACAGTAGAAGAGCTATCAGGAGATTAACTTAAGTATTTGAACATGATTCTTCAATATTTTCCCTCACCCTTGTATACTCAAAATATATTTTGAGGCTCTTCATTTCCCAAGGGGGGCTTTATTCTATTATTTTAAGCTTCGCTTCTCTCCCTTTGGGAGAGATTTAAAGAAAGTTAATGAATTAGATGGCTGCTAAAACACTGACCATCACCGGTGCCAATACCGACAAAATAAAGCCGCTCAACATGGCATGCGGAATAAAATCATTACCACAGGCCTGTTTTACCATCGGTAAGGTGACATCCATAGATGTTGCACCTGCAGCTGCAATTGCAGCACGTGGATAGCGCCAGCCAAGACAATACATCAGTAGAATTGCAAAGATCTCCCGAAACAGATCATTCATCAGTGCAATACTGCCCAATTCAGCATTCCTGAGTTCAGTCACCACAATACCGCTCATCGAGTAGAAGCCATAACCTTGCGATAGCATAATCAGGTCTTGAAGTCTGATATCAGATTGCCATATGCCATAGAGCAGTACACTCAGTAGTGAACCGAGAATACAACCGAGTGGTACCAGCAGAATTTTCCAGTTTAGCCATGAGCGGTCGAGTGGAGAATAGGCAAGATCGACTCCAATCAGGAACATAAACACAAGCAATAAATGCCAGTTACTGATTTGTGCCTGAATATTTAAGCTACCTAAACCCGCATGCAGTAAATAACCCATGCCGAGCGCAATAAAGGCATAACCGATATTGATAAGTGATTTAATTACCAGTTGTGTAGAAACCCGTCCTGAGGAAGGTTGATAACCTGCCCACTTAAACAGCAGATAACAACAGGTAAAGGCACCCAGTGAAGTGATCGCTGCAATACTGAGAGAGGTACTCAGAATTTGATAAGGGTGCTTTAGTTCATCGAGAAGTTGTGAAAACTCAAAAGCAATCGCGATCAGTAGCACATAACTAAAATAGGGTAGAACGGCAAAAGAGACTTTAAAAACAGTTTGAGGCAACTTTCTGGCACACAGAAAGCCGATCGCCAGACAGAACAGCAATTGGAAAATAAGCCAAGAGGATTGCATAATCAGGAAAAATAAAAATTTTCCATATTATGCCATCCCTTTAACGAATATGTTGTTGCTTTAACTGGCTTTACTCAGTAAATGGTAATCTGATGGATTAGCCCACTTGGTTTTCAGCCAGTATTTCCAGGTGTAGGTAGGCCATAAGGCAAAATTTTTGCCGCCATCCTGTTGATACCAGCTCACGCAGCCCGATTGCCAGACAGTATTCTCCATCATGTGTTGTACCTGTGCGTTAAACTGCTCATGTACTTCATCTTTGACCAAGATCGCCTCAGTATGCGATTGTTCAACTATCTGGATTAACTGCAGGATATATTCTACTTGTGACTCGATCATAAACAGCACCGAGTTATGCGCCAGCACAGTATTTGGACCAAGCAGCTGGAACAAATTCGGGAAACTCTTGATACAGATACCATAATAGCTTTCCGCACCAGCTTTCCAGACCTCATTGAGCTTGATACCATTTAGACCAGTGCATTCAAAGTTTTTCAGATAAATACGTGGATCAGTAATAAAACCTGTGCCATAAATCAGGCAGTCAATCGGCCGTTTTATACCATCTGCAGTAATAATGCTGTCTTCTGTCAGTTCCTGAATCGTGTCAGTGACCAGTTCGACATTAGGTCGATTAAAGGTGGGGAAATATTTATTGGAAACCAGAATCCGTTTACAACCCATGATGTAATCTGGGATTAACTTTTGGGCAACTTTATTATCTTTGACCTGATAGCGGATATAAGCTTCAGCCAGTTTCTGTGTATATTTCATCACGGTCGGTTTTACGATAGGGACGACACGGGATTCATTCGACCAGTACAGACGAATACGATGTAATTTTCGAAACCAGTCAAAGCGTGCAAAAAGCTTCTTTTCCAAATCATGATACAGCCGCTTATCACGTGGAATCACCCAGGCTGCAGTGCGCTGCATCACATAGAGCTGTTTGCATTGTGGAGCGATTTCTGGAATGTACTGAATGGCACTGCCACCTGTTCCAATCGAAGTGACATTTTTACCAGTGAGGTCATAGCTGTGATCCCATTGAGAGGAGTGGAAGACTTTACCTTTAAATTTTTCGATTCCGCTAATCTTCGGAATTTGCGGGACATGCAAAGGACCGGATGCAAAAATGACATATTGTGCTTCCAGCTGTTCATCTTCATTTAAAGTTAATGCCCAGTGACAACGCTTTTCATCATAATGTGCAGCTTTAACTTCGGTATTTAGACGGGTAAATGCAGGAACATTGAATTCTTTGACCAGTTGTTGAATATAGACAAAGATTTCCGGCGCTTCTGCATATCTTTTTGACCAGTCAGCTTTCGGTGCATAAGATAGAGAATACATGTGAGATTGCACATCACAGGCTGCACCCGGATACTGATTTTCACGCCAAGTACCGCCAAAATCATTGGACTTTTCAAGAATTATAAAGTCTGTAATTCCTTGTTGTTGCAAACGAATGGCCATTGCAATTCCGCCAAAACCTGCACCAATAATAGCAATTTTGGTTGTGTTATTTTTCTTTGTAATATTCATGCTGTGCAATCCGTGCATATCCAGATTTATTAGAATATTGTAAAGTTCTAAGATCAAACATGATTAATAAGACGACAAAATTGATCAAAACGGCAATAGAGAATTTGTAAAATTTATAGTAAAACAGGAACAATCCTATTAAATTCAAATCGCAATGAAGAGATCGATACTCAGTTTGATGTACTTGATTCAGGGGATGCGCAAGGCAGGCATTGCATTGGAGCATAAGCTGGACAATATCGGGCTGCGTATAGATGACCTTGATCCTACGTCGATCATTCATCCCAGTCTGGAATATGATGTACTCAAAGTTGTAGGTGAGGGGGTTGCACCAGAAAAAGGGATCTTGATCGGACAGCATTATGCACTGGCGGGATATGGCCCGCTGCTCATGTTACTGGTGACTAGCCCTACCGTGAGAGATGCACTAGTTCATGGTATCCGTTTTCAGCAGTTAACCCATCTGACTGGGGAAATGAGTTTCAAGCAGGCTGGGCATCGCATTGCACTTTGCTATCGTCCGAGTAATTTGCAGGATCAATTAGGTCAGCTGGTCGCGCAGGCTGAAATCTCTGGGACTTACAAGTTTATTCAGGACCTATACAAGATGATGGGACTTTCGGTGCCTGAAGTAAGGATTGAATTGCCATTTCCAAAGCCGGAAGAGTTAAAACAGTTACAGCTCTACCATGATTATTATGGGCATCAGGTACAGTTCAATGCCGATCAGGCCGCTTTCTGGTTTGATGAAGCGGTGTTAAATGTCAAGATTCCTTCAGCAGATGAGATGACCTTCAAGCTGTATGAAAAGAAGTGTATTGCTGAACTGGAACGATTGCGTGAAGATGAAAAGACACCTTCATTAATCCAACGAGTGCAGGACTATTTGGAGCTGCAAAGTGGAGGAATGCCGACCATGGCAGAAACTGCGCAAGCCTTGAATATTCCGGAACGGACCTTACGGCATCAGCTACAGCAGCTGAATACCAGTTATAAGCAGATCCGTGAGGATATCATTAAGGATAAAGCCTTAAGAATGATTGAATATAAACAATATTCAATTGAAATTATTGCAGAATTGTTAGGATATTCTGAACCGGCGGCATTTAATCACGCATTTAAACGCTGGTTTGGTCAGAGTCCGCGCCAATATGTAAAATAGCCTAAGTTTGCTAATGCCAAAGTGTTATGGCTTGAAGTTAAATCTTCGCTATAATTTTTTATGAATCTCAATAGTAATGAACCTTATGTCCGACTTAAATTCACATCAGCATAACGCCTTTAGCCCCTTATCTCCTGCAGAACGTTATGCACAGGCACTGTCTTCGGGGCAGTTTATGCCGGATGATGCACAAGCGATTGCAGTACATGAGCTAGACCGTGTCTGGGTGGAGTTAATTCAACGCTTTAAGGCTTCCAAGAAAGCATTCCGCCGTTTCCGCCGTCAAACCTCACCGAAAGGTGTGTATATGTGGGGTGGTGTAGGTCGTGGTAAAACCTGGCTGATGGATCAGTTCTACGATTCCATTCCATTTCGCCGTAAAATCCGCATGCATTTTCACCACTTTATGCAGCATGTGCATCGTGAGCTGAACAAATTATCTGGTCAACGTAATCCGCTAGATTTGGTGGCAGACCAGATTTATAAAGATGCCGTGGTCATCTGTTTTGATGAATTTTTCGTATCGAATGTAACCGATGCCATGATCCTTAGTGATCTGTTTCAGAAACTGTTTGAGCGCGGCATTACCTTGGTCGCGACCTCGAATATTGCCCCAGATGGCCTATATAAAAATGGCATCCACCGTGACCGTTTTATTCCGACCATTGAGCTGGTAAAAAAGAATTGTGTAATTCTAAATGTCGATGCAGGTGTGGATTATCGTTTGCGTGTACTCAAACAGGCACAGTTATTCAAGTTCCCGTTAACGCATGATAATAAAAACTGGATGGCACAGCGTTTTAGCGCACTAACCCAGACCCAGCAGCATTCTGATGAACCGATCATCATCAATAACCGTATTGTCGAAACTGTGGCACATACCGAAGATGTATTATGGTGTGAATTTGCAGAACTGTGCCTGAAACCGCGTAGTCCGGCTGACTTTATTGAAATCGCCAATATCTATAATACTGTGCTGGTCAGCAATGTGCCGCACCTGACCGACTTCTTGAATGATGGTACACGCCGTTTCATTTACCTGGTAGATGAATTCTATGACCGTGGTGTGAAATTGCTACTCACTTCTGAAGACAATATCATTGACATCTACCAAGGTGAAAAACTGGCTTTCGAGATTGAACGGACCCGTTCACGTCTGCTGGAAATGCAATCAGATGAATACTTGCATTCGGAGCATCGCCAGATTGAGAAAATTGCCTCCAGCAATACTGAATAAAGCTTCAAAAAGCGTCGGTTAACCGGCGCTTTTTTTTTATGCAAAATTACTGGGCAGTTTATCGACAATAAGCACATTTCATGGCTTAATCGGACTTCAAGAATGACAATGTATATGGAAATGCGTGATTTTTGTGCGAAAATCTGAACTTAAGTCTAATTTCTACATTTCGAAAACTTTATACACTGTCATTAGGGTATTTAGTGAATTGATAACGAAACATTCCGATCAATATTAGCGGACATGAGGGTGACGCTAAATAAAATGATCATTATTTAGGAATGTGATAGTACTATTCAGCTAAATTTTAATCGTTATACTAGAATCTCTTGTATAAAAAGTAGCAATATCAGGAAAGACAATGACTGCACGTATTCAAAAAGGCAAGTTAGCGATTGCTAAAGAACTTTACGATTTTATCGAAAATGAAGCACTACCAGGTTCTGGTTTGGACAGCGAAACATACTGGAAAAACTTTGAACAAGTCGTTGTTGATCTTAGCCCTAAAAACAAAGCACTTTTGGCTAAGCGTGATGACATTCAGGCGAAAATCGATGAATGGCACCGCAATAACACATTTGAATTACAAGCTTACAAAGCTTTCTTGACTGAAATTGGCTACTTGCTACCAGAAGTAGAAGATTTTCAAATTACGACTGAAAACGTAGATGAAGAAATTGCACTATTGGCAGGCCCACAGTTAGTGGTACCTGTACGTAATGCACGTTACTGCTTAAATGCGGCAAACGCACGTTGGGGTTCTTTATACGATGCACTTTACGGTTTTGACGTAATCTCTGAAGAAGATGGCGCAGAAAAGGGTAAAGGCTATAATCCAAAACGTGGCGAAAAAGTTATCGCATTTGCGAAAAACTTCTTAGACGAAACTTTCCCATTGGCAAATGGTTCACATGCTGATGCAACCAAATATGCGGTTGAAGGAAATGCGCTTGTTGTAACGCTAAAAGATGGCTCTACAACAACTGTTGCAGATGCATCTAAATTCGTCGGTTATAACGGCGAAGCTGCTGCACCGACAGAAGTTGTACTTAAAAACAATGGTCTACATGCAATCATCCAAATTGATGCAGCAAGCGCAATTGGTCAAACTGATGCAGCTGGCGTAAAAGATGTAGTTCTTGAAGCTGCTGTAACGACAATCCAAGACTTGGAAGACTCAGTTGCAGCCGTTGATGCAGAAGAAAAAGTAGAAGGCTACCGTAACTGGTTAGGCTTGATGCGCGGTACGCTTGAAGAGTCAATTGAAAAGAATGGTAAGACAGTTACCCGTAAACTGAATGCTGACCGTACCTTCAAAAATCTTGAAGGTGGTGAGACTAAAGTTCACGGCCGTTCATTGATGTTACTTCGTAACGTAGGTCACTTGATGACTAACCCGGCGATCTTGGTAGATGGCGAAGAAATCTATGAAGGCATCATGGATGCATTGGTTACTCCGCTTCTTACGATTGCTGACATTCGTGGTGAAAACACGATCAAGAACTCACGTAAAGGTTCGATGTACATCGTGAAGCCTAAAATGCATGGTCCAGAAGAAGTTGCATTTGCGGTTGAGCTGTTTGAACGTGCTGAACAGGCGCTTGGCTTACCTGTGAAAACCCTGAAAATCGGGATTATGGATGAAGAACGCCGTACTTCGGTTAACCTGAAAAACTGTATTGCTCAGGCCAAAGACCGTACCATTTTCATTAATACTGGTTTCATGGACCGTACAGGTGATGAAATCCATACCTTCATGGAGGCAGGTCCATTCGTTCGTAAAGGCGAAATCAAAGGCCAAAAATGGTTCCCAGCTTATGAGAACCGTAACGTGATGGTAGGTCTGCAAACGGGTCTACGTGGTAAAGCACAGATTGGTAAAGGCATGTGGCCAAAACCAGACATGCTTTTAGACATGTACAAGACTAAGACTGAGCACCCTGAAGCAGGCGCGAGCTGTGCATGGGTTCCATCTCCAACAGGTGCAGTAATTCACGCGATTCACTACCATCAAATTAATGTAGCGAACCGTCAGCAAGAATTGCTTGCAACTGAAGCATTGCCTTTAGATGATCTATTAACACCACCTCTTGCGACTGATACCAACTGGTCTGAAGAAGAGAAACTGAAAGAACTGGAAAATAACTGTCAAGGTATCTTAGGTTATGTCGTTCGTTGGGTTGATCTAGGTGTAGGTTGTTCTAAAGTTCCAGACATCAACGATGTAGGTTTGATGGAAGACCGTGCAACTTTACGTATCTCTTCTCAACACGTTGCAAACTGGTTACGTCACGGTATCGTAAGTCGTGAACAGGTTGAAGAAGTGATGCAGCGTATGGCAAAAATTGTGGATGAGCAAAATGCCAATGATCCATTCTACACGCCA
This sequence comes from Acinetobacter sp. VT 511, assembly GCF_001077515.1. Lineage (NCBI taxonomy): Bacteria > Pseudomonadati > Pseudomonadota > Gammaproteobacteria > Moraxellales > Moraxellaceae > Acinetobacter > Acinetobacter sp. VT 511. Next base: position 137,999 of record NZ_LFRE01000047.1, on the reverse strand, counting down.
ATGGCAGCTGACTTTGACAACAATATTGCATTCCAGGCTGCTTCTGACCTGATTTTCAAGGGTGGTGAGCAACCTGCAGGTTATACAGAGCCTTTACTTCATGCAGCGCGTTTAAAATTGAAAGGTTATACAGGTGACTAATCCTGTCTGATCTAAAAAAGCCTCTTCGGAGGCTTTTTTGTTGGCTATCTAAAATGAATCAGTTATTAAAAATAGAGAACATATAAATTTGTCGATAAAAGCGTAACAATTCGTCGCTCAGCTCTGATCTATAAAATTGTTCTGATAAAGTAGAGAAAAATTCACAAGTTGTAGGGATGGAAATGACAGCCTATCAAAATCTAGATCAACAATTTATTGGCGGGCAATGGCAGCAAGGCAGCTCGATCCACACGATTCAAAATTTTAATCCCTATACTCAACAGGAAATTTTTACCTTGCAGGCAGCAAGTACTGATGATGTAGATAGTGCTTATCAGGCAGCGCTGGCAGCGTTTGAGCAAGGTGCCTTAACTTCGGTTCAGGTGCGTAAAGGGCTGATCCAAAACCTGGCCAATATCATTCAGCGACGCCGTGAAGAGATTGTAGACTGGTTGATCCAGGAATCTGGTAGTACGCGCTTTAAGGCAAATCTTGAAGTAGATGCATCGCTGGGAATCATTCAGGAAAGTGCCAAATTCCCGGATTTAATCCAGCCAGAAGAGCTGGAAAGTCGAGATCCTGCACGTAAAAGTATTGTGATACGTAAACCGCTTGGTGTGATTGCAGTAATCAGCCCTTGGAATTTCCCTTTTCATTTATCCATGCGTTCAGTTATTACCGCAATCGCTTGCGGAAATACGGTTGTGCTCAAGCCGGCCAGCGATACGCCGGTCACAGGTGGAACACTGCTTGGAAAATTATTCGAAGAAGCGGGTACGCCACATGGTGTCTTTAATGTGATAGTCGGTACTGGCAAAGAAATCGGTGATTATTTTGTCGAACATCCTATTCCAAAAATGATTTCATTTACCGGTTCAACTGAAGTTGGGCAGGGTGTGGGAAGTAAAGCACTGTCAAGTTCGCGTATGAAACGTCTTGCACTGGAATTGGGTGGTAATGCACCACTAGTAATTCTGGATGATGCGGATCTGGATCTGGCAGTAGAACTTACTGTTATGGGACGCTTTATGCATCAAGGACAGATCTGTATGAGCACCAATCGGGTCATTGTTGATCAGAGCTTGCATGATGCTTATGTAGATAAACTGATAGAGCGCGTGAAAACCATCCCTGTGGGTAATCCAGACTTGCCAGAAACCATCATTGGACCAATTATTAATCAGAGCCAAGTTGAAAAGCATCGCAAGATTATCGAACATGCCAAACAACTAGATGCACAGCTGGTCTATGAAGGCGGTATAGAAGGAAATGTAGTGGCACCGCATATCTTTACTCATGTCGATCCTTACTTTGAAATCGCTCAGGAAGAAAGTTTTGGTCCGATTCTACCGATCCTAAAAGCAGATGATGAAGAACATGCACTGAATTTGGCAAATAACTCTCGCTTTGGGCTTTCCAGCGCAGTCTGTACCTCAAATATTGAACGCGGTGAACGTTTTGCTGCTCAAATAGATGCGGGTATGACGCACATTAATGGAATTACGGTTGCAGACCAACCGAATGCACCATTTGGTGGGGAGAAAAACTCAGGTCTGGGGCGTTTTAATGGACGTTGGATCTTTGAGGAATTTACCCGTACACATTGGATGACCTTGCCAAAACAATAGTCCTGTTAGCAAAAACACACAGGTCTGTGATCACCGAAGTATTATAATATTTCGGTGATTTTTTGTTTTTAAAGATTTTATGTGCGCTAACTTTAAACCGCTCACCTTACAGCAACTGCATGACCTTAATCTTCCTGAAATTCCGTTTGAATATCCGGAAGAAGTCTATCCCAATTATCAGCTGCCTTTGTTATTCAAGTCAGAATTTGGTTTGGAATGGCGCTCGGTGAATTTTGGTTTGATTCCAAAATGGGCTGAGGATAAAACCATCGGAACTCGCACCTATAATGCTCGTAACGAAACCTTGCTGCAGAAGCCTAGTTTTGCCGAGGCAACAGCGAAATGTAAATTTGGCGTAATCCCGGTAACAGAGTTTTATGAGTCTAAATATTTTGATAATAAGCCACAGCGCTGGGGTGTAAGACGTAAGGATGGGAAAGCATTTTATATTGCTGCCCTATATGAAATTGCACGTGTGCAGGATGAGATCGTACGTTCAAGCACCATGATTACCATGGACGCAATTGATCATCCTATGATGAAGGATTTCCATGAACCGGGAAATATCAAGCGTTCTGTTATTGTGATTCCACATCAGCGTATGGATGAATGGCTAAATCTGAAATTATCGAATATACAGTCTTTTGTTGAGGGATTTCCCGTAGAAGAGTTTGAGTGTTCACATGTACCCAAGGAGGTGATCAAAAAAATCAGTCCCCAAATGAATTTTTTTGAATGATTCCTGAAGAAGCAGAAAGATAAAGCTAGCCTATGAATTCATCTTTCTGCTTAAGTCACGCTAGTGCCTGATCAGTTTTTTATAGTTTTTAGATCAGCGCGCAAGGTTTTTGAAGATGTGACGTAAACTTTCCATAGTTTTTTCGATTTGAAGTGGTGTTAGGCCTTCAAATGACTGTTCCAGAACAATGTTAGTCAGGTCATTAATCTTATGGAACATCTCATGTCCTTTTTCTGTAAGAACCACACGCGTAATACGTGCATCGTCTTCACAAGAATAAGTATTAACCAGGCCTTCGTCTTTAAGACGATAGACGATTTTCGTGGTGGTCGACATTTTAGAAACCACCATCTCGGAAAGATCAGACACGCTCGCATGTGGTTTCGCTTTTAAGGCAAGCAGAATACGGCGACGTGAATTGTCAACGCCATATTTCTTGAGCGCGTGGTCAACATTTAAAACATATTGTGCGTGGACTTGAGTAACCCAATAGTAGGGAAAATTTTCTAAAGTAAATTCTTCTGTTGAAGGTAAAAACTTCGCATACTTTTTAGTCATGGTAGATTCCTTGTATTTATTTTTGTAAGGCAGTTACATTCTATGAAAATGTTTATATAAGTTTCAACCATTATTTTTAAAAAATGCGACAAAATGTGAATCAATGTTTTTAATAATGCTAATAATTGACACAAATTACCGGCTGGTCGAGAAAGACCTAAGTTTACCTATTTTTAACTCATCTGTTACCTATTCACTTCTGCCATACATCGGGAAATTTGTTATGAATTTTGATCCAATTATAAATAAAATTATATGAAAGAAAGATTTAGTAGTAAGATTTAAACTTGAAGGTGTATTTAACCCGATGAATGTCACTTTAATTTTTAAAATAAAATAAGGAAAGCGTGGGGAAGATCAGTGATTGGAGGATAGTGGCGTCTTTATTAAGTCATTCTTCATTCCGATATGAAGAAATTCGTTACTAAAACTATTTATGAAAATATCTCTAAGCGTTATCTCTATTTAGGGATATATCTGAGAAAAGCTGGTACTGATATTGATGATGAGAGGGTGATTGTTTACGAAAACTGATGAGTGACTTGGAAAGCAACGCTTTTTTCGCATATCAGCTAAACTAATACGACGACAGGGGTTAAGTGAAGCACTGAAGAACAATCCTGGCTATTAATCATTAACCAGTTTGTATAGACTTCTATATAAACAAGTATTTACGGAATTAATATAAAAAGACCATTACAAATTAAAAGCTTTGTGCATAATAAGAGAGTCTTAAGTCAAAAAGGTTACTTTTATGGATCCGTCGCCGTGCGCAGGTCTACTTTATATTTCGATTTCAGCTAACTATCTCGGAGATATGAACTAATGGAGTTTTTATTAGATCCGGGGATATGGGTTGGTTTGATTACGCTTATTATTCTAGAAATCGTATTAGGTATTGATAACCTAGTCTTTATTGCAATTCTTGCAGAAAAATTACCCCCAGAACAGCGTGATAAAGCCCGTGTCATTGGTTTATCTTTAGCGTTACTTATGCGTTTAGGATTGTTATTTGCAATCTCTTGGTTGGTTACTTTAACCGAACCGTTAATTACCATATTTGAAAAAACCTTCTCAGGACGTGACCTCATCCTTTTGGGAGGCGGTTTATTCCTTGTCTATAAGGCAGTAGGAGAACTACATGAGAAGATGGAAGGTAAACCCGAAGTCAAAGTCACGACAAATGTAGTTTATGCAAGCTTTACCGCAGTTGTAGTGCAAATTATTATTTTAGATGCAGTTTTTTCTTTAGACTCAGTCATTACCGCAATTGGTATGGTCGACAACATCTATGTGATGATGGTGGCAATGGTTGTCGCAATGATGGTGATGTTGCTTGCATCTAAGCCTTTAACTGCCTTTGTCAATCGTCATCCAACCGTCGTGATTTTGTGTTTAAGTTTCTTACTCTTAATTGGTATCAGCTTGATTGCAGAAGGTTTTGGCTTCCATATTCCAAAAGGCTATATCTATTCAGGTATTGGTGTTGCTATTGCTATTGAGGCATTTAACCAGTTTGGTCAGCGCAATGTTGCAAAACATGAAGCAAAAATTCCATTACGTCATCGTACTGCCGACTCAATTTTAAAATTGATGGGTGGCCGAGTAGAAACCAGCAGTCCAGATATGAATGCTGAAGCACAAGAAACCTTTGCAGATGAAGAGCGCTATATGATCGGTGGCGTGCTCACTTTAGCGGAACGCTCTGTAGCATCTATTATGACACCGCGGGGCCATATTTCTTGGGTAAATCTTGATGATAGCCCAGAACAGATTCGTGAAAAAATCTTGTCGGTACCGCATAGTCTGTTTCCAGTCTGTCGTGGCAGTCTGGATAAGGTGATCAGCGTTGTTCGTGCTAAAGAATTGCTGGATGTATTGGAAGAACCAGAAGCGTTAAAAGCACTGATTAAGCGTCATCGTCCTATCTTTATCTTTGAAAATATGAAGGTTATTGATGCAATTAATACCTTGCGGACTTCTAAAGGTTCTTTGGTTCTGGTGAGTGATGAGTTTGGTCATGTACAGGGTCTGATTTCACCACTAGATGTATTTGAAGCGATTGCAGGGGAATTCCCGGATGCAGACGAACAGCTGGATTTAGTTCGTGTGGATGATACGCATTGGATTGCTTCAGGCATGCTGGATTTGTATCAGCTGGAACTAGAGCTAGGTATGCTGGATCTAATTGAAGAAGATGCTGGTTATATCAGTGTTGCAGGTCTGATTCTGGATAAAACCAATGGTCATGTAGAAGTTGGTACAACACTGGAGCATCAACAGGTTACTTTCCAAGTGACTGAAATGGAAAACAATCGTATTAAGTCGGTGAATATCCATTACCAAGGTTAAGTTTGATGTTCTGACTTAAACTGGTTTATCTAGGAAAAGCCAGCAAGTAGTTACTTGCTGGCTTTTTTATGCCTAAATACTGTGATACAGACAGTAGAATAATTTTAAGCTTGGAAATTAGTCAGTCAGCTAAAAACTATAAAAATTGCTTATTTTCTTCAAAAAAATCGAGGTTAAAAATACATAATTAAATAAAAGCTTGATACAGGTCTCATAATTTATATATAATAACTATTAAATTCAATAACTTAAATTTATAGTGAACTATTTGGTAAATGATAAGTCTGATATTGTGTATAAGAACTTAAAAATCCTATGCTAATCTGCCAAATCAGAAGATTTACTAATCACACGCTTTTAGCTCGGAATCAGTAGAAAAGTATCATGAATTAACTGATCTGCCTGCCGCTTCAATGGATGACATACATGAAAATCAGAGAAACCATCATTGATTTTGCAACTTTGCCAGCCCAGCAGAAACATGATTTTTTTCAGCAGATGCTGGAATTTGATCAACTCATTTTTCCCTTTGCGTCTGTTGAACAGCTATATCAATATGTACATGATCCAGAAGCAGTCTCTGTACCAGTCATACAGTATTTCGTCGGAGAGCAGCTGATTGGCCAGAATATTATGCCAATTCTCAAATTGCAGCTGCAGGACAAACCTATTTTTGTGGTGACTTCACGTGCCGGAGTACTGGAACAGTATCGTCGTAGTAATCTGACTTTAAAGACTGCCATTCGTGTGGCTTTGCGCTATCGTTTACGTTATCCGGCCATTCCACTTTGGTTTGTCACCACCTTGATGCAACCGAAGGTCTACACCTTGTTTGCCTCACGTAGTCGTTATTTCTATCCAAGAAAAGGTTACACCATGCCGACTGCTCATCAATCCGTACTTGAGCTGATGCACAGATACAAGTCTCGGGTAGATAAACGTGGACAGGGTATTTATGTTGCACCGGCACTGATGCCTAAAGTCACGCCAGATCAGTTAATTCGACTGCGCAAACGCAGTGATGTTCATTACCAGTTCTTTATGCAGCACGTGCCAGACTATTTTGATGGGAAAGGATTGATGTGTGTTTGCCGCTTAGATTTCAAAACAATTTCTGAAACAATTATGAATCTGGCTTTCGGGAAATCTGTGCACTAGACACAGCTTTCCTTAATGATAATAAATCAAAGCAGCTCAAAATCAGCATATTGTTGAATAATTTCAGGATTCAACAGATGAATCTGATCGATAAAGGCAACATTAAAGCTGCCCAGTGTAGAGGTAATTTCAGCAGCCCTTTTACCGGCAATCGCGAAATGCAGATGTGCAGCAGTTGCCGCAATTACTGGGTTAGCCACAGCACTATAAGCTGCAATCAATGCACCCAAGGCACAACCTGTTGCAGTCACACGTGGCTGTAATTCTGATCCGCCCATCACCTTAATCACAGGATAATCCTGGGAGATGATGTAATCTGATTCTCCGGAAATGGCGATGCACTGGCATTGTGCCAGCAATGATTTAGCTTGTTGGTAGACTTCTGAGCTGTCTAATGTCGTACCTACACCTTTGCCTGTAACCTGTTTGCCTGCCAGAGTACCGATCTCGGAGGCATTGCCACGTACAATAGTTGGCTGAAATGCCATTAATTGGTCAGTCACTTCTGAGCGCCAGTGCAGAATTGAACCATAACCAACGGGATCCAGCACCCAGGGTTTTTTAATCGCATTCGCAGTCTGTGCAGCAATCAGCATGGCCTGAACTTGTTCAGATGTTGGTGTTCCTAGATTCAAACTGACGGCTGCTGCAATTCGGGCAAAATTTTCAGCTTCAAAAGGATTGTCAATCATGGCAGGTGCAGCATTCGCAGCCAGTAGAACATTCGCTACATAATTACTGGCAACAGCATTGGTCATGATATGCACTAAGGGTTGCTGTTGTTGTAATGCTGTCCAGGCATTACAAACACCCTCCAAAATGTCATGGTGCAGTTGAGAAAGATTGGTATTCATATTGATATTCACAGTGCGTCTGGCTGAATCCATCAGCGGGTAAAATAATGGTCTTGATGTTTGCAGTTGCGGCAGCAGAGACTGACATAGTCCGTGGCATCATAATCCACGGTCAGTTCCTCGGACCCACAATGCATACAGCGTTTATTGGAATAGAATTTTAAACGAGGCTCAATCTGCTGCCATGAACGCCAGATTGGCTGGAAGAAAATATTTTCATTATAGCCAAGAAAATGAAAGAACAGAATTGCACTCATTTTGCTTAAAGGCAATTGTGGTGGGCGCGGCAGGGTAGAGGTTTCCCATTTTTCGTTGATGGCACGTTCACGGTACTGCTGCAGGGTTTTTTTCAGTAAATTCGTATTGATGAAATTTTCATTGCGGGCTTGCAAGGCTTTCTGTTTGTATAAGTATTCCAGCGCCGTTTGTACTAGATAATAAATCTGGCCGACTGCCAATACATCGAGCATGCGGTAGCAGAAAGTCTGAAAACTTTTATTACCTGCAATCTGAATGCCCCAGCTACGACAATAAAACTGGGCAAATTGAATCACTTCCTGATACAGCAGAAAATATAGGGTTTCTTTAACTTCATCTGCACTTTTAAAAGGTACGCCTTTGCTTAAGTTCTCAAAGAACCAATGGCGTAATTGCTGGGTAATGCTGAACAGGCTCGGCTCTGAATAACCATCCAGACGCACATTAATATAATAGTGCTGCTGATCGGCATTAAAGTCTTTCAGACTCAGAATATTTTCCTTGCTGAGGCGTTTAACCAAAGCATTTTGCATCAGATAATTTGGACTGATGTTGTGATATTTGATCTGATCCCAGTCCATATATTCAGCGTGCTGGCTGTGCTCATGTACATGATCATCCAGAATCGCCAGCAGAAATAACTTGTTTAAAAAGCTGAGCTGGCCTAATTCATATTGATGTACATCTTTTTTACTTTGATGCTGGCGATTTTCCTGCAGACGTGTTTCCTTCATTTGACGTCTACGATTGGCCAGACATTTTTCACAGAAGCAATTATGTTTTTGGTCAGGATAAAGCTGATGATGACAGTGACTGCATTCGTGATAATTCAGTTCCTGATCAAATTGTTCTGCCTCGACCCAGTACATTGCTGCCTGACACAAGGGACATGCGGTACTTTCATCAAGCTGTTTCTGCAAAACATTAAGCGTCATATCAACTAGCAATCGTAAAATGAAGAAGGAAAATCATTATACACAGTGCAGCTTGGGCAAGTGTGGTTCAGGCTAAAGTTTTCATCATGAGCTGATAATCAAACATGCAAGAGGACCACTTAAGTGGCCCTCTATGTATTGTTGAAAATGGTCTTTAGACTGGGCAAGGCAGGGTTTCGTCCTCTTCACCCAAATGTTTGGCATTAATTAAAGCCTGGACTTTTTTAGGCTGAACCTTTTTGGAACCAAGTGCATTATAGCTGTTCAGAATAGCACCCACTTCATAGGCTTGCATCTTGATGCCCTCACAGCTCATAAACAGTGCAATTACTTTATGGTCAATATTGGCTTGATCGAGTGCTTGCAGGGTCTTGATGTTTTCAACACGTACGATATGTTCTTTAAGATACATAGTTTACCTCATTTTTTATTGTAGATATAGTTGTGTAATCTGCACGTTTAAATAAAAGCAAGAAGTATGCACAAAACAATTTTTTATGTGCTGCATTTTTTAAATGCAGAATAAATTGAATTTATGATATTGATTTATTTAATATTAGAAATATTTAAGATCATTATTAAAATGAATAGTTTCTGGCTTGGAGATACTTAATTCCATATTAATGTGCTTTTCAATGCAGCCTTGTGCATGAAAATGTGCATAGACTTAAATACATGCACGCAACCGATTGGCTAACTTACGATTCAGTGCTTCCTTTCTTGCCAGATTTAGCTGTATTCCAAAGGAGATTGGCATGCTCAGTTGTGGGCTGGTATACACGGCAAAAAGAATTTTATTGTCTTTATTTACAGCAAAAGTATATTCACCTGTCTGTTTTTCTCTGAGCATTTCAAAGTAATTATAATGTATGAGAGAGGGCGGATTCCCCACACCCATAGCAGAATCATACGATAAATCAATCTGCTTTAAATGTGGAAAATACATCACATCCTGAATCTGGTCAGGTTCAGAGTTGGCGACACTGATCATTAGAATTGTATTGGTTTGTGTGGAAGCCAGACATTGATAGGGCATTTTCCCTGAATAGTTTGCAGCCTGAACAGAAGCGATATGGAAAACAGAAAAGCCGACAAGCATTAGAATTTTTTTCATATTTATTTTAGTAATATCTTAAGACGGCATATTTTTGTTTATTGTTTAAATATAAGTCAATTACTTTCAGTAATTTAAATACCTGAATTGAAATAACTCCAGTTTAGTCCCATATATAAAAACACAATGAAATGCACAGACAGGCAGAATAAGTTGTCGTATGATCAATATGATTAACATTTTTTGCTTTACATAAGCGGTGTAAAAAGATCAGGACATTAATATGAATATTGCGGCTAATCCAGCGATTGAAGCAGATCAAACCATTTATTTAAAAGACTATCAAAAACCTTCTTATATCGTTGACTCGGTTGAGCTCAATATTCAGGTTTATGCAGATCATACGCTGGTCAGCGCTACACTGGTAATGCAGCGTCAGACTGAAGGTGAGCTGGTTTTACTCGGTCGTGATCTGGAATTACAATCAATTCATGTTAATGGTAAGCCACTTTCTGAAAGTGAGTACAAGCTTGATACTGAACAGTTAGTGATTGGCAATGCACCGGATCAGCCTACGATTGAAACTGTTGTTCGTATTCATCCTGAATCCAATACCCAATTAGAAGGCCTGTATCAAGCCAGTTCGGATCTGTTTGTGACTCAGAATGAACCAGAAGGCTTCCGTAAAATTACCTTCTATCCGGACCGTCCGGATGTCCTGTCTGTTTTTACTACACGTGTTGAAGCAGACAAGAAATTCCCGGTACTTCTTGCCAATGGTAACCTGATTGAAACGGGTGAAGCGGGGGAAGGCCGTCACTATGCAATCTGGCAAGATCCAACCAAAAAACCAAGTTACCTGTTTGCCTGCGTGATCGGTGATCTGGCGGTGATGAAAGATCACTATACCACTTCTGAAGGCCGTGATGTAGCACTTGAAATTTATGCTGAAGAGAAAGACATCCCAAAATGTAAAATTGCCATGGAAGCCTTAAAGCACTCTATGCGTTGGGATGAAGAACACTATGGTCGTCCTTATGATCTCGATAATTACATGATTGTTGCCACGAGCGCGTTTAATATGGGCGCAATGGAAAATAAAGGTCTGAATATCTTTAATACTTCATGTGTACTGGCAGATGAAGAATTTACCACTGATGCTGCAATCATGCGGGTACAGTCAGTGATCGCACATGAATATTTCCATAACTGGACCGGTAACCGTATTACCTGCCGTGACTGGTTCCAGTTATGTTTAAAAGAAGGTTTGACTGTCTTCCGTGACCAGTCTTTCTCTGAAGATCTGCAGTCTGCAGCAGTGCAGCGTATTGATGATGTTGCAGTGCTTAAGGCGCATCAGTTCCCTGAAGATTCAGGTCCATTGTCGCATCCACCACGTCCAGACCATTTTGTAGAAATTAATAACTTCTATACTGCAACAGTGTATGAAAAAGGCGCGGAAATTAACCGTATGATGGCGACCTTGCTCGGTAAAGCTAAATTCCGTATGGGTACAGATGAATATTTCCGCCGACATGATGGTGAGGCAGTGACGGTGGAAGACTGGGTTGCAGCATTAAGCGCAGGTTCTGGTGTCGATCTATCTAGCTTCCTGATCTGGTATAACCAGCCAGGTACCCCAAAGCTGGAAGTGCATGGTGAATATGATGCAGAAGCACAGACCTATTGCCTGAACTTTAAGCAAAGCCTGAAAGCACACCCGAAATATCCAAATCTGCAAGCTGTCCCGATTCCGGTGGCATTGGCCCTGTTTGATATAGAGAGTGGTGAACAACTGACTTTGAATTCAACAGCGCTGTTTAAAAATGGTGTCAAAGATGGGGTGTACCTGTTTGATCAGGAGCAGGCACGTATCGAATTTACTGGGGTAAAAGCAAAACCAGTGGTGTCATTACTGCGTAACTTCTCGGCACCAGTCAATCTGGAATTTAACTATTCGGATAAAGAGCTGGCCTTTTTGCTACAGTATGAAACCAATGGTTTTAATCGCTGGCAGGCGACCCAGACTTTACTTGAGCGTATTCTCCTGAATGATCAGCCTGCGGACATTTATGTGCAGGCGATGTTGAATACCTTGCCGGGTGTGATTGAACAGGATCCGTTATTGGCATCTCGTCTGTTTGATGTGCCAACTGAGGGTTATCTTGGCAGCCGGATTGATGTGGACTATCGTCCAAGCAAGATTCAGGAAAAACGTAATGCCTTGCTGAATAAATTGGCACGTGCTTTTGCTGACACTGCCAAAGAAATTTACCTGTCACTTGATCCAGATCTGCAATCTGATTTCTCTCAGGCAATGGGTACCCGTGCATTAAGAAATATCATGCTCACCATGATCGCACGCCAAGGGGATGACTCTGCTTTTGATTTGGCTTATGAGCAGTATCATACCGGGAACATGTCTGAACGTCTGGGAGCGCTTAAAGTCCTGGTCTGGAATGATGCACCACAAGCCCAAGAAGTTCTAGCAGACTTCTATAGCCGTTTTGAAGATGAAGCTTTATCTTTAGATCAATGGTTTATGGTTCAGGCGGCGCATCCTCAAGCAACTGCTGAAACGATTGCTTATCTGACACAGCATCCTGATTATGATCTGGCTGTGCCGAACCGTATTCGTGCTGTAAGTGGGGGTTTGAATGCAAATCCGGTCAATACCTGGGGTTTTGGTGTACAGCACTATATTACTTTGGCGAAATATCTGGATGAGAAAAACCCGATTGTCGGTTCACGTCTGCTTCAAGTTCTCTCTCGTTGGTATACTCTGGCTGAACCGCAACGTAGTGAAGTGAAAGCTCAGCTTGAAGCTCTGAAGCCCTTGGTAAAATCTAAAAATGTTTGTGAAACCTTGAACAGTATGCTCAGTGTTTAATTAACCCATGTTGAAAAAGCCGGGTTTAATATCCGGCTTTTTTATTTAGAACATCAGTAATATTTATTCAATATGTTATTAAAGAAAGTATGTATTAAATTTTGCTTTACTATAGCAACACATATCGAAGTATGTGTGACGCCAATTTCAGGCGCTCACAATGTAAAGATCAAGATGATCTGATAATTGGGCAAATTCAAATGTTATTTAAAATTGAGGATGGATTTTATTTAAATACTCAACACATTATTGCTGTGCGAGTCATCAAGGACAGTACGCGTGGAGTATTCGAACTTCATCTGGAATACACGCCAAATTCGGTACAGAAATCTGGTGAATATATCAAAGTGTTCAGCTCCCAGTTGGAAGCGGAAATGTTCCTCAACCAATTGAACCAGAAAATTCGCTAGTTTCTAGAAAATCAAAAAGCCTGTCATTAAGACAGGCTTTTTGATGAGCAAGGAAGGGCATTTATTCTTTAACGATGAGTATTGGAGTTTCAGCCAAGCCGAGTACATTTTGTGCCACGCTGCCTAAAATCAGTTTTTGTAATCCTTTACGCCCATGTGAACCCATCACAATCAAATCTACAGGTAATTCATGGCTGGTTTGCAGAATGCCTTCCGAGGGTGACATGCCGTGTAGAATCCGAATATCCAGATCTATACCTTCACGTGTAAAGGTATGTTTTAGATCATTAAGCCTATCCAGTGCATTTTGCTCGGCCTGCATAAAATAATCGGTAACAGCTGGGGCAACCTTGTAAAAATCTACTCCAGAAAAAGGATCAACCGCAATGACGCTGATTAAGGTCACTTTGCTGCCAAAAACTTTTGCAATATCGAGCGCATGTTCTGCAGCCGCATAAGAGATAGGCGATTCATCAATTGCGACCAGGATATGTTGATAATGCTTCATAAAAATTCCTGATAATGATGCACGCTTGGAAACAGAATACAGCTGTAGCTGGCGTGATGAATAATAGCAATGCTTTAAAGCATGATTTATTGTCATGCGCATCAAGGGATGCGCAGAACCAGATTATTTTTTAATGATCAGCACTGGAGTTTCCGACACACCCAGAACATCTTGTGCAAAGCTGCCCAGAATGATCTTCTGGAAGCCTTTACGACCATGTGAACCCATCACAATCAAATCTGCGCCAGTTTCTTCTGCAGTATTTGCGACATGCTCGGCATTCACCAAACCAGTCACAATATGTGTTTCGGCTTCCACACCTTCTTCTTGGGCAATGATGCTTGCTTGTTTCAATGCTTTTTTGGCATTGGCATGTGCTTCAACAAAATATTCTTTCATAATGGCAGAGCTATAGTAGAAATCTGCCTCAGTAAAAGGATTTTCTGCAATCAGACTGACGAGTGTCAGTCTGCTACCAAAAGCTTTCGCAATTTTTGCAGCATGACGTACTGCTGAAAAGGAAATTTCTGAACCGTCCACAGGGACTAAAATATGTTGATAGGCCATCTTATTTATACTCCGGTTTCGTTTTTGTCTTGCTTTAAACTATTGATAGCACAGTGATGGAGGTGGTTCAATTGCAAAATATAAAAAAATCTGAAAATTCATTAAATTACAGTGATATATTTACAAAAAACTGTAGACTGATTGGCAGATAAAACAGACTGGAATACCCGGATTTTAAGCAGGTTTGCTCAATCTCTATTAAGCTGGTTGGGTTAAAATATATAGAGCGTTGAAACTTGGAAAATAATTAGTGGAAATATTCAAGATATGGTGAATACACATATAGTCAAAGCTGGAAAAGGGTTATTAGGCTTAATCTTTTTATGTGGGTTATATGGCTGTCAGAGTACGGCACAGAACAGTAAAATTATTGCCACTGCTTTTAATATGACGACAGCCGTACAGCAGAAAATCATGGATCGTTATGCACCGGATGATGTCATTGTGCAGCAAAATATTCTCTATGATTCTGATCGGCGGCTGGGTTTGGACTTATATCATCCACAAAATATGACTCAACTGGAACAGCGCCCAACAGTGATCTGGATTCATGGCGGTGGCTGGATTTCCGGATCTCGCGAACATGCACGAGGCTATTTTAAACTGCTGGCATCAAAAGGTTATAACGTGGTGTCTGTGCAATATCAGCTTGCTCCTCGGTCAACTTATCCAAGCCAGCTACAGCAAATTAATATGGCATTGGCTTATCTCCAGACGCATGCTTCTCAATACAAGATTGATCCAGATCAGCTTTATCTGGCTGGCGATTCTGCCGGTGCCAATCTCGCCAGTCATTATGCGGCCTTGTTAACCAATCCGGTTTTTGCCCGCAACTCTGACTTTGTGCCATCAATCCAGCCTGCACAGCTTAAAGGGCTAATTTTACACTGTGGCATTTATGACCTGAACGCGTTTGTGGATACGGCACCAGAAAAAATCAAACTGATTGAATGGGGAGTTCATAATATGGTGCAGGCCTATACAGGCGATCGCCGGCATGATGCGGAGTTCTTGAAAAAGATCTCACCTATTCAGCACATCACTCCAAATTATCCACCAGTGCTGATCAGTGGCGGAAACAAGGATTTTCTCACAGAAACGCAGTCCTATCCATTTGTGCAGGTTTTGAAAGCGAATCAGGTGCCGGTAAAGGAAATCTTTTATCCAGAATCAAAAGCCTGGCTGATTCATGAATATCAGTTTTATATGGGTAAAAAAGAAAGCCAGCAGACCTTTGAACAGACACTTCAATTTCTGCAATCACCTACTGGTGTGTTATCCAACCTTAATTAAAATAAGACTCTTAATAAGTTTTACGCCATTTAAAGAACAGATGTACCACCAGGCCAAACAACAGTCCCCAGAATGCTGAACCGATGCCTAGGAATTGCACTCCTGAAGCACTAAACAGGAAAGTTAATAATGCCGCCTCGCGTTCATCCATGTGGCTGAAAGCAAGTGTAATGTTATGTCCAATGGTGCCAAACAGAGCAATCCCTGCCAGTGCAGTAATAAAAACGGCAGGGAAGGCTAAAAGAATACTGGTCAGTGTGGCTGCAAATAAGCCCATGAGGATATAGAAGAAACCACAGCTCATACCAGCGATATAACGTTTCTTGCTATCCGGGTGGGCCTGATCATCCAGGCTGATCGCGGCGCTAATCGCCGCAATATTGACGGCAAAACAGCCAAAAGGAGCCAGTAAGGTCTGAGCAGTGCCGGTCCAGCCAATCAGCTGATTAACATGTGGCGTATAACCATAACTTTTAATCATTGCCAAGCCTGGTAAATATTGCGATGCCATATTAATAACAAAGAGTGGCAAGGCCAGACCAAGAATCGCAGTCCAGGAAAATTCAGGGCTCACCCAGACTGGATGAGCCAGTGACCAATGCAGCCTCGGTGGATTAAAGTCCAGAAATATGGGACATAGGGCGACACCAGCAATCACGGTAACCACAATGCTATAACGGGGCGATAGCCGCTTGGCAATGATATAGGCAGCGAGTAGACACAGGATAAAGCCCAACTCATGTTGCAAGCTGGCAAACAGACCAATCCCGAATTTAAGTAAGACTCCTGCCAGCATTGCGCTGGTTAGACTTTGCGGAATCGCATGCAGAACTTTCTCAAAAATACCTAAAAACCCCAATACGGCAGTGACAAGGCCGCACACCAGAAAAGCGCCCAAAGCTTCAGGCAGGCTATAGCCTGTGCCGGTTGCCAGGATTAAGGCCAGACCTGCGGTTGACCAGGAAGTTGCTACTGGATATTTAAACTTCCAGGAAAGAATAAGCCCACAAAGACCAATCCCGATCCCTAGGGCCCAGAACCAGGAAGTAATTTCAGCTGTGTTCGCGCCTAAGAGCTGTGCAGCCTGAATTACCAGCACAGAGGAAACACTGATCCCAACTAAAAAAGTAATAAAACCGGCAAATGCTGCGGGTAGGGAGAAGTCTTGAAGGAGTTTTTGCATATCCGTTGCAGAGATAATCAGTATGAGTGAAAAGTGCACTTATCATACGCGCTTCAGTAATGCTGTTAAAGGTAAAAACAACCTAAATCACGTAGGGTTATAAGTTGTTGGGACGTCATGCATTTCATAAAGTTGAAGTCGCCAGTTTTAGCCCAAAGCCACAAAACAGGATTGCCACACTGGCTACACAAAGTGAAGTCAGACGGTAATGATGCCCAAAGAATTGAGCCAGCGTAGCACCTGAAAAAATCAGAATACTGAGATAAGACATGCTGATGATCTGCAAAATAATTGCCAGAATCGTAAAAGTCAGTGCAGGGTATGGATAGGATGGATCAACAAACTGCACAAAAAAAGAAAGATAAAACAGAATCGCTTTGGGATTCAAAATGCTGATGGTCATCGCCGTACGGAAGGGATGTAATTGCTCCAGATTCTGCTCGGCTTGCTGGATCTGTGCATTGCTATGTACGGTATTCCAGGTGTGGTAAGCCGCAATCAACAATTTAATACCCAGATAGCTCAGATACACCGCACCAATAATTTTCAGAATAGTAAACAGGACCGGAAAAGCATGCAGTAAAGATGCTGCACCGAGTGCGGTCAGGAAAATTAGAACCATATCTCCGGCATAGACACCGAATGCCGCCCGATATCCAGTTTTAATCCCGTAGCGAGAAGCTACCGACATGACGTAGAGGGAATTCGGTCCGGGTAACATCACAATTAACGCTGTTCCAATGATAAAGGTCGTTAAATCAGTGATACCAAACACGCAAAATCCACATACAAAAAAGCCGATGCGGCATTATACCTGCATCGGCTTAGAGCTGAATTAAGATTTAAGCCTTAATTTCTGAATCTGTTGTAAAACTTTGGCTTAACAGGGTAGATAGCTGTTCACGTGCTTTAATAAAGCCCTGAATACCCGCTTCCAGTAACTGGGATGCCATTGGATCTTGTTCTAGTTGCTGTTTAAAGTCTTCCTGGCTAATTGGAGTTAAAGTCCCTTGCTTTGGCACATGGTCCGAAGACAACTGCGGCTCAACAACACGGTTATCCTGTTCAAGCTGATCGAGCAGGTTGGGTGCAACAGTTAACAGGTCGCATCCAGTCAGTCCCAGTACCTGATCAATACTACGGAAGCTGGCACCCATCACTTCAGTCTGTATAGCGTGTGATTTGTAGAAGTTATAAATACTTTTTACCGATAACACACCTGGATCTTTTTCAATTGGATACTGATCTACACCTTCAGCCTTTTTGTACCAGTCCAGAATACGGCCAACGAATGGCGAAATCAGGGTAACTTTAGCATCTGCACAGGCATGTGCCTGATGCTGACCAAAGAGCAGGGTCAGGTTGGTATGAATGCCTTCGGCTTCCAGCGCACGTGCGGCCTGAATACCTTCCCAGGTCGATGCGATTTTGATCAGGATACGATCTGAAGCAACGCCGTACTGTGCGTACAGTGCCAGTAATTCTTTGGCTTTGGCAATCGTCGCTTCAGTATCATAAGATAGGGAGGCGTCTACTTCAGTGGAAACACGGCCTTCAATCAGTTTAAGAATTTCCACACCAAATTTAACCGTAAGAATGTCAATAGTACGTTCAATCAGCTCATTACCCACAGAACCTTCGGTTTTAGCCTGCGCATAGGCGTCTGCAATCAGAGCTTTGTTTTCAGATTGATTGGCTGCAGCAGTAATCAGTGAAGGATTGGTGGTTGCATCGAGTGGACGGAATTTTTCAATCGCAGCTAAATCGCTGCTGTCCGCAACAATGGTGGTGAATTGTTTTAGTTGGTTTAACGCACTTTGTGTCATTTGGATCTAGTTCTTAGGTTATTGCTTATGCATTCTGTTATATCACAAAGTGCTTATTTCCCAAGTGTTCACCGACTATTTTCAGTAACTAATCTGTGTTTTTGCGTTGATTTCTGATGTGATTAATCAAAAAATGTGCAGCCTGACCGAGTTTTGTTTCACGACTCCAGACCAGATCGACAAAATAATCAAACTTTGGGGTGAAATCATACAGATCCAGAATATGCAGTTGTTCCTGAATATGTGGATGTTCATGCAGCATTTCCATCGGTAAAATTCCCCAGCCCAAACCCTGTTTAATTAATCGATAGGCGGAGTGATGGTTGTCGGTACGCCAATAGTTTCTGGAAAATAACAGTTCTGGCTTGATCTGATGATCACGGCTGGCAACTACAATCTGGCGACTATTCAGAATCTGCTCATAGCTAACCTGATCAAGCTGACTTAAAGCATGGGATTTCGCGGTAACGGCAACCAGTGTTTCTTTTTTCAGCTCGACAAACTGCTCCCGGGTCTCCAGTTGCTCTCGTTCAAACATCAATGCAAGTTGGGCAGCACCTTCAAATAGCAGTCGGTGAGCATCTTCTTGCGGGGCAGAAAATACATTGATTTGTAAATCCGGAAACTGCTGTTCTAGTAAGACTACATAATCAGTCCAGCGCGTGTGTAGGAGCTCAGATACGATGACAATATTCAGTTCAGATTCTAGCCCTGAGCTTAATGCTTGAGCATGTTGCTTCCACTGATTCATTTCTACCAATAGTTGTTCAGTCTTTTTATACAGCACTTGAGCTGCTGTTGTAGGCTGTGGCTCACGGCCAATCCGTTTAAAAAGCTGTAAATCCAGATCAATTTCCATGTTGGCAATGGCCATACTTACAGCAGAGGGCACTTTGCCAAGCTTGCGTGCGGCTGCCGAGAAGGAGCCAGTCTCTATCACTGCTTTAAACAGCAGTAATTGTTCCTGATTAATATTCATATTTTAATCTGTCAATATTTTTGAAAGATTCTAACTCGAATAATCAAATAATAGGAAATAAACTAGGCACTATTATTAATCTATTTGAGTAAGCAGAAATGTTAATTTCAAGCAGAAGGATTGTGCATGCATTGAGCTATGAGGTCATTCTGTTAATCATTATTGCCATTGCCCTGAGTTATATCTTTCAGTTGCCAATGGAAGTTACCGGAACTTTAGGTGTTGCCATGGCAGTCACTTCCGTAGTCTGGAATATGCTGTTTAACCATTATTTTGAAAAAATTGAGGCAAAACATCAGCTGAAAAGAACCATTAAGGTGCGTATTGCGCATGCCATCGGGTTTGAAGGTGGCTTGATGCTGGCGACCATTCCGATGGTAGCATATGCCTTAGAGATGAGCCTATGGCAGGCAATTTTGACAGATTTGAGTTTAACGCTATGTATTCTGGTCTATACCTTTATTTTCCAGTGGTGCTATGACCAGATCGAAATAAAAATGGGAATTCGCACTGAATATGCTAAAAGTTGATGTTTGTTAAAGCATAGCGTGACCAATAAAAAAGCACCTCATATGAGGTGCTTTTTTAATCAGATGTAAAGATTATTTTTCAATAATCGCAGTCACACCTTGACCACCAGCCGCACAGATTGACACCAGTACACGACCTGAACCTTTCTGGTTTAATAGTTTCGCAGCAGTCGCGATGATACGGCCACCTGTCGCAGCAAATGGGTGACCCGCTGCCAGTGAAGAGCCTTTTACATTCAGTTTGGCACGGTCGATTGAGCCCAATGGTGCATCTAGACCTAAACGCTCTTTACAGAATTTCGGATCTTCCCACGCTTTTAAGGTTGAAAGTACTTGCGATGCAAATGCTTCGTGGATTTCATAGTAGTCGAAGTCTTGAAGTTTCAGACCAGCACGCTCCAGCATACGTGGAACGGCATAAGCAGGTGCCATCAACAGGCCTTCTTTCTTCTCTACAAAATCAACTGCCGCAGTTTCCTGGAAAGTTAAGTAAGCCAGTACTTCATGACCATTGGCTTTCGCCCATTCTTCAGACGCTAGCAGTACACAAGATGCGCCATCCGTCAGCGGAGTAGAGTTACCCGCAGTCATGGTACGTGCATCGCCCTTACCGAAAGCAGGTTTCAATTTTGCCAGTTTTTCAACTGAAGAATCTGGACGCAGGTTATTGTCACGCTCAAGACCTAGGAATGGTGTGATCAGGTCATCAAAGAAACCTTCTTCGTATGCTGCTGCCATTTTCTGGTGTGAAGATGCAGCCAGTTCATCCTGTGCTTCACGAGAAATGCCCCATTCCAGTGTTGTGATTGCCTGATGGTCGCCCATAGACAGGCCGGTACGTGGCTCACCATTTTTCGGTGCATCCATCAGGTCTTTCACATTAATTTTGGTTAAAGCTTTCAAACGATCTTTTGCTGTTCTAGCAATGTTCAGTTCAAGTAAAGCTTTACGTAAACCATCACCAAATGCGATTGGCGCGTCAGAGGTAGTATCTACACCACCAGCCACACCGACTTCGATTTGACCTAATGCAATTTTATTGGCAACCAGGAATGCAGCTTGCAGACCAGTACCACATGCCTGCTGAATGTCATAAGCCGGAGTTTCAGGTGCAAGGGCAGTGTTCAGTACGCACTCACGCGTCATGTTAAAGTCACGGCTGTGTTTCAATACTGCACCAGCTACGACTTCACCCAGGCGTTGACCTTGTAAATTAAAACGTTCAATCAGGCCATTCAGGGCTGCGGTGAACATATCAGTATTGGATGCCGTAAAGTAAGCACCGTTAGAACGTGCAAATGGAATGCGGTTACCACCGATAATAGCAACGCGGCGAACTGTATTTTGGCTCATGTTTTGGTCCTGTTGAACAGAAATCTGTGTTTTTGGTGTTAAGGTTTTATTGCTTGAAGTCGTATTTTCCGCACGATTAGACGCAGCACGGGGGCGAGTGGTTTTCGTCGGACTTTTTTCTGCAGACGTTGCGCTCGTCGTTTTGCTTGTGCGCTTGCGTGCTGTTGATGGTTTTGACACGCTTTCGGCTACAGGATTCTCGACCGCTGGATTTTCTTGAGTTGTTTTGCTCATAAGGCTTTACCAGGCAAATTGATCATCTTCTTGGTCGCTACATTAGCATAGAAGGCTATAGGCTGAATTGACTAGAATGACATTACAGCGTGCGCTTAGGTCAAGTCATCTGTTTATTATCTCAAGTATTATTGACCGGAATCTGATGGATCTATTGAATTATAAGTATCTGACATCATATTGAAGTTAAAGCATAACTTTAGATCGATCAAAAATTAATTTGTATGAGAGATAATAAACATGACTGACCAGTACCAAGCGTTCGCAAAATCTCCTATTGGTAAATTTGTCATTAAAAACCTAGGTCTTCCATCCCCAACCTTCCTTGAGCGCTATGACTCTGCAACTCCTGTAGTCAAAGGCGCCGTTTTAGTAGGTGCTGCACCTGGCAGTACTTTGACTGGTTCAATTGCACAGGTTTTGGCAAATATTCATGCCAATAGCTATGCGGGAAATAATGCTGAACTGCAACAGGCAGCTGCACAAGCGGGTCTGAACCTGGGTGCATTTAACCAGGGCGACAAAGAATCAAAATTCAAAGTAGCAATTTTTGATGCGTCTGGTATTCAGAATTCGGACGATTTAAAAGCGTTATATGATTTCTTTAATCCAATCGCGCGTCAAATCCAGGCATCTGGTCGTGTGGTGATTGTAGGAACCACTCCTGAATCAGCAACTTCAGTGAAGCAGGCAATTGCACAACGTGCGCTTGAAGGTTTTGTAAAATCAGTGGGTAAAGAATTCAAAAAAGGTATCGCAGCGAACCTGATCTATGTGGACAATGGGGCTGAAGCAAATCTCGAATCTGCACTCCGCTTTGCGATTTCTCCACGTTCTGCCTATGTGTCTGGTCAAGTGATTCGCGTATCTCAAGCAGCGACTCAAGATGTAGACTGGACTAAACCTTTGGCAGGCAAGACAGCTGTAGTAACAGGTGCTAGCCGTGGTATTGGTGAAGCGATTGCTCATGTACTGGCACGTGATGGTGCACATGTGATCTGTCTGGACGTTCCGCAACAGCAAGCAGATCTTGACCGTGTAGCAGGTGAGATCGGTGGTTCTACCTTGGCAATTGATATTACTGCAGCTGATGCTGGTGAAAAAATCAAAGTGGCGGCAGCTGCGCAGGGCGGTTTAGATATTATCGTGCATAATGCCGGTATTACCCGTGACAAGACTTTGGCAAACATGAAGCCTGAGCTTTGGGATCTGGTGATTAACATCAACCTGTCAGCGATTGAACGTGTCAATGATTACCTGTTGAATAATCACGGTCTGAACGCTAACGGCCGTATTATCTGTGTATCTTCAATCTCTGGTATTGCAGGTAATCTGGGTCAAACTAACTATGCAGCTTCTAAAGCGGGTGTAGTCGGTATTGTGAAATATACAGCCCCAACTTTAAGCAATGGTATTACCATTAACGCCGTTGCTCCTGGTTTTATTGAAACTCAAATGACAGCTGCAATTCCTTTCGCAATTCGTGAAGCTGGCCGCCGTATGAATTCAATGAGTCAAGGTGGCTTACCAGTCGATGTCGCTGAAACGATTGCAATGTTCGCTTCAACTGCATCTACAGGCTTGAATGGCAACGTGGTTCGTGTCTGTGGTCAGAGTCTTTTAGGAGCTTAATTCTTTCTGAAAAGTTCTTTTCTCTCTGTACGTTAACCCGTAGAGTAGATCAAGAATTCCCTCTCCTCGTAGGAGAGGGTTAGGAAGAAGTTAAATAAATTAAATAGAAGGCAGGATGAGATATTACCCTTATCCCAGCCTTTTCCCAAAGGGAGAAGGGGCTTTCAATCCAAATTGAAATAAAAATATTCCAAAGGTTCAGTATGCATACTCGCCATTTTAATCAACTTCCAAAGCCGTATCTTGCTTATCCAAAAATCATTCAGGGCCTCATTTCAAAAAAGCCAAAGGGTGAAAAGGTCCTGCCGCAAGTTGAATACGTGGTAGATTCATTCAAGGTCGATCAAAAGCATTTAAAAGCTTACAACGCCGTCTGTGGTTTTAAGAACAATGGTTATATCCCGGCGATCTATCTGGCAGTACTTTCACAAAGTCTGCAAATGCATATGATGACCTCGGAAGCTTTCCCATTTCCAATTCTAGGGTTGGTGCATATCCGCAATCAGGTCAAGCAATACCGTAAAGTGGGTGTGAATGAACAGCTGACTTTATCTTGCAAGTTTGGTGAGTTGCAGCCACATGATAAAGGCGTACAGTTTGATTTCATTACTACAGTGAAAGTCGGTAATGATGTTGTGGTTGAAGCATTAACCACTTATTTGTCACGTCAAAAAACTGATGCAAAAGCATCTGCAAAAACCACAGAAAGCAAAATACCGAATTATGAAGTGAATGCGGAATGGGACATTTCTGAAAATACTGGTCGTCGCTATGCTCTGTCTTCAGGTGACTTTAACCTGATTCACATTCATGCACTAACAGCTAAAGCTTTCGGTTTTAAACAGGCGATTGCCCATGGCATGTGGAGTAAGGCGAGAGCTTTAGCCAGCCTGACCCTGCCAGATGCCTATGAAGCGGACGTGTGGTTTAAGCTACCGATGTATTTGCCATCTAAAGTGCAGTTCACGACTGCGAAATCAGACAATGATACTGAATTCCTGATCCGTAATGCGAAAAGCCAGAAACCGCATGTTTCAGGTAGCATCAAAGCTTTATAATGATCTAAAAAGCCTAAACTTGATTTAGGCTTTTTTTATTTCAGCCTGTACAAATATTAGATCTCATTTGAAACATGTATCAAGGAAGGACGCATGAAACCGATTAAACAATATCTATCTGCCAGTACCGAAAACTATCTAGGTTATGTTGATCCTCGCTTTCAGGATCTGGCCGTGCAGTTTAGTCGTTTTCAGGATGCACGTGCCGAACAGGGGGGTGCTGCACTGGTGGTTTATCATCAGGGTGAAAAAGTCCTGGATATTTATACCGGCAAAAAATCTGAACAGGAACTGTGGCAACCGGATACGCTGTCAGTGTGTTATTCCACTGGCAAAGGTGTCTTAGCGACCTTGGCACATATCCTGGTCAGTCATGGACTGATCAGCTATGACACACCTGTAGCAGAATACTGGCCAGAGTTTGCCCAGCAAGACAAAGACCAGATCACGCTGGCACATATGCTCAGTCATCAAAGTGGTTTGTATGATATTCGCAATATCATCGAGGATGCCCGGGAAATGGTAGATTGGCCGCATATACTGCAACGCGTTGCCGCAGCCAGACCACGTTTTGCTTTAGGAACGGATGCAGCTTATCAGCCGCTCACTTTTGGCTGGCAGGTCGGTGGAGCATTGGAAAAAGCGACTGGCAAAACACTTGCTGAGTTGATGGATCAATATCTGGTGCAACCATTACAGCTAGATGGTGCTTACTTTGGTGTGCCTGAGCATGAATTGCTACGTGTTGCTCGTCCGATTCACCGGAAAAAAGAACAGACTCGGTCACGCGCAGATCAAACTCATCAACCAAGGAAGCCTAATCTGATGGAACGCGCCTTAGAGCTGAGTGGTCAAAATCCGCAGGATTTTCAGGATGCCATGATTCCTAAAGGTATGAAGCATCTCAACTTCTTTAGTGATGAAGGACTTAAAGCCATTATTCCTGCAGCAACCGGGGTATTTACTGCTCAGAGTCTGGCAAAAGTCTATGCCATGCTGGCACAACAAGGCCAATGGCAGGGACAAGACCTTATTTCCCAACAGACTTTTACACGTTTAAGTACGGTGCAATATACTCATCGTGACCGGATTATGCCGTTTCCGATGCATTGGCGTCTGGGCTATCACCGCATCCTGACCTTAGGAAAATCAACGAAAGGTTTTGGTCATGTCGGTTTTAATGGTTCTGGAGCCTGGTGTGATCCGGAACGTAAACTGAGTTTTGCTTATACCCATAATTTTCCTACTGCTTCCATTACTGGAGATTACCGTCTGTGGGGCTTAACTCAGGAAGCCTTACGTTGCGCTGATCAGATCCAGACCGGACGTAAGGGCTGGTTTTAAGATTCCCGACAAATTAATGCAATTTACCTCACGGTATTCACTATGGTATGTTGCCGCATAATCAACATGCTGAATCTAGAATCATGAAGAAAGTTGTTTTGATTCCATTGGTGGCAACGGCGGCACTATGGGGTTGTCAGGATACCAAACAGGATAAAGCCCAAACTGCAATTGAAGCTCAGGCGATGCAAACGGCCTGGGCGGGTGAATATCAGGGCACAACACCGTGTATGGGATGTTTGTCTAGCTGTGAAGATTGTCCGGGAATGGCTGTAAAACTTCGACTGAATGAAGATGAAACCTTTGTGCTGGAACGTGAGAGTCTGAGCGGTCATAACGAGATTGAAACGATGAGCGGTAAAATCCGTTTTCAGGATGACAGTAGACAGAAGATTGAATTGCTCAACGTCGCTAAACGAAATTTACTGTTTGTTGATCTGGAAAAGGGTTTACTCGAAATTCGTGAAGATCAAACAGGCAAACGCTATCAGATGCAAAGTGATTTTATTTTAGCTGAAAGCCTCAAATCTTAATAAAAGCTTCTGTTTTATATCCCTTTTTTTATCTGAATAGAAAAGGGATTTTTATTTATTCAATTCCTGCATTTATTTCACTATTTATCAAAAAAACAGTATGCTTAGACCTGTAAAAAGGAGCATACATGTATCAGGTACTTGCACGAAAATATCGTCCTCGTAATTTCAATGAATTGGTGGGTCAAAACCATGTTTCTCGTGCCTTAACCAGTGCGCTCGAACGTGGCCGTCTGCATCATGCCTATTTGTTTACGGGCACGCGCGGTGTGGGTAAAACGACGATTGCACGTATTCTTGCAAAATGCCTGAACTGTGAAACAGGGGTGACTTCAACGCCGTGTGAGGTCTGCCCAACCTGTACTGCCGTGAATGAAGGCCGTTTTATTGACCTGATCGAGATCGATGCAGCTTCCCGTACAAAAGTTGAAGATACACGTGAACTATTAGATAACGTTCCCTATGCACCGACTCAAGGGCGCTTCAAGGTCTATCTGATCGATGAAGTGCACATGCTCTCTACCCATTCTTTCAATGCCTTGTTAAAGACACTGGAAGAACCTCCTGAACATGTGAAGTTCCTGTTTGCAACCACAGATCCGCAAAAACTCCCGATTACAGTTATTTCGCGATGTTTACAGTTTACTTTACGTCCATTAGCAGTCGATGAAATTACTGATCACCTGGGGCATATTTTACAAAAAGAAAGTATTCAGGCTGACCAGGATGCAATCTGGCAAATTGCTGAATCTGCACAAGGTTCATTGCGTGATGCACTGTCGCTGACCGATCAGGCCATTGCCTATGGCCAGGGTGCGATTCAGCATCAGGACGTGAAAGAGATGCTGGGTCTGATTGACCGTACTATTATCTATGACCTGATTTTGGCGATTCACCAGAACCAGAAAGCACGAGTTAGTGAGCTTTTATTTCAGTTCCGGCAGCAGGCACTAGATGTATCTCTAGTATTAGATCAGCTGATCTCGACCTTACATGAACTGGCACTTTTACAATATTTGCCAGATTTAAGTCTGAAATATAGTGCTGAGATTAACCAGAAAATCATGCAGCTCTCAGGACTGATTTCAGCACAAGATCTGCAGCTGTATTATCAAATTGCCTGTAAGGGTCGTGCTGATCTGCAAATGGCAGTAACGCAGGAGCAGGGTTTTGAAATGATGGTGCTGCGCTTGCTGGCTTTCCGTCCATTACAGCCAAATGAGATTCCAGCCAATACTGTACCAGTACAACAAGTGGCACCTGTAGCTGCACAGCCAAGTATTGTCCCCCAACAGGAAAGTGCTCCAGTTGCATCACCGGTGGTCGAAGATTTTCCATTAGATGATGGTTATGAGGATGAGCCAGAATATAGCCCAGCCACTGCACAGTCTGAATCATCTTCTGATGATTTTCTCGATGTGGAAGATGAACCAGATTTACATGCTGCGCCAGCACAGGCAGCAGAACCTACGACAGTTAAGCAACCAAGTACGGATCAGATTATGTTTGACCCAAGTGTGGATGATGGACTGTTTGGTTTTGATGATGTGCCGGCGGAACCAGCTACAGCAAGCACAGAAGCCAGTAGTGATGATTTCCTGTTAGAAGAATATCTTCCTGAAAATCGTACTGCTGCGCCTGTAGAACAGAATGAGCCTGAATTCAGTTTGTCTGCAGCAACACCTGAAACAAAAAATGTTGAAAATATTGAAGTTTATTCTCAAGCAGAGCCTATAGCTCCGACAGAAGTTGTACATATCCAGACAGCAAATACAGATATTTCAACAGATCGTAATCTGATGCCACAGGATATCCTGCAAATTCCGGTACAGGACATGCAGGGTGAATGGACTGTAGAAAAATGGGAATTCTGGTTCCGCAATAGCCAGCTTTCACCAGCGGTACAGGAGCTGGCACAGTACGGTATTATGACCGGGCAAATTGATGGAGAATCAGTTTTTCATATTCCAGAGCGTTACCAGCAGTTACTCGGTCAGTTGAAACATACCCTAGAAGAAGCTTTAAAACAGCAATGGACAGGTACGCAATTCAAAGTGAAGTTTGAAGATGTCAATGAACTGACACCTTATACCATGCAGCGTGAACGTAAAGTGCGTGCATTTAAACGCGCTGAGGAGTTGCTAAATGCAGAACCTGCTGTGAAAGATCTGGTACAAAACTTCGATGCAGAATTGAAAAACATTCAGCTGAAATAAGTTCTAGATTTCACAGCTACTGTGCATAAAAGGACATAAGGCATCCCGCATTTCATTTGAAATTGGGGTGCTTTTTCGTGTATGACGATCGACAAAAACATGTACAAAACTGCCTTGGGCAGCAGCCTGGTCATTGCCGTGCTTAAAAATAGCCAGGTCATAAGTCAGGGAAGAACCTCCTAGTTTGGCGATATTGACACCGACCTCAATCACTTCAGGATAAGACAGTTCCTGATTGAACTGACAGCAGGAATTCACCACCAAACCAATATTCGGAGACGTTCGTGGGTCAAAACCGGCATGCTGGATCAGCAGGGCATTGGCTGCGGTATCAAAATAGCTGTAATAGGTGACATTATTGACATGGCCGTATAGATCATTGTCCGCCCAGCGGGTCTGGATGCTGAGGAAAAAAGTATATTGCTCACGGGTTTTGACAGGTGCTTTGCTCATGAATCATTTCTTATAAAAATTGAGATTAATTTAAGCTTTTAATTGGTAAACATTAGGCATAAATCGCCTGATAGATCTGTAAAGCATCCTCTACAGTCATATCACGCGGGTTGTTTTGCAACAGTCGAGTCTGTTTCATGGCATCTTTAGCCAATATCATCAATATATGCTCAGGAATATCCAGCTGAGCAAGTTTTAAAGGTAAACCACTACGTTGCAGATGATTATTAAAATGATCAATGAACAGATCAGTTAAGCCATCATGACAGCCTTTACTGTGGGGATCGAGCCAGGTCATTAGTTCGGCATATTTCTGTTTGGCAGCAGGGGCATTAAACTTCAGTACTTCTGTCAGCACAATCGCATTGCTATGCCCATGGGACAGATGAAAATGCCCGCCAAGTGGATAAGCCAGTGCATGTACCGCACCGACAGGTGCGTTGGCAAAAGCCTGACCAGCCAGCATGGAACCGACCAGCATATTCTGGCGTGCTTCCAGGTCATCTCCATCATCTAGAACACGAGTCAGATTGTTGTTCAGGAGCTTTAATGCCTGTTTGGCCAGCATATCCGAATAGGGATTTTTCTTGATTTTCGATGTATACGCTTCTATGGCATGCACCATCGCATCAATGCCGGTCGCTGCCGTAATATGTTTAGGTAAACCACGGGTAAAGCTGGCATCTAGAATTGCAATATCAGCAAACAGCAAAGGCGAAACAATTCCGGTTTTGGTGGTTTCACCCGTGGTCACAATTGAAATGGGGGTGACTTCCGAACCGGTTCCTGCCGTAGTCGGAATCAGGATCAGCGGTAGACGTGGGCCTTCAACTTGATCAATACCATAGAGTTCATTCAGGCATTGGGTTTGCTGTGGATGACTCAAGACCGCAATAATCTTGGCCACATCCAATGAACTGCCACCACCAAAACCAATCACCACATCGATCTGTTCCTGACGGGCGAAAGAAATGGCATCCGCTATGATATGTTCTGGCGGATCTGCCTGCACATCGGCATAGATAGCATAATCCAGACCTGCTTCATTGATAATGTATAAAACTTCCTCATGTAGATTCTGCGTAATCATGCCTTGATCGGTCACCAGCAGCACACGAACATATTTGCCTTTCTGTAGAATTTGGTGCAGCTCACGAATCGTGCCAAGTCCGGCAATGATGTTGGGAACAGTCTGAAATTGAAATCTTTGCATGGCTGCTTCCTTAATTTTTATCCAAATTCATATTATTGTGGCGTTGTGATATAGGATTCACTATACAAATAACTTAACATAAGAATCCTGAAAATAAAGTAGTGCTGAGGTTGTTTATGTCATCCAGAACGCCATTTAAGGTGTTATGTGTTTGTCTGGGAAATATTTGTCGTTCTCCCACGGCAGAGGTGGTCCTCAGACATTATTGCGATGTACATAATCTCAATATCATGATTGATTCGGCGGGAACCAGTAATTATCACCCGGGTAAAGCGCCTGATTTGCGTAGTCAGGAACATGCCCTAGAGCGTGGTTATGATCTGTCTGCATTGCGTGCCCGTCAGCTGACTCTACAGGATTTCCTTGATTTTGATCTGATGCTCGCAATGGATGAAGACAATCTCAGGGATATTCTTGCACTTCAGAAACGTGCTCAACAAGAACTTGGCCAATTACGTGCTGAAGTCGCCCTGATGAGTGAATATGATTCTGACTATCCAAAACAGGCAGTACCCGATCCTTATTATGGCGGTGCTGAGGGTTTTGAACGTGTACTCAATCAGTGTGAATCCAGCAGTCTTGCATGGATCGATGTCTTTAAAATGCAACAAAAAGAGCTTAAGGTTTAAGTCATGCAAATCCAAACACAGGTTCAACTTAAACCTTTTAATACCCTCAGTCTGGATGCAGTTGCATCACATTACTGTAAAATTCAATCAATTGATGATCTGACCCAAGCTCTGGATTTTGCCAAACAGCAACAGCTGAATATTCTGATTCTGTCTGGTGGCAGCAATATGCTTTTGCCGGAACAGATTCATGCACTGGTATTGCATATGGACATTCAGGGCATTGAACTGCTGGATGCGGATGATCAGGTGCAACGCCTTCGTGTTGGAGCAGGCCAGAGTTGGCATGATTTTGTAGTATGGACCACACAACAAGGTTTTTATGGCCTGCAAAATCTGGCTTTAATTCCGGGTCTTGTGGGTGCTTCGCCAGTACAGAATATTGGTGCCTATGGAGTAGAGGTCGGGGAATTTATTGAAAGCGTTGAAGCCTATGATCGTGAAAATCACAGCTTTAGCTCAATCAAAGCAGCAGATTGTGACTTCGCCTACCGTCATAGTATCTTTAAAGATCAGCCAGGTCGTTACATCATTACCCATGTCATCTTCAGTCTGTTGAAGCAACCTGAGCTTAAACTCAATTATGGTGACCTGAAAACAGCAGTGGGTGAGGAACAGACGCCAGAAAATCTGGAGCGCCAGGTGATCCAGATTCGTCAGAGCAAATTGCCTGATCCTAAAGAATATCCAAATGTCGGTAGTTTCTTTAAAAATCCAGTAGTTGATTTACAATTCTTTGACCAAATTGCTCAACAATTCCCGAATTTACCTCATTATCCGCAGCCAAATAATCAAGTTAAAATGGCAGCCGGCTGGTTAATCGACCAAAGCGGATGGAAAGGTAAACAGCTGGGTTCAGTCGGTATGTTCCATAAGCAAGCGCTGGTGCTGGTGAATTATGCCAATGCCTCGCTCAAAGACGTGCGTGCAACCTACCAGGCCGTACAGGCGGACGTTCAGGAAAAATTTGGGGTTCTGCTTGAACCGGAGCCAGTTTTATTTGCTGAAAATGGCATGATCCGCTCACATCAGGATTAAAGGATAAATAGATGGATAAAGCACACTGGATGGTTCGAATAGTTCAAGTAGTCTCAGTACTATTTGTGCTGTGCACACTGTTCGTAGTCTTTCTTTATTCGCCGTTTTATTCACATCTGGTGGTCAAAGGACTGAACTATTTTGTTCCGGTCGAGGTCAATCAGATCGCGGCTGAAAGCCAGAAACAGGCTTCCTTAAGTGTTAATGAAACACTGGAGCCAGGTTCTGAGTTATGGATTGCACGCCAGGCCTATCTCAAGGTGATGGAAGAAGATATTTCCAAAAATCAGTCACAGAACCTGGCACTGATTCAGGCACGCTATAAAGCTTTACAGCAGTTACTTGAAGATGAACGTGAAGCTGAGGCAGAAAAATCTGAACAGCAGAAAATTCAGGTACCATTGCTGGTGACTGAAACAGAAGCAGCTGATGCAGTAGAACCAGATGATCTAACTGAACTGTTAAGCTTGAGCAGTAATGAAAATGCTGCCCAGATGGGACAGTTTATAGAATTCCTGAAAAGCTATGATGTTGAACAGCATCAGCAAAATATTGCGCAAATGACCAATGTGGAATTTGCCGAAGACCTCGCAACTTTAAATCATGACCAAACTCAGCCAGTGCAGGATGAGATGTCCAAACCTTATGCTATTGTGGTCTTGGGCGGCGGTTTGACCCTGCATGAAAATGGCAAAGATATTATTGTCAATGACTATACTCGTCTGCGCCTGGAAAAAACCCTGGAAGTCGAAAAACAGTATGATCTGCCGATTGTTTTGAGTGGTGTAGAAGCACCGTATATGCAACGCTGGTTGCAGGCCTATGATGTAGATGCCAAACTTCTTGAAGACCGTAGTATGAATACCTGTGAGAATTCCCGTTTCAGTTCATTGCTGTTACAGAAGAAGGGTGGAGCCCCTACGGTGATCCTGATCACGGACCGCTATCATATGCCACGTACACGCCGTCTGTTCGCACTTAACGGTATTCAGACCATTCCGGTGGAAGCGCCAATGCCAAATTCACTTACTGCATGGCGTCCAAGTGTTAAAAACTATGATCATAGCCGACGGGCTAACTATGAACTCTTAGCAACACTTCGGGATGTGTGGTTTGGATCAAGTGACTGTCGGGAGGTACCTTAATGTCAGATATCCCATTTTTAAACCCGACAATTCTCAAACAGCTGGAATTACCAGTCCCCAACCGGGATATTACACCACAGCTGTTGCAACCATTAAATCTGAATCGGGACATGCAGTCTACGCTGGAATTACAGGCTTACCGGAAACTGTATGGTTTTGACCTGCTCAATGCGAAACACTGGCAAGGTTATGTGCAAATGCCATTGTTTAAATTGCATGTGCAAGTCTTTGAGCCGGATCTGACCGAAAGCCGTTTTGATAAAATTCAGGGAACGGTGTTTCTGTTGCATGGCTATCTGGAACATAGCGGGATCTATCAGCCAATTGTCAAAGAGCTACTGGAAGAAGGGTTTAGTGTACTCACCTTTGATTTGCCGGGGCACGGTTTGAGTAATGGTTCATCAGCCAATATTCAGAACTTTGACCATTACCAGCAAGTATTGCATGCAGTACACCGTTATGTACGTCATGCAACGCAGTTGCCAAAACCCTGGTTAGGTATCGGACAAAGTACTGGTGGTGCAATCTGGATGCACCACTTGCTGGAGTTTGCAGAACGCCGTGAAAATCCCTTTGTAGATCGCGTACTGCTACTTTCACCACTGATTCGTCCAGCTAAAACAGCATGGTGGCATAACTCTGTAGGTCTCGGGATTATTCGCCGGATTAAGCGTGAAGTGCCACGCCATTTCAGACGTAATAATCATAACCCGGAATTCCTGCGCTTTGTGCGTTTAAAAGATCCATTACAACCCCGTATGATGGGCATGGACTGGATTCTGGCGATGTCACGCTGGATGCAGCAGATGGAAGACCGGCCAGCTTGCCGTATTCCGGTATGGCTGGCGCAGGGTGCGCAGGATCAGACGGTGGATTGGCGTTATAACATCGAATTTATTCGGCGTAAATTCCGCCTGCAGACGTTGTTGATGTTAGAGGAAGGTTCGCATCAGCTGATTAATGAGCGCGCTGATATTCGTGCGGCACTGACCGGTCTGATTCCAGCCTTTCTGCATGCGCAGGGTGGTCGAACTTATTATTAAGTTCAGATGATGAATAGTAGATAAGGCGATGCTAAAGAATTGCCTTTTTCATTTAGATATATTTAAAATTTTTCTGCAGTTGCGATATTCCACATCCGGTAATAAAAGTTTTCTTCATCACGATTTTCACAGTGAAGCAGCTCATTTTCTTTCATCCAGAAGTGTAATTGTGCATAGTTTTTAATTTCATGGCTGTTGATGCGTTGAGCCAGTTGATGAGGTTTAATACCAGATGGATGACAAACACCAGCGGAAGCAATCATTTCGGAGAGGGCTTTAAGGGTGCTTTTATGATAATTATAGACCCGTTCCGCCTTGCTTGGCACATGTAGCGCCTTTTGGCGGCTTTTATCCTGAGTAGTGACACCAACCGGACACTGGTTGGTATGACAACTTTGCGCTTGAATACAGCCAATAGCAAACATAAAACCACGTGCTGAATTGACCCAGTCTGCACCAATGGCGATCGTACTGGCGATATCGAATGCACTAATGATCTTGCCGCTTGCACCAATTTTGATCTGTTTGCGTAATCCTGCACCCACTAATGTGTTATGAACGAATAATAAGCCTTCACGCAGGGGAACGCCAATATTATCAATCATCTCAATCGGTGCTGCACCTGTACCGCCTTCTGAACCATCGACGACAATAAAGTCCGGCAGGATTTTGGTATGCAGCATCGCTTTGACGATACTCATAAATTGCCAAGGCTGCCCCAGACATAGCTTAAAACCGACCGGTTTGCCACCAGACAGCTCACGTAATTGCTGAATGAATTCCATCATTTCAATTGGGGTGCCAAACGCAGGATGACTGGCTGGCGAAACACAGTCATGTTCGCGGCTAACTCCGCGAATCTCGGCAATTTCCTCAGAAATCTTGGCTTTTGGAAGAATCCCACCATGTCCTGGTTTCGCACCTTGAGACAACTTGATTTCAATCATTTTCACTTGTGGAATTTGGGCTTTCTCCGCAAATTTGACCGGATCAAATTGGCCGTCCAGTGTACGACAACCAAAGTAAGCACTACCAATTTCCCAAACCAGGTCTCCGCCATTTTCCAGATGATAGGGGCTAATACTGCCTTCACCTGTATCATGGTAGAAATTGCCCATTTTGGCACCCAGATTAAGCGCGCGGATGGCATTGGCACTCATACTGCCAAAACTCATGGCGGAGATATTCATGATTGAAGCACTATAAGGCTGCTTACATTGTTCATTGCCAATCGTAATCCTGAAAGTCGCTGGATCTGCGGGTGGGCAAGGGATAATCGAATGCGTGACAAACTTATAGTCATGGTTATAAACATCGATAATCGAACCAAAAGGTTTGTCAGAATTTTCATTTTTGGCACGTTGATAAACCAGACTGCGCTGCATACGGGAAAAAGGCAGGGCATCCTGATCGGCTTCAATAAAGTACTGGCGAATTTCAGGGCGAAACTCTTCAAACAGGAAGCGGAAATGACCCATAATCGGATAGTTCCTGAGAATAGAATGCCGGTGTTGTAGTACATCATATAGCCCCACCACACTCAGAACAGCGCTAATAATCCACAGCGTATTGACCAGCGTTTGAGGCATGAAATAGTAAATATAGCGGGGTGAATAGCCGATATGAAAGCCGGTGAATACCAACGCAATAAAGATACAAAGGAACCAGATGGAATACCGTGAAAAAAAGGTATTTAGCAGTTTATGCCGGACAAGTTGAGCTGGATTTGCCATAAAATCTTGATTCCCTGTTGTTCTTATCAGACCTTCAGATTTTCAAGGCTTGGCGGTTTTATACAAGAACAAAATTGTTATTGGATTTTATAGGTTTAACTTGGAAAGATGGTTTAGATTAAAAATTAACCAAAATAATATGTTTAGCAGGAAAAATCCTATGAAAAAAATCTGCAAAAGGCA
Source organism: Acinetobacter sp. VT 511 (assembly GCF_001077515.1). NCBI lineage: Bacteria > Pseudomonadati > Pseudomonadota > Gammaproteobacteria > Moraxellales > Moraxellaceae > Acinetobacter > Acinetobacter sp. VT 511. Next base: position 102,329 of record NZ_LFRE01000047.1, on the reverse strand, counting down.
TCGCTTCTTTTTATTTCACATGCAAGAAAAGTTGGTTTAAAGTGATTTTATCCAATAACGGAGGAGAAGGTATGACGAAGAAATCAATCCGGTTCAATACTGCAGAGCTGGCATGCTCATGTATGTAATGAGCTTAACTATGAAACTTCCTTACTGCATATATCTGGGGGAACAAGACAGGTATATGCAGGATCAGCAGTCGATCAACCAGAACAATGACAAAAACAATATAAAAAATTATGAGTCCCGGGAATGGGACTTTTTTATGTCAGTTTTTATGCTTCGTCTTGTTGATATACGGCTCGGGAAACGTGCTCAGGTTCAATTTTTTGAATTTTGTTACCAAAGCTGCGTAGCCACCATACCAGCTGTGAGGTAAAAGGCACTGTTGCCCTAATGAGAGCCATACCATGATCAAGCTTTTCAATCTGTTGATCGCGGCTGAGCTGGCTTTCTTCAAAATAGTGTGCATCTGCTTCAGGCATGTGCAGCTTCAGCATAACATTTTCAGTAGGCTGGTCAAAGTTGACCCGGAAGCCCAAAGCACCGGATTCAATATATTCATCAATATCAAAGTTCACCGGATGCAGGGCACGCGTATTTAAAACATTCGCAGACTTGAAGCGATGCAGGGCAAAGGTCTGAATATCGGATTTGTCATGCCGTGTACATACCAGATAAATGATCGAACCTTTCTGTACCAATGCCAGTGGGTTGAGAATATAGGTTTTTACTTCACTGTTTTGTCCGCGACCCTGATAGATACATTCCAGCTGCTTGTCCTGTAACAGACCTTCATAAACCGCCTGTTGTGCCTGACGGTCGACAACAGGCGGAATCAGCGGCTGAGTCGCAGGAACGATACGGACCCGGTTAATCCATTGTCGTACATTGTTCTGGGTTGACAAACTGCGACGTGCCAGATCAAACCAAGGATTCATTTCCTCAATCAGACTGGGTGGTAACAGATGTTTGAGATGCTCCTCAACCATCATAAACGTCACTGCTTGTGAACTGGTCATGTGCGGCAGACTTTGAATCGGTGCATCGGAACGCCAACGCCAGCCCTGTGGAATAGTCTTGCTGCTTTCAATGGGAAAACGCTGCGCAATCTGATTTAGGTCACGCTGAATAGTGCGCAAACTGATTTCCACACCTTCACGTTCCAGGATTTCCTGCAATTCGCGAGTACCCATCCATTTCCCGGTCGTCAGGCGCGATAAAATCTGCCATTGGCGATAAAGGCTATTCGAAGTTTCTTTTTCTTGTGCGGTCATAAGCTGAAATCAGGATCTGCAAATTGAGAAAAAATCATTAACACAATAAAAAATCTCTATTTTTTTCGCAAGTATTTTAAGTAATCGAGAATAGCAGAATAGATACACATTGGTGCAAAAATGCCATTGAGTCACTTGGAAATAAAGGGATTAATGGTAAGTACAAAAATACCGCATGGCATGGATATTGCTTTGTTAAATATACAATTTGATTACAATACGACGAGGTTTGTATGCTAAAAGAAACCCAGGATACAAATATCACAACGACTATAGAAAATTTTACAACAACGGCGATTAACACTAATTTTACAGATACGAAGGACACGGTAGCAACTCACACAGGCAAACCTCTACAAGTGTTGCAGCAAATGGCATCTAAATTCTTTAATGAAATGCGTGATGACCAGAATATGAATGGTCTGGCTGGGCAAAAAATCGAAGAGTGGCTGTCAAATCATACTTTAGATGAGCTTAACACCCTGAATAAATTGGCAAAAGAACATTTTCTTTATGAAGGAATTACCTTCACGGTTTATGGAGATGAAGAAGGCACTGAACGTACTATCCCTTTTGACATTATCCCACGCGTGATTGCACGCAAGCAATGGAATATGGTGGCACTCGGTTGTGAACAGCGTGTTAAAGCCCTGAACCTGTTTTTGCATGATATCTATCATCAGCAGGACATCCTGAAAGCAGGGATTGTGCCTGAACTGCAAGTACTGACCCATGAGGCTTATCAGCCACACATGTATCAGCATAGTCTGAAAGGCAGCATTTATAGTCAGATCAGTGGCATTGATATTATCCGTGACTCAAAGGGTGAATTCTATGTGCTTGAAGATAACCTTAGGACCCCTTCAGGTGTGTCTTATATGCTGGAAAGCCGTAAGATCAGTGAAAAGTTGATGCCAAGCCTGTTTGAACAGACACCTATTGCTGGTGTAGAGCAATACCCACATTTACTCAAAGAAATTCTGGCAGAAAACTCAGCTGTCGATAATCCGTTTATCGTGGTCCTGACTCCGGGCCGTTTCAATAGTGCTTACTATGAACATGCTTTCCTGGCAAGGGAAATGGATGTGCCATTAGTGACATCACGTGACCTTTATGTAGAGAACGCGAAAGTTTATGTAAAAACTATACGTGGTCGTCAGCAGGTAGATGTTATTTATAGACGTGTCGATGATGCCTATCTCGATCCGCTTTGTTTTAAACCTGATAGTACCCTTGGCGTACCAGGCTTGATGTCTGCCTATTTGCAGCACAATGTTGTTATTGCGAATGCACCGGGAACCGGTGTAGCAGATGACAAGTCAATCTATCCTTATGTGGATAAGATGATCAATTTCTACCTTGGCGAACAACCTATTCTGAAGAATGTTCCAACTTACCAATGCCGTGAAGCTGAAGATCTCAGTTATGTATTGGCACATCTTGATGAGCTGGTTGTGAAAGAAGCCCAAGGTTCAGGTGGCTATGGCATGCTGATCGGTCCACAGGCGTCTAGACAGCAGATTGAAACCTTTAGAGAGAAAATCATGGCTGCGCCACATTTATATATTGCCCAACCAACGCTGGATCTGTCCGTCAGCCCAACCTTAACCAATTATGGCATTGCAGAACGTCATATTGATTTGCGTCCATTTGTACTCAGCTCACCTTATCGTACTGAAATCGTGCCGGGTGGACTGACACGTGTAGCAATGCAAGCAGGTTCGCTGGTCGTAAATTCCTCCCAAGGCGGCGGCATTAAGGACACCTGGATTGTCGATAACCTCCATTCATAAAAATAGCAAAGAAGGAATTTGTCATGCTTTTACTTAATTCCAATGCGCAACATATTTTTTGGTTGGGTCGCTACTTATCAAGAACGCAGTTTTTATGTGCCCATTTTCCATTTTTAGAAGATGATGCGGCAGTTGCGTATGCGCATGCATTCTGCCTGCCAGCCTTTGATGCCAGTTCGCTAAATGAACTGGTGCTGGATCCGGCTCAACCTTATTCATTCTACCAACAGTTTAAAGTGGCTCGTGACAATATTCAGGAACTACGTGGTGTACTGTCTGCCAAAGCTTATGCAGAACTGAACCGCCTGATTCGTACTGCTGATCAGAATGCCGGTTATATCTGTGATGTCGTGACAGATTGTCAGGATATCCTGGAAGGTGAAGCTCCGGATGTGTTTCTGTTTTTTAGTCTGGGCCAATGTCTGGAAAAGCTTGATCAGGAGCTACGTCTAGGTGAAGACACCACCACTACAATTGCAAAAATTGATTATGTGATTGAATCCTTGGTGGAGATGGGCTGGTCAGATCTGAATGAATACTGGAACCAGCTACGTGACCATACAGACCTGATCAATTTTTACCAATTCAGTGATTATATTCATCATATGTTTGAGATTAATGTATGAAGTTGATGGTGAATCACCAAACGCATTATAGCTATACCGAGACTGTCACCAGTAGTATTCAGTACATTAAGATGATGCCTTCCAGTAATGTACATCAGCAGGTACATTCCTGGGATGTCAGCGTGCCGGGCAGTCGGGAGCTAAGCCGGGATGCCTTTCATAATTTGTGGATTACCAGTACTCAGCGCACACCCTATCAGTACTTAACCATTATGGCGCAAGGTATAGTCGATTTAAATCCTTTGAATAATGATCAGGGAATGAATGACCAGATCAATCCAAACCTGTTCTTGCAGCCAACTTCAACTACTCAGTGTAATGAGGAGATGAAGGACTTTGTAAAACAGTATGTGCCAGCTTCAACGCGTCTAAATCTGGTCGCATTGGCTCAGGCGGTATTGGAGCATGTACCGTATATAACAAATAGTAGCTCGGTACATGGATCCGCCATTGATGCTTTCGAGGCGAAACAGGGTGTCTGCCAAGATCATGCACATATTTTCATTGCCATGTGCAAATATCTGGGTTTACCGGCACGTTATGTTTCGGGTTATCTGTATGCTCAAAATACTTCTCATCTGGCCAGTCATGCCTGGGCAGAGGTATTTATTGACCAAGCTTGGTATTGCTTTGATGTAAGTAATCAGTTATTTGTACCTAGTGCACATATTTATGTTGCCATTGGGCGTGACTATTGGGACGTCGCGCCAGTACGTGGAGTAAGAGAAAAGGGCGGAGTGGAATCCATGCATTCCATCGTCCAGGTTCTAAGTTGTTAGTAAGGACAAAAAATGACTTATTGTTGTGCGCTTCGTTTGGAGCAGGGGATGGTGTTCATTAGTGACACTCGCACAAATGCAGGTGTGGATCATATATCGGTGTTTCGCAAATTATATACCTTTGGTATTCCGGGTGAGCGCGTCATTGTTATTCAGGCATCGGGAAATCTGGCTACGACACAAGCGGTGATCGGGCATATTAAAAATCAGCTGGAACTGAATCAGGAACCTAATATTCTCAGTTTGCATACCATGTTTGAGGTTGCGGAACTGGTCGGCCGTACCTTGAAGCATGTGATTGAAAGTGTAACTACAGATACCATGGAGCAAAGCAACTATTATTGCAGCTTGTTAGTGGGTGGTCAGATTGCCGGACAAGATATGCAGCTCTATCATATTTATCCGCAAGGCAACTTTATCTGTGCAACCAGTGATACGCCGTATTTCCAGATCGGGGAAAGTAAATATGGCAAGCCGATTCTGGATCGGGCACTCAGCTATGATATGCCGCTAGATGAAGCACTGCGATGTTCACTGATTTCCTTCGCTTCGACTTTACGTTCCAATGTTTCCGTAGGTATGCCGTTGGATGTGCTGGTTTATCATAAGGACACATTTGAAATTCCGACAGGTAAACGCATTCAGGAAGATGATGAATATTTCACCAAAATCAGTAAGCAGTGGTCGGACACTTTGAAGAAAGGTTTACAGGAATTACCTAAGCCAACTTTAGATTATTTTCAATAAAACTATCTATCTGTTTGATATCAGGTTACAGTGGCATGCTAAATTTAAGTAAATTTAAATTACAGAGGTTAGCATGCATCATTTTTGTTATGCCAGTCAGAGTACCTCTGATAAGTCGAATTTGCTCGATGACTTAACGGATATTCTGGCCGAGGCACGAGATTTTAATTATCGTCACGATATTACTGGGGCATTATATTTTGCAGATGGCTATTTTTTTCAATGTCTTGAAGGCAAATTGGAACATCTGAATGTATTATTTGAAAAGCTGAGCAAAGATCCACGGCATGAGAATATCAAACGTTTTGAAATGCGTCCGCTTGAGCAGATTAATTTTGCCGGCTGGTCGATGAAGTATATTTCACGACGCGATGAAATCCGGGACTTTTGTACGAATATGGGTTTTAATGACTTTACACCACATAGTTTTGAACAAGCTCATGTAGATGCGCTATTAACCCAGCTACAAACTCAAGACCAAGAAGAAACTACAGAAAATTAAATTAAAAAGCCCAATTAATATTGGGCTTTTTAATGCACGGTATTTTAAACCAGTTTTCGGACTGGACGTGCAGACATACGACACAGCAATTCATAGCCGATAGTGCCATTTGCTTCAGCGACATCATCGACCAGGCGAGTTTTACCCCACAGCTCTACTTCAGTGCCAAGCTGCAGATTGAGATCAGTTGCATCTATCGCAATCATATCCATTGCGACACGACCAATAACGCGAGTCTGTTGTCCATTAATTGCAACATAATTCTGTTTCGGGAAGGCACGTGGATAACCATCACCATAGCCAATTGAAACAATGGCCAATGTCATGTCCTGATCTGCGGTGAAAGTCGAACCATAACCGACGTGTTCACCCGCTTTAATATGATTTAGCGCAATGACTTCAGCTGTGAAAGTCATCACTGGTTTTAAATCCAGATCATGAATCGTTTTATCTGCAAATGGGGTCGCGCCGTAGAGCATGATACCTGGACGGACAAAGTCAAAATGCAGTTCAGGATATTTATAAATCGCAGCCGAGTTACAGCATGACCCCATGAGTGGGGCACAGTCATTTTTTACTTCAAGGAACTGCTGGATTTGCTGTTCATTCAATGGGTGATCAGCATCTGCATTGGCAAAATGCATCGCAAGTACACAAGTAAAACCTTCAGCTTTGAGTTGATTGATCACCTGTTTAATCACATCAATTTTAAAGCCCAGACGGTTCATGCCGCTGTTCAGTTTCACCCAGACTTTAAGGCCTTTAGTGATATAAGCATCTTTATGAGCCATTAGCCAGTCAAGCTGCACCTGATGATGCACCACAACTTCGATATTCTGATTGATCACGATTTGCATTTCATCAGCAGAGAAAATACCTTCAATCAGCGTAATCGGTTGCTGATAGCCGAGTTCACGAATTTCCAGTGCTTCCTGAAGGCATGCAACACCGAAGGCATCGCTATCTTTTAAGGCTGCTAAGCAGTCTTTAACTCCATGTCCGTAAGCATTGGCTTTAACCATGCTGACGATTTTAGCGGTTGGGGCAAGTTGTTTGACACGGTTTAAATTATATTGCAGTGCTGTACTGTCAATATAAACTATTGCTTGGCGCACCCTAGATACTCCTTCGGGATGACAAAATGATGTTGTGTGAAATACACAAAAGAGGGAGAGAAATAACTGTATTGATAAAACAAAATCAGTCATTTCAAAATTGTAAATATTGTAGTCCTATCTGCCACAAATGGACATGCTCATTTATATAATTTCCTCCAAGGTATGCTTAAGCAATAAAAAAAGAGACCATTTGAGTCTCTTTTTTTTTAATCAGGTTTAAGCAGAATATTTATTCTTCATCATCATACTGCGCATAGAACTCAGGAGAGAGGTTACTAAAGCGCGTGTACTGACCTTCGAAGGCTAGACGCACAGTACCAATTGGACCATTACGCTGTTTACCGATAATAATTTCGGCAGTCCCGGCTTCTTTAGATTCCTTGTTATAGACTTCATCACGGTAAATAAACATGATCAAATCGGCATCCTGCTCGATCGCACCAGATTCACGCAAGTCAGACATGACTGGACGTTTGTTTGGACGGTTTTCCAGAGAGCGGTTCAACTGCGATAAGGCAATGACAGGACACTGCATTTCTTTAGCGAGCGCTTTTAAGCTACGGGAAATTTCCGAAATCTCGCCGACACGGTTATCACCCATGCCAGGCACTTTCATGAGCTGCAAGTAATCGACCATGATACAGCCGAGCTTACCGCCATGCATTTTGGCAATGCGACGCGCACGTGCACGAACTTCCGTTGGTGGCAGAGCAGAGGAGTCATCGATATACAGGTTCTTTTCCTGCAAATGCACAATGGTGCTGGTGACTTTAGACCATTCATCACTGTCCATTTTACCAGCACGTAAATGACCCTGATGCACACGACCAAAGGATGAAATCAAACGCATCGCGATCGAGTCGGCTGGCATCTCCATCGAGTAAACCAGGGCAGGCAGATTGTTGTTAAACAGCACACTTTCTACCAGATTCATGGCAAACGTGGTTTTACCCATCGATGGACGGGCTGCAACAATAATCAGGTCACCGGATTGCATGCCGGAGGTTTTATTGTCGAGTTCGACGAAGCCGGTGGTGAGACCAGTAATCGAACCTTCCATTTGTGAAAGTTCATTCAACTTATCAAAGACATCTGCAACGACGGTATTGATTGCCTTCGGCCCTTGTGCCTTGGCATTATTATTATGTTGCTCGGCAATCGAAAAAATATTGGTTTCTGCCAGATCCAGAATTTCACTGACGCTACGACCTTTGGTGTCATAGGCATTTTGCAGGATTTCAGAACTGACTTTAATCATGCTACGTAAGGTCGAGAATTCCTTGATCTTGTTGGCGTAAGTTTCCAGGTTGTAGAAACTTGATGGCGAGTCAGCCATGAGCTGCATCAGGTATTCTTCACCACCAATGGCATCCAGCAGATTCTGTTTAATTAGCCAGTCATGCACCAGTACGGCATCGTAAGGAGAGTTGTCCTTGGACAGCTGATCAATCGCACGGAAGATATATTTATGACGGGTTGCATAAAAATCGTTCTCAGTAAGCACATCACCGACTTGTTCAAAAGATTCGGCAACCGTCATTAAGGCAGCAAGTACAGCTTGTTCAATCGCTAAATTGTGTGGAGGCGTGCGAAACTCCTTGAGCTGAGTATCAGCAACAATTTCTGGTTTAGCGCTGTTGTGCTTAGTGCTGGCATTCGCCTGTGACATATAAAGCCCTGAATTTTAATACAATGGTTTAAATATTCTCGGAGATGGATAGCAACTATCAACTACGAAGTGAAATAATACGCGTTCCGTTAAAAAATGCGAAGTGTATTTTTAAAATTACGCGAATAATAAAATGAAAGTGAGATATGCCATATCTTCGAATTATTTTAGATAAAAAAAGAGCATGCCAAAGCATGCTCTTTTTCTTGGTGAGAAATTACTCAGCTACGATAGTAACTAGAACTTCTGCAACAACATCATGGTGCAATTGGATTGCGATGTTGAATTCACCAGTGTTACGAAGTGCGCCATTTGGAAGACGTACTTCTGCACGGTCAACTGTAAGACCAGCATTTGTCAACGCGTCAGCGATGTCACGAGTACCGATAGAACCGAACAGTTTACCTTCATCACCAGCTTTCGCAGTGATTACGATATTTACTTCGTTCAATTGGTCAGCACGTGCTTGAGCAGCAGCTAAAATATCAGCTTCAGCTTTCTCAAGTTCAGCACGACGAGCTTCAAAAGCCGCAGTGTTTGACTCAGTAGCAGCAACTGCCATACCTTGTGGGATCAAGAAGTTACGGCCGTAACCAGCTTTAACTGAAACTTTATCACCAAGTTTACCAAGGTTTTTAATGCGTTGTAATAAGATAATATCCACAGCTCAACCTCACTTATGATTGTCAGTGTAAGGGATCAAAGACAAGTAGCGAGCTTGTTTGATAGCAAGCGCTAATTGACGTTGGTAACGAGCTTTAGTACCTGTAATACGGCTAGGAACAATCTTGCCGTTTTCAGTGATGTACTGTTTTAAAGTGTCGATATCTTTGTAGTCGATGTACGTAACGTTCTCAGCTGTAAAGCGGCAGAACTTGCGACGACGGTAAAAACGTGCCATGTTAGGTTCTCCTTATGCTTCAGCAGAGTCTTGAGCGTGTTGTGCTTCTTCACGTTGAGCTTTACGCGCACGTTTTTCTTCAGCACTCTTAGCCAATAGTGACTCTTCAGTGATAGCGTTTTCACGACGGATGATAAGGCTACGAATGATTGCGTCGTTATAACGGAATAATTCTTCAAGCTCATCAAGAGTAGTTTGACCACACTCAACATTCATAAGAATGTAGTGAGCTTTGTGGATCTTGTTGATTGGGTAAGCCAATTGACGACGGCCCCAGTCTTCAAGACGGTGGATTTGACCTTCAGCTTCTTTGATGTGAGTTAGGTAACGTTCTACCATACCCACAACTTGATCGCTTTGGTCTGGATGTACCAATAGTACGATTTCGTAGTGACGCATTGTCAGCTCCTTACGGTTTAAACAGCCCCAATTTTTAAGTCAATTGAAGCAAGGAGTCACAACCAAGGTTGTGTCGCAATATTTGCGAAGCGTGAAGTTTAGTGGGTTTTGGGGAAAAATACAACCAGATTGGCAAGAATTGCATAATTAAACAGCGGTTTTATACGGGCTAGAATGAGTAGCACAGAAAAGAGAAGGAAAAGTTGACTGAGATTAATTAATTGGTGATTTAATGATGGTTGGTAATGAGATAATTCTAATCTCGCCATAATGAGTATCTTTTTATTCAAGTAGAATTCTTATTTTATGCGTTAAATGCACTTTAGAAAGATTGAAGTGTATTTTTGCAGTTGGTTTCAGAAAGACAGGGTTTATAAAGATAAGAGTAGAAGTATTTAAAAGAGAGTCGGGGAAATAACAGGCTCAAATAAAAAAAGATAGAGTAAAACTCTATCTTTTTAAAAAATGATGTATGGCATTTGAGGGGCAGTCGATGTAAAGCAGAACAGAATACTGATCACAGTAATCAGCTTCACAGAATACATAAAATACTGCTTGGCCCACGCCTCATCATCTTTAGCCTTAAAGCCCTGAATACTTAAATAAATCCAGTACAGGGTTAAGATGTTCAACACCGCCATATAGAGCCAGTTGGCATAGCCAAAGAAAAACAGGCCATTCATGACAACACCGAACAGAATCACATAAATCAGCGATTCGACCTTGGTGCGGTGAATTGAACGTGCCACAGGTAGAATAGGAATACCTGCATTTTTGTAATCTTGAAAACGGTAAACTGCAATTCCCCACGAGTGAGGCATTTGCCAGAAGGCATACCCAACGAAGATCAGCAGGGCACCTAAGTCAAACTGATTTGCAACTGCGGTATAACCAATCACAGGCGGTGCTGCGCCAGAAATACTGCCTACCAGTGTCTGGTGAATAGTTGTTCGTTTTGTCCATAAGCTGTAAAAACCAACGTATACGACAAAACCAATAACTGCGAATAAGAAAGCGTATGCATTTACCCAAAACCAGAGAACACTAAAACCGACCAGGCCTAATACAAAAGCAAAGGCAAGTGCGACAGGTTCAGAAATGGTTTTTTTAACAAGAGCACGATTTTGTGTGCGCTGCATTTTCTGGTCGATGTCCTGGTCAATTACATTATTGACCACACATCCTGATGCTACAACAAATGTAGTACCAAAAAGAGTAAGGAGCAGGAGAAGGAAATCTACAGAACCTTGAGCGGCTACAAAGTAGCCGCCCAAAGTGGTAACAAAGTTACCAAAGAGAATTCCTGGCTTAGTCAGGAATAAATACTTTTTCAGCATGACAACCAGTTTAGATCATCATGTTGTAGTGAAGGTAGTTCATGATCCATACAGAACCTACTAAAAGAATAGCAATGGTTAAGATGGTATACACAAATGCAATTACGTTCCAGCGTTGCTCTGAAGAAGAGTTCATGTGCAGGAAGTAAATCAGCTGTACAAGAATCTGAGCAACCGCAGTGATCGCGATGACAGTAATCAAGATACCACGGCCAAAACCGCCCGCCATAACCATACCGAATGGAACTACAGTAAGGATAACAGACAGGATGAAGCCGATAGTGTATTGCTTCACGTTACCGTGTGATTCGCCAGCAGCGTTATGATCATGACTCATTACAGAACTCCCATCAAGTAAACTACGCTGAATACACAGATCCATACGATGTCAAGGAAGTGCCAGAACAAGCTTAGGCAAGCTAGACGACGCGTGTTTGCAAGAGTCAAACCATATTTCTTGATTTGAATCATAAGCACGATCATCCAGACCAGACCAGAAGTTACGTGAATACCGTGCGTACCTACCAAAGTAAAGAACGCAGATAAGAACGCACTTGTGCTTGGACCGTGACCCGCATGAACTAAGTGATTGAACTCATATAGTTCCATGCCGATGAAGATAGCACCGAATACCCAAGTAATCGCTAACCAAGTCAGTACTTTTGCAACGTCTTTTTTGTATGCAGCAAGAACTGCAAAACCAAAGGTTACAGAAGAGATCAGAAGGGCGAAGGTTTCAGTAAGAACGAAACCTAAAGAATCGCCAAACAGATCTTTCGCACTTGGAGTGCCCACAGGAATGTGGCTACTCAAAACAGCGAATGCAATGAAGAGTGTACCGAAAAGGACAAGGTCACTCATCAAGTAAGTCCAGAAACCAAAGACAGTGATGTCAGTATCATCGTGATGATGATGCTCATCGTGTCCGTGGTTATCGTGATGAAGTACTTCAGCCATGGTCTTAGTCCTTCTTCAAGTGTTTTTCAAGGATCGCATAGCGTTCACTTTCGATACGCTCAACTTCAGCAGCTGGAACATAGTAATCCACTTTCTTGGTGAAAGAAGAAACGATGAAGCTGATGATAGATGCAACGAAAGTAACAACTACTAACCACCAGATGTGCCAGATTAACGCGAAGCCCATAACAGTGATGAACATGGCGATAACGAAACCAGCAGCACGGTTAGTCGGCATATGGATGTCTTCGTACTTGGTTGGTTTTGCGTATGCAACGCCATTCTCTTTGTCAGTCCAGAAAGTATCAATACCATTGATCTTTGGAAGATAAGCAAAGTTATAGAATGGAGATGGAGACGAAGTAGCCCACTCAAGTGTACGACCATCCCAGATATCGCCTGTATAGTCCATATTTTGTTCGCGTTGCAAGAAACCAACAACGATCTGCATAATGAAGCAGGCAATACCTAGTGCAATAAGAATCGCACCGAACATCGCGATATTTACATATGGGTCCCATTCTGGGTTGTCAAATGTATTCAGACGACGAGTCATACCCATGAAACCAAGGATATAAAGTGGCATGAATGCAAAGTAGAAACCGAAGAACCAGAACCAGAATGCTGCTTTACCCCAAGTTTCATTTAGCTTCCAACCAAACATTTTTGGCCAGTAGTAAATGATACCTGCGAACATTGCGAATACTACACCGCCAATAATTACGTTATGGAAGTGAGCGATCAGGAATAAAGAGTTATGTACCAGGAAGTCCGCTGGTGGAACTGCCATCAATACACCTGTTAAACCACCGATACCGAAAGTCACAAGGAAGCCAAGTGTCCATAGCATTGGAGTGGTGTAAGTGATGCGGCCCTTGTACATGGTGAACAACCAAGAGAAGATTTTTACACCAGTCGGGATCGCAATAATCATGGTCATGATACCGAAGAACGCGTTAACGTTGGCACCAGCACCCATTGTAAAGAAGTGGTGAACCCAAACAACCAGTGAAAGAACACCAATTGCTACAGTTGCGTACACCATAGATTTGTAGCCGAACAATGCTTTGCGTGAGAACACTGAAGTCACTTCTGAGTAAATACCAAAAGCTGGTAATACCAAGATATAAACTTCTGGGTGACCCCAAGTCCAAATCAAGTTCACGTACAACATTGGGCTACCACCCATGTCATTTGTGAAGAAGTGGAAGCCGAAGTAACGGTCAAGAGACAGCATTGCAAGTGTTGCAGTTAACACTGGGAAGGTTGCAACGATTAATACAACTGTTACAAGCGAAGTCCAAGTGAAAATCGGCATATCCATCATCTTCATGCCAGGCGCACGCATTTTGATGATGGTAACAAAGAAGTTAACACCAGTAAGAAGCGTACCTAGACCTGAAACCTGAAGTGCCCAGATATAGTAGTCAACACCAACACCTGGAGAATATTCAATGCCTGATAGTGGAGGGTATGCCATCCAACCAGTTGCAGCGAACTCACCAAGAGCCAGAGACACCATCATCAGACCCGCAGCACCAGCAAAAAGCCAGAAGCTCAGAGAGTTTAATAATGGGAAGGCAACGTCACGCGCACCGATTTGAAGCGGTACAGCTACGTTCATTAAGCCAACTACAAGACCCATTGCTACGAAGAAGATCATGATCACGCCGTGCGCGGTAAAGATCTGGTCATAGTGTTCTGGGTGCAAGTAACCTTCACCACCACCTTTTGCAAGGAACTGCTGAAGACGCATCATGATCGCATCGGCGAAACCACGCACAAGCATGATAATCGACACGAAGATATACATGATACCGATTTTTTTATGGTCTACAGATGTGAACCATTCGTTCCACAGGTAGCCCCATTTTTTGAAGTAGGTGATACCAGCAACAACTGCGATACCGCCTAAGATCATCATTGCAACAGTAACCAATACGATTGGATCGTAAGGAATTGCATCTGGACCTAACTTACCTAATAAGTTCATGTCTTATTCCCCTTGAGAAGCAGTCGCATGTGCATCAGCTACATGTGCTTCAGAAGCAGCAGCTTCTTCGTGCGCAACACCGTGCTCTGCAGCAGAAGCTGAGTGGTCAGCACCATGGTAGTTGCTCATGTAGTGATTAATCACAGATTCAAACAAACCTTGCTCTACAGAAGAGTAATAAGTCACTGGATGTGGCTTAGTTGGGTAAGGCTTCATAGCTTCAGCAGCAGCCTTCTCTTCAGGAGTATTTGCTTTTGCGATCAGCGCTTCAATCTGGTGTTTACCACGGTTGCCGTCACGCAGAGATGCGAATTCAGCCTGGTCTAGAACAGTTTTTTGAACTGCTTCTGGATTTACTGAAGTACCATTACCTGCTTGAACAGCAGAAACCCATTCAGCAAACTGAGCATCAGTCACAGAGTGAGCGCGAAAGCGCATTTGTGAGAAGCCATAACCAGAATAGTTAGAAGAGAAACCGCGGTAGCCTTCAGCTGGGCTAGTTTCATCTGCCAACAGGTTCAGGTGAGTTTGCATACCCGCCATTGCATAGATCTGACCACCTAACGCAGGGATGAAGAATGAGTTCATCGTGAAGTTAGAAGTGATACGAAGGCTAACCGGAGTTTTCTCAGGGAAGCGGATTTCGTTAACAGTCGCAATGCCTTGCTCTGGGTAGATGAAGACCCATTTGAACTGTTCAGCAATAACTTGAACGGTCAATGGTGCCTTGTCAGCCTCAAGCGGACGGTACGGGTCGTACTTGTGGGAACCCCACCAAGTTAACCAGGCAAGAATAGCAATAATAATAACTGGGATACCCCAAACTACAATTTCAATTGCAGTAGAGTGTGCCCAAGTAGGTTTATAGTCTGCGTCTTTATTCGATGCGCGATATTTCCAACCGAACCATAATGCCATGATTGCTGATGGAATAACCACCAGAAGCATTAAGTAAATCGCAGTCATCATCAGGCTACTTTGGCCTGCTGCAACTGGACCTTTAGAGTTCAGAAGTACTAAATCACCACCACACCCTGTTAAAAGTGCGGACATCGCAGATAAAGACAATACAGCTAAAATCGTTTGTCTCATTTTACAACCTCGGTGAAGAGTCCCATTCCCTAAATTAATATGGGATAGCGATTAAAGTGTCGCATGATTAAAAAGATTCATTTGTTAACAAAAAATCTTCCTAATCATGAGACACCGCTACGTTGTAGGGCATTATGCCTGATTACAACAAACTAAGCTATATATAAAGAGGCTTTAAATGACTGTAATAAAAACCGATTTTACTGCTCGGGATTGTCGAATATTTATAGTAATTTTATTTTAATTTCAAAGTTATGAGCGAAAAAAGGGATGCAGAGCATCCCTTTAAAGAGAACTTAATTTTATTGCTTGATCACCTTGGTTTTCGCCAGTTTATCGTGCAAAGTCTGACGGTTTTTGCCCAAACCGAAAATCCAGTCCACAAGCGAAAACAATGGAATAAAATAAATTGTAGGCAAAATGAACACGATACTGCGCAAAGTAAAGGCACGCATGAGTGAGGTTTGAGTACCAGTTTCAGCATCTACAATCTTAATTTTAGTCAGTTTTTTACCAATGCTTTGACCAGATTTTGCAATCAGGTAACCTTGGATAACCAGCATGATCAGCAGATATAAACCTGCTGCTGTCCAAGCCTGAGTAGAGAACATATCCAGCATTTGAGACTGCAATTCCAGCACGCGGTTCTGATCTGCACTGCCACCCATAGCCTGCGTCATGATCTGCTCATTTAGCTGGGTAAAACGCAGTTTTTCTTCAGCTGTGAAGAAGGCAGTCAAAATGAAAGTTGCTGGAATCCAGAGCAGCAGGTCGACGAACTTGGCAAAAATACGTGCAGGAATACTCGCCAGTTCAGATGTATTCGCTTTTGGTGCAGGACGTGCATAAGTATTGGTTTGTGCTGCAGGCTGCTCAAATGGTGCTGCTGGCTCGGCAACTGGTGCAGGTGGAATATAACCTTCAGGTTCATAAACGAATTTACCCTGCGTGAGCTCACCCAAAGCTTTCCATTCGGTCATGCCTTGGTGCCAGGCCAAATCAGTCAATAATACTTGCTGGCTTGCAAGCATCTGATTTAGCTGTTCAAGCGTATATGGTCCAGCTTGTTGATTATTTCGTGCCAGGTAAATCTGCATAAAGACTGAATCTCAAAATGTACGTTGAAAAGGTTTAGCTTCGATTTTATTGAATTATAGCCATAACACAAACAAAATCTTAAGCTAAACATGCGCATATGTCGGACATTTTTAGGTGAAGTACAACCAAAACAACACAAAAGAAAACGAATTTGATTTAGGAAACTAAAAAAATCCAAATTTTTAGCCATCTACAAAAAATAAAGTATCCAAAATTGATGGTTTAAAAACTGTAATTTTAATGTAATGACGAAAAATTTTCTGCTGATAAATATCAAAGGGATGATTAGTTAAATCTAATATCTTAAATTCATGTAAAATTTATTACTGAAATAAAAAAGACCCTCATTTGAGGGTCTTTTTTATTTACTGAATTTCAGCTTATTTAGCTTCTTGATCAGCAAGGAAGAACCAGGTATCCAATACTGAGTCCGGGTTTAGAGATACAGATTCAATACCTTGTTCCATTAACCATTTTGCAAGATCTGGGTGATCTGAAGGACCTTGACCACAGATACCTACATATTTACCTGCTTTACGGCAAGCCTGGATCGCCATAGAAAGAAGGACTTTCACAGCGGCATCACGTTCGTCGAACAGGTGAGATACGATACCAGAGTCACGATCTAGACCTAGTGTTAACTGAGTCAAGTCGTTAGAACCGATAGAGAAGCCATCGAAGTGTTCAAGGAACTGATCAGCTAACAGCGCGTTAGTTGGCAATTCACACATCATGATAACTTTTAGACCATTTTCACCACGTTTTAGGCCATTTAATGCCAGTAGCTCAATGACACGTTTCGCTTCGTTTACAGTACGTACGAAAGGAATCATAATTTGTACGTTGGTCAAACCCATTTCGTCACGAACTTTTTTCAGTGCACGGCATTCAAGTTCGAAGCAGTCACGGAAGTTGTCAGAAACGTAGCGGCTTGCACCACGGAAGCCCAGCATCGGGTTTTCTTCTTCTGGTTCATACAACTTGCCACCAATCAGGTTCGCATATTCGTTTGACTTGAAGTCAGACATACGTACGATCACTGGCTTGTCAGCGAATGCAGCAGCAAGGGTAGAAATACCTTCAACCAGTTTTTCCACATAGAATTCGATTGGAGATGCATAACCCGCAGTACGCGCCATCACAGCAGCACGCGTTTCACGAGGCAGACTGTCAATGTTCAGCAATGCTTTAGGATGTACACCGATCATGCGGTTAATGATGAACTCAAGACGAGCAAGACCAATACCTTCGTTCGGAATTTGTGCGAAGTCAAATGCACGATCCGGGTTACCTACGTTCATCATGACTTTGAATGGAAGTTCAGGCATAGATTCGATCGAGTTCGTTTGAACTTCAAAATCAAGCGCGCCTTCGTAGATAAAACCAGTATCACCTTCAGCACAAGATACAGTCACTTCCTGACCGTCTACCAGTACTTCAGTTGCATTACCACAACCAACGATTGCTGGAACACCCAGTTCACGTGCAATGATTGCAGCGTGACAAGTACGACCACCACGATTGGTCACAATTGCAGCAGCACGTTTCATCACCGGTTCCCAGTCCGGGTCAGTCATATCAGATACAAGTACGTCACCGTCTTGTACTTTATCCATTTCTTTGATCGACGTTACGATGCGGACTTTACCAGAACCGATACGTTGACCGATTGAACGGCCTTCACATACTACCGTACCTTTCTGTTTCAACAGGTAACGTTCCATCGTACCAACGTTTTCACGGCTTTTTACAGTTTCAGGGCGCGCCTGAACGATGTACAGTTTGCCGTCATCACCGTCTTTTGCCCACTCGATGTCCATTGGCGCACCGTAGTGTTTTTCAATGATCAGTGCTTGTTTAGCTAGTTCTTGAAGTTCCTGGTCATTTAAAGCGAACTGTTGACGTTCAGCTTTTTCAACATCTACCACAACTACTGATTTACCAGCAGCGCCTTCTTCACCATAAATCATTTTCTGGTGTTTAGAACCAAGATTGCGACGCAGGATCGCGTGCTTACCAGCATTTAGAAGTGGTTTAGAGATATAGAATTCGTCTGGGTTAACTGCGCCCTGTACAACCATTTCACCCAGACCGTAAGAAGCGGTGATGAATACTGCATCACGGAAGCCTGATTCAGTATCCAGTGTGAACATTACACCAGCTGCGCCAGTTTCAGAGCGAACCATACGTTGTACGCCAGCAGAAAGGGCAACCACGTCATGGGCAAAGTTTTGGTGTACACGGTAAGAGATTGCGCGGTCATTGTATAAAGATGCGAAAACTTCTTTGATCGCGATCAATACATTGTCGATGCCACGGATGTTCAAGAAAGTTTCTTGCTGACCAGCAAAAGACGCGTCTGGTAAATCTTCTGCAGTTGCAGATGAACGAACGGCAACCGCGATGTCAGGGTTGCCGTTAGAAAGTGCGTCAAATGCTGCACGAACTTCTTGTTCTAATGCTGCAGTAAGCGGAGTCTCTACAATCCATTGGCGAATTTTAGCGCCAGTTTCAGCAAGAGCGTTTACATCATCAACGTTTAGGCTAGCAAGCTCTGCATTGATTTTAGCGTTTAGGCCGCTTTGCTCGAGAAATTCACGATATGCACCAGCAGTTGTTGCAAAACCGCCTGGTACAGATACGCCAGCGTTTGCTAGGTGGCTGATCATTTCGCCCAAAGATGAGTTTTTCCCACCAACAAGCTCAACATCGTGTTTCCCTAATTTTTCCAGACCAATTACGCGCGCTTCCAAAGTTGTTACTCCACTTTTGCAGTATTAATCATTATCTTGGCATGAGAGTATAGCAAATCACCTAGGTGGATGATTTTACTAAGCGACAGTCATGTAAGATCGGTTTACTATAAAGATTATATAGTACGAAGACAAATGTTTGAGGAGAATTTTAATGTCGGAAGGTAAACAGATAAAGCGTAGTGTTTTCTTCATTTCTGATGGTACTGCGATCACCGCAGAGACGCTGGGACACTCACTTTTGGCACAGTTCCCTCATGTCGATTTTGATATACATATCATTCCCTATATAAGCTCCGAAGAAGCTGCGACCAATGTCGTTGCCGAGATCAATGCACGTGCCCACGAGGAAGGACAGAAACCACTGGTTTTTGATACTTTGGTGGACCCATATGTGCGTGATATTATTAATACGGCTAATGCAGTAAATCTTGATGTATTTGAAGGGCTTATTAGTAAACTATCCGAAGAGCTAGGTACAGATCCAACGACGCTGGTAGGACAAACTCATGCGGTAACCGACTCTGCTTCCTATAAAGCGCGTATTGATGCTGTACATTTTGCTCTGGATAATGATGATGGCGCGCGTACTCGTCATTATGACAAGGCCGATCTGATCCTGATTGGGGTATCACGTTCTGGTAAAACACCGACTTCGATTTATCTTTCTCTACAGTTTGGAATTCGTGTTGCAAACTACCCACTGACTGAAGAAGATCTGGATGATAACCGTCTGCCAGCCGTGCTGCGCCCGCATAAAAACAAGCTTTTCGGCCTTATGATTGATGCTGATCGCCTTGTGGCAATCCGTACTGAACGTAAGGCAAATAGCCGTTATGCCAGCTTTAGTCAGTGCCAGATGGAACTGCGTGCGATTGAAGGAATTTACATTTCAGAGGGTATTAAATATCTGAATGTTTCCGAGATGTCGATTGAAGAAATCTCGACGCGTGTACTGCAAATGACCGGTTTAAAACGTCGTATTGGATAAAGTCCTAGTTCATGGAGTCAAAGCTGGTTTTTGACTCCATTGGTTATCAAAATTTATATATTAAAATAATTAATGATAGGAATTAACGATGATAAGATAGTTGATATCAATCGGTACTATTTCGCTACGAAATACCTCATAGAAAAAATATAGACGTATTTTGATGCTAA
Source organism: Acinetobacter sp. VT 511 (assembly GCF_001077515.1). Taxonomy (NCBI): domain Bacteria; kingdom Pseudomonadati; phylum Pseudomonadota; class Gammaproteobacteria; order Moraxellales; family Moraxellaceae; genus Acinetobacter; species Acinetobacter sp. VT 511. Next base: position 82,127 of record NZ_LFRE01000047.1, on the reverse strand, counting down.
AATTGTATAAAAATCGATCAATAAAATTTAGGGCTTTATTCTTTTTTAGTATTTTTTATGGAATATATATCAGAAAAAAATAAATAGATTTTTATTTAAAGGTTTGAATAATGACCTCAACCGGATAATTTTCACCATGTATGCAATGAATTGCATGATCAGAAATTTTCAAAATTGGCCAAGTAATAAGCTGGCAGTTTTCACGTTGCAGGGCGATATAGAAGCTATCTGACTTAAAGTAATGACGATTAGAGGCTGCCAGATTAGGCATGAGCTGGCGTCTTAACCAGGGATTTTTGACCTGCTGTTCTAAAAAGCGTAAAGACAATAACCCTTTAATCCGGTTACTAATGAGATTTTTATTTTTGCTGATTAGCGGATGATTCAATACGCGTTGAAGCGTGCGGCTGGTACTCGGCATCACAAATTGCGGTTCAATCTGAAAGACTTTAACAGATGCCGCTTGCTGGCAAATGCGGTCAAGATGACTCACACTAAACTGGTCAAGCCCAATTACTGCCACATTTAAATCCTGAAAATCCATATCTTTAAGGGCGGCAGAATCGACTTTAGTCCCATTAAAGCTTTTAAAGTGCTCAGGGTTGTTTTGAAAAATACCGGCACCTGTATCCTGCTTAACGCCCATATTGATATCCTGTAATTATTTAATTTTTATTCTGTTGTGATAGATATAGACAATATCGGCAGGGGCGTAAAGTCACTTTCATGGAATCTCGAGTCATCAATAATTCGACATTTTAACATCCACTTCAGTTATGGATTTTCGGAATTATATTGATGTAATTTTTCTTGAGCTTTTTAAAGGTTGTGTTCATACAGTTTAATATCGTAAGTAATAGCGCCAATAATTAAAGTGTCCAACCTGCTGCAACAAAGGTTGCAGTCGGTTTGTTAATATAATGATTGATGTTTTTATCCTGAACGTATAATTGTTAGTTTTTTTATTTGAATGCAGATTGCATTTAATAAAGCAATGGATTACCTCCTAAAAAGAAACCGCTGACTGGCAGCGGTTTATTGAAAGATATTTATAAAAGGGAAATTTTATAAGCCCTGCTTAGCCTGCATTAACAAATCGAAGTTATATAGACGTTTTTCAGTGTCATAGATATCACAAGTAAAAATAAATTCATCTACATCATATTTGGCTAAAAGTGCTTCCAGTCCTGCCTTGACTGTTTCCTTGGAACCGACCTGTGCCATGGCAAAGAAATTATCAACGGACATTTTTTCAGGTGGTGACCAGAGTCCTTCCATTGAATCAATAGGTGCTTTCAGTTTCAGGCTTTGACCACGAATCAGGGAAAGTACACGCTGGTAGGCGCTGGTTGCCAGATATTGAGCTTCTTCATCCGTATCTGCGACACAGGTCGGTACGCCCATAGAAACATAAGGACGATCCAGGTATTCAGACGGTTCAAAGTTTTCACGATATAACTGAATAGCCTGGCCCAGCATACGTGGGGCAAAATGCGAAGCAAAGGAATACGGCAGGCCAAGTTTCGCTGCCAACTGAGCACTAAACAGGCTAGAACCAAGCAGCCAAACCGGAACATGAGTACTTTGACCCGGAGTAGCTACAATGCGTTGGCCCGGAATCGGATCTTTAAAGTACTGCAAAATTTCTAGTACATCTTGAGGGAACTGATCTTCAGTTTCCTGACGACCGCGACGCAAAGCACGCATGGTCATCTGATCGGTGCCGGGTGCACGTCCCAGACCAAGTTCAACACGCTCAGGATATAAAGTCGCTAAAGTACCAAACTGCTCAGCTACGACTAAAGGTGCATGATTCGGCAACATAATGCCACCTGAGCCTAAAGTTAAGGTTTTAGTATTTGCCAGTAAATAGCCAAGCAGGACAGCGGTTGCTGAACTGGCAATACCATCCATATTATGATGCTCAGCTAACCACATGCGGCGGTAACCCAGCTTTTCTGCGGTTTGTGCCAGTTCCAGAGCATGTTGCAGGGAGAATTGAATGGTTTTATCGTCACGAACAGGAACCAGTTCAAGAATGGAGAACTGAGTATCGTTAAGCGTACGCATAATATTACTCTTTATTTGACATGACTAAGAGCATACGATGTTCAACCGGATTTGTATATCGAAAAAAAACGATATAAGTGTAAACGAAATGTATAGGCAAAAAAATAAGCATCCGAAGATGCTCAAAAGAGGGAAGGTTGTAAAAGAGATTAAGCTTTGTATTGAACGCTTAACGACGGCCACGGTTGTTATAGCGATAGTCGTTATAACGGTAATTACGTGAGGAATTATAACGGCGGTCATAACGGTCATCATAACGACGGTCTTCACTTACTTTCTTGCCAAGTGCAGAACCACCCGCAGAACCCAATGCTGCACCAATCAGGCCACCATTGTTACCACCCATATTTTTACCTACGGCATAACCTGCACCGCCACCCAGTGCGCCACCAATAATGGCACCGTTACGGTCACGTTTATTCGCTGAAATGGCTGCACCTGCACCACCACCGATTGCAGAACCGATTGTTGCGCCAGTTGTACCACCAACTCTATTACCTACTGCAGCACCAACTACGCCACCAAGTGCAGAAGCAAGAGCAGTATTCGTTGTATTACCCGCATTCGCTGTTGTCATACCCATGCCCATAGCTGAGGTAGCAACAACCGCGATCATTAGAGATTTGTAGTTCATGAGTACACCTTTTATATATATGGCTGTATTTGTCTATGAGTTAAATTTAATCTAGCAAGAGCGAAACAGCATGGAGAGTCTGTAGATGAAATGTGTTTTTTATCTCCTTAATTTATTCATAATTAATAAACAATATTTTTCACGTATTACAAGCAGTTAGATTCATTTATGAGCAATTAAAAAAGCACCCGAAGGTGCTTTTTATATCAAATGTAAGATGCAATTGAGAGCCTATAAAGGCTGAATTAACGGTAGCGCTTTTTCCAGTGTTTCGCACGTTTTTCAGCTCGACGGTCTGCTGTTTTGTCTTTGGCAATTTTATTGCCTAAAGCTGCACCACCTGCTGCCCCTAACGCAGAACCGATGTAACCACCGTTAGAGCCACCCATGCTTTTACCTACGCTATAACCTGCACCGCCACCTAAAGCGCCACCAATGGCAGACTCAGTACGGTTCTTCTTGTTACTTGCTACAGCTGCACCACCAGCACCGCCAAGTGCTGCACCAATTGTTGCACCTGTGTTGCCCCCCATGTTTTTACCCAAAGCTGTACCAGCCACACTACCTAATGCACTTGCAGCAGCAACACGAGCAGTGCTGTCGGCATGAGCATTAACGGTCATCATTGACCCTGCGGCTAAAGCGGTACTTAATAAAACTGCGCTCAGTTTCATGCTGGAACTCCATATCCGTGATCGGATTATATTGTGTTTCGATGGCAGAAAATGTAACAAAAAATCGTCATTACATTGTGAAGAAAGATCTCCATATTTAGATGCTTTATTTGCGAGTTTGTAAAATAAGTAAAGAATGCGGATTAAATTGATTAAAAAAGAGGCATTAGCCTTAATTTGGATCTTAAGAGAGATGCTTATCTGGATGCTTTAGCCGCAGAAAGCTTGTACTGAATAAAGATGTTCTTTATGCCTGAGAATCGTTAAACTAGGCGCAATTTTTGATTTCGCTGTGCTAAGACCTTTATTTAGCTATAGCCTTTGTTTGAGATACTTTAAAAAATGAAAGAATCGTTACGTTTACGATTAGACCAGCTCTCCGACCGTCACGAAGAACTCACTGCCTTATTGGCAGATGCGGAAGTCATTTCAGATAATAAACGCTTTCGCCAGCTTTCCCGCGAGCACAATGATCTGACCGAAATTACTGAAGTATGGACCAAGTATAAACAGGCTGAAGAAGATATTGAGACTGCTCAAGCCATGCTGAGCGATCCTGACTTTAAAGAAATGGCACAGGAAGAAATTAAAGAGAATAAAGCTTTAATTGAATCGCTTGAAGCTGACCTGAACATCCTGATGATTCCAAAAGATCCGAATGATGCCAACTCTGCTTATTTGGAAATCCGTGCCGGAACCGGTGGTGATGAAGCTGCGATCTTCTCGGGTGATTTGTTCCGTATGTATAGCAAATATGCGGAATCTCAAGGCTGGCGTATCGAAATTCTGTCTGAAAATGAAGGTGAACACGGCGGTTATAAAGAAGTGATCTGCCTGGTCAATGGTGAAGGCGTCTATGGTCGCCTGAAATTTGAAAGTGGTGCACACCGTGTACAACGTGTGCCTGCAACAGAATCGCAAGGTCGTGTACATACCTCAGCATGTACTGTGGCAATTCTTCCAGAAGTGGATGTAGATACATCAGTCGACATTAACCCGGCTGATCTGCGTATTGATACTTACCGTGCATCAGGTGCCGGTGGTCAGCACATTAACAAAACTGACTCTGCGGTGCGTATTACGCACATTCCAACCGGTACTGTGGTGGAATGTCAGGATGAACGTTCACAGCATAAAAACAAAGCCAAAGCGATGGCTTTATTGGTTTCACGTCTGGAAAATGCCAAACGTGCCGCAGCAGATGCAGCGACTTCTGAAATGCGCCGTGACCTGGTCGGTTCGGGTGACCGTTCAGAACGTATCCGGACTTATAACTATCCACAAGGCCGTATGACCGATCACCGTATTAACCTGACTTTATATAAGCTGGATGCTGTAATGGAAGGTGATTTGACTGAATTATTAGATAGTCTGCATCGTGAATATCAAGCCGATCAGTTGGCCATGCTTGCACAGCAGAATGGTGGCTAATGAACATTCAAGAAGCATTGGCTTTACGTGGTGAACCTGAAAGTTATGAACGTCAGGAAAATGCCTGGCTGTTGGAACACATTACCAAGATTGATTCTTTTGATCTGGTGATGAAAAAGGATCAGGAACTGACGCCTGAACAGGAACAGGCTTATGTTGATGGCCTGGCGAGGATTGCTGCGGGTGAGCCATTGGCTTATGTGACTGGTTCACAACCGTTCTGGACACTGGATCTGAAAGTCACCAAAGACACATTGGTGCCACGTCCCGATACAGAAGTATTGGTTGAAACTGTACTTAAGCTGGACTTGCCTGAAGATGCCCGTGTGGTAGATCTGGGGACAGGTACTGGTGCGATTGCCTTATCCTTGGCTTCGGAACGTCCAGCATGGTCAGTTACTGCAACTGATATTTATGAACCGACTCTAGAGGTGGCCAAGTTCAATGCTGAACAGCATGACTTGTTGCGGGTACAGTTCGTATTGGGTTCATGGTTCAAACCATTGGGGCGTCAGTTCTTTGATGTGATTGTTTCCAATCCACCGTATATTGATGCAGCCGATGAGCATATGCATGATCTGGTGACTGAGCCAGAACGTGCTTTAGTAGCAGACAATAAAGGTTTGGCTGATTTAGAACAGATCATCGCTCAAGGTAAAAAACATCTGACCGTAAATGGCTGGGTTGTGCTTGAGCACGGCTATGATCAGGGGGATGCGGTTCGTCATCTGTTTACTCAAGCTGGTTATAAACAGGTCCGTACAGTGAAAGATTATGGCGGTAATGACCGAGTGACCTTGGCTCAGTGGCCACATTGATTTTCCAAATTTTGTTTTTAATAAAAAAAGCGACCTTCAAGGTCGCTTTTTTAGTTTCAGGATTTTTTGATGACATCGCGCCAGCGCAGCAGACGATGTTCAAATAACTTCATAATACTGTCAGTAATCTTACCCAACACTGCCAGTAGAATAATGGCAATAATTACAATATCCGGTCGAGAGGTCTCCCGGCCATCACTGAGTAAATAGCCAATCCCTTGAGTCGCTGCAATCAGTTCTGCTGCAATCATAAGCATCCAGGACAAGCTTAAGCTGTTTCTTAAACCTGTGAGAATTCCCGGTGATGCCGCAGGTAACACAATCTGATGAATCTGTTGCCAATATTTCAGCCGGTAGACTCTGGCCACTTCAATCAGCTTGCGATCCACGCCCTGAATTGCAGCAACGGTATTGGTATAAGTAGGGAAGAAGGCACCAATTGCAATCAAGGTAATCTTGGAACCTTCATCAATGCCTAACCATAGTAACAAAAGTGGAATCCAGGCCAAACTCGGAATAGATTTGATTGCAGAAAATGTTGGTTCCAGGAAGTCTTCGGCATGACGATTTAACCCGACTAAGATCGCAAAAACTAAGCCCAAGCCACTACCAATACCAAAGCCTAAAAAGACACGCCAGCTACTTGCCCAGAGATGCTGCCATAGATCACCTTCAGCCAGTTCGGTCAGAGACTGCCATAAACTGCTGGGTGCAGGCAGTAAATAAGGCTCAATTACACCATTGCGAACTATAATTTCACATGACAAGATCAGGATCACCGGAATGGTGATCCCTTTCAACAGACGAATACCACGGGGAAGGGCAACAGATTTAGGTTGATCTTCCTTCACAAGTTGTTCGGAGATAGTGTTTGGTGCAGACATTACTTCTTAACAACCTTTTGCGCATATTTGCTATCAAAGAGTTGAGTTACGACCTGATTGACATTGGTGCCTTTACGTACCAAATCTTCTTCAGTCAGAATAGAACCTGCTTTTTGTAATGCAGCAATATGTTTTGCTGTTGGAATGTTTTGATCCAGATTAGTACGGCTTAGCTGTAATTTCGCCACTTCAATTGGCAGTTTGGCTTCACGAGCTAACAGTTCAGCCAGCTTATCCGGATTGGCTTTGGCCCATTTACGCGCCTGTTCATAGACTTTAATGACTGCATCAACGGCTTCAGGACTTTGCTTGGCGAAGTTTTCTTTAATACTGAGTACACTATATGAGTTAAAGCCGACATTGCGATACAGCAATTTCGCACCCGACTGCACCTGCGCAGAAGCCATCAACGGATCAAGACCCGCCCAAGCATCAACCTGTTTACGCTCTAAAGCTATTTTTCCATCTGGGTGTTGCAGGTGTACCAGCTCAACATCACGTTTACCCAAGCCGACGGTATCTAAAGCCTGTAGCGTAAACAGAAATGGATCGGTGCCTTTGGTGGCAGCAATTTTCTTGCCTTTTAAATCCTTGAGAGATTTGATATTGGAATCTTTGTTAACGACCAACGCAGTCCATTCAGGCTGGCTTTGAACATAAACCGTTTTGATTGGGCTACCATTGGCACGGCTAAGTACTGCCGCCAAACCTGCGGTTGAAGCAAAATCTGTACTACCACTGTTTAGATATTCAAGCGAGCGATTACTGCCTTGGCTAAATACCCATTTAATTTTGGTTTTAGGCAGTGCTTTTTCCAGTAGTTTTTGCTCCTTAACCACCAAGCTGGTAGGTGCATAATAAGCGTAATCCAGTTTTAATTCGCTTGGAATTGCTGCTGCTGTCAACCCGCTCACTAGAGAGATAGAAATAGTAATTAAGCCTAATTTTGTTGTTGCTAAAGTTTTTTTCATGAGGAGCTCAAATTTATTTAGGAAATTTTCGACATAAATAGCGGTAAATGAATAAACAGACAAAAAAGAAAAACAGATAATCAAATCAACAAATAAAATATAAAGGTGTAAATTTTAATAAGTTATTGTTTATAATTAATCTAATTGTAATGAAGGTGATTTTTTTAGACTTAGCTGAAATTTCTACAAGATTATGGCTGGATTTGATAAGCAAATATCTTTAAATCTCATTGCATTGATTCTGTAGAGGATAAACCTCTATAAAAAAGCGACCCTCAAGGTCGCTTTTTTATTTATATTTTTACATTGGATAATCTTGTAGACAGTCAGAAACTTCAACCTGATCCAGTGTATTGGTTTCCATTGCCAGACATAGGGTTACCACTTTTAATGTATCTGCAATGAACTGTTCATCTTTCAATGCAATCCCTTGCTTCAGGCTTTCAATACGTTCAGCAGAGATTTCAAGTGCCGCCGCCGCGTCAAGAACATCGATACGATTGAGGAAAGTCACCACTGCATCTTTCAAAGCTGAATCAGATGCGTTCAAAATCCCTTGATTGAGCTGTTCAGAAAGAAGGTCCGCAGAATGAAATAAAGCATTAGAGAAGTTTTGAACCAGGTTTTGGCCAAGAACATCAGTCATGTTTAACATAAGAGTACCTTAAGTAGGGAGAGGAATGAGCAACTAAATAGATGCATCAAATTGTGTGAAAAATAATCTAAATTAACGATAAATACAAAGAAATTGGGATGACCGTAGAGTCTCATTTTATTTGGTGATAAAGCTTGAAAACCAGATGTTCTGTAAAATTAAAAACTTAAATATAAAAAGCTGATATTAATCGTTTTTAAGTCTAATAAAATATTTTTAATTGATAATTAAACTGCTGCGGTCATAGTTTGATTTGCTTCCTATTTGGGCAAAGATTAGTCTAAGAAAAATTCAAAATGACATGGATGAGCTATGGATATTCAAAATAAAGTCTTTGTAGTGACGGGTGGAGCTTCAGGACTCGGTGCCGAAACGTCACGCTATCTGGTTGAGCAGGGCGCTCAAGTCGTACTGGTCGATATGAATCTTGAACTTGGGCAGAGTCTTGCACAAGAACTTGGGGAACAGGTGCAATTCCAGCAATTAGATGTGACTGATGAAACAGCTGCCAGTGAATTTTTTAAGATATTAGAACAGACGCATGGGCAACTCAATGGATTGGTAAACTGTGCAGGTATTGCGCCGTCTGCTAAAGTACTTGGTCGTGATGGATTGCATGACTTGGCAATGTTCCAGCGTGTGCTGAATATCAATGTCACGGGCACATTTAATATGCTGCGCTATGCTGCTGAGCTAATTTCAAAATATGAATTAAAACAGGGCGAAGAGGAACGTGGTGTGATCATCAATACCGCCTCTGTAGCTGCATTCGATGGACAGATTGGACAGGCTGCTTATTCCGCATCTAAAGGGGCAGTAGTTGCCATGACTTTACCACTGGCACGTGAACTCGCTAAAAATGCGATTCGTGTCATGACGATTGCTCCGGGAATTATGGAAACACCGATGCTAAAAGGTTTGCCGCAGAATGTACAGGATTCTCTTGGGCAGATGGTGCCGTTTCCTCCACGTTTAGCTAAGCCATCTGAGTATGCAAAATTAGTTGGGCATATTCTTGAAAATACCTATCTGAATGGTGAAGTCATTCGTTTAGATGGAGCAATTAGGATGGCAGCAAAATAGCCTAAGCTATATTAATTCCTTAAGTTACCGGTTAATGCTGATCCTAAAATAAGTGTAATGGATTAAAAAGAATTCAACTTTTTTCGAAATGAGCTTCTACTAAACTAAAAATATACTTTCAACATGCAAAAATTTAGCCTCTTAGATAAGAGGCTAAATGATAAATAAATTCGCTTTAATTTTTATAATTGTACTTTTGCATGATCAGTATCTGGCTCTTCAGGCTTGCCAGTAATATTGCCTTTTAAGACTTTTAGTAGATGAGTAACTTTATTGTCCTTCACATTCCAGTACTCTGCGCTGACTGCTTTGGCAATAAGCACACGTACACTCGGATCATCCTTGCCTTCAAACCAGTTTTCTGCCCAAGGGTTCCATAATTCTTCAATCAGGATACGGTCGGTACTGATTTCGCCATGAGCACTGATAGAGACATAGATATCATCTGATGGTTTGGCAAAGGACAAACCAAGATGCTGACGACCTGCATTAATTGCTTGGACAATATCATTAGTGTCTTTCATGATGAAATACAGATTCTGACTTTCATGCATTTTTTCTGAATTAAGCATGGTCATTGGCTGGGAGTGAATTTCTTGAGTTTCAGCCTGATGGCTGATCATAGTGAAACGCACATCTTTAATGAGTTCCCATAATTTTTCACGGTCATTGTGTTCTGAATATTGTTCTGTCATATGCTGCTCCATATTCTTGTAAAAGGTTAAATTTGGATAACGTTAAGCAGCTTAATCATATTTATAGCAGGATGCTGTAACTCTCACTGAACTCGTACATTTACATACTTAAATTGAGAAGAGCACTACACGAATTACCATTAAACAGGTTTTAGTTACAGCACAGTAAAAATTATCCGATAAATTTTTTAGATAGAAGCTAATAGGAGATTCGGAGTAAGCAAAGCATAAAAATAATGATAAGTTCTGCAACATTATTGTAAGTTAAATTAATTAGTTAATTTTGAGATTTCATTGTAATTACAAATTGTAGACGTTTTTGAGTGTTTCAAAACAAATACCTGATTTTATATTTTTTAAAAAGAGACTTTTAGCCAGTTTAAGTACTTATTCTTTAAGAAAGCATCAACCGAATTTTTGAAGCAAATAAACAGAAAAGGAGATCCGGGTTAAGGATTCAGTCGACTTTATGGAAGATTTAATTTAAGAAAAACGTGATATCTTTCGGGTCAATATAGTGCAGGGATTTTTTGTTTTCCATTGACCATAAGAACGGCACAAAGATTTTGACCACAGAGAATTTTATAGGCTTCTTGGTTAGGCTTTTGTTTAATTTCTACCTGTTTAAAGTTGTGGGAATTAAGCAAAGCTTTATTAGCTGCTTCTTTGGCATAATTTTGTATATGCACAATATAGTAAACAGTACCTACGATTGCTATAAAACATGCATACCAAATAAATAAACGGTAATCCAAATTTCGTTCGATCTTTTTTCAATAGAAGAATTATGAATCTGAGGAGTGTAAGCCTTGTTGGTTTTTATTTCGCATCTTATTTTACGAATTATTTTAAGCAACCAATGACTACCGCCCAATTGTCTGAAAACATAGGGAATAACAATAAAGAAAATAATAAATCCTGCAAGCAGATTAATAATGTCCTGAATGCTTTTACTGAATCCCCAATAAAGCTTATCCTGAACAGACAAATTCAGCACTGCCAGGTCTGCACCAAACATCCCAAGAAAGCTGGATAAATATGCCTGTCCAATCATAAACAATAATACTGAGATTATTGTTACAATGATGGCTGCATCCAGAGAAAAATCTAATTTCATTATTCTCAAAATTATTGTTATTCATGAAATTATTAAAATGAATTCTCTCGATGAAATCAATGAAAATCTGATCTTTTCTTCCTATCTGATACGGACGGTATAGTGGTAGACGCTTTAAACACTGAATTCGAACTCACCGATGCGGAAATGCATTTGTATGCACGTCAAATCCTGTTAGAAGGCTGGGACATCGAAGCACAGGAAAAACTAAAATTTTCCGATATTTGTATTATTGGTTGTGGGGGAATTGGCTGCGCACTCGCGGAGTTACTTGCCCGTGCAGGTGTGGGAAAAATTACCCTGATTGATCCAGACACGATTGAGATCAGTAATCTGCAGCGTCAACTCGCATTTACCCCACAAGATATCGGCTTTTATAAAGCAGAAACGCTAGCGAAACGTTTACAACAGATTAATCCGCATGTGCAAATTGATTATTATAATCAGGCAATATCTATCGATAATGCACAAGACCTGATTCAGCATCAGGATTTGGTTTTGGATGGATGTGATCAATTTGAAACCCGTTATCTGGTGAATCAAATCTGTCGACAGTTTGATGTAGCATTGATCAGCGCATCTGCGATTGGTCTACAAGGCCAACTGTTTATGGTGGAAGGTGATTCTGCCTGCTATAACTGCCTTTTCCCGCAAGAAGATCAAACTGATACAGCCATGCGCTGTGCGGATTCTGGTGTGCTGGCGACAACACCGAATGTCATGGCAAGTCTGCAAGCACATCATGCTTTGCTTTATCTGGGACTTGGAAAAATGCCATTGCGACAAAAGCTGCTGTTATGGGATGGTCAGAGCATGCAGCAACGTATTCTCAAATTTGAGAAAGAGGCGAATTGTCCAATTTGTCAGGCAAGATAGAACAGATCAGCCTGAATATTTGTTACACTCGAGAAAATTTGAAATTATGCTGACATTATGAAAAATAATATCTTCCTGGATAGTTTGCGTTCTGTGGCACGTGTCGGTGAAACTGCCGTCATTGCTGCACGTGCAGGCATCAAGTATGCGACTGAAAAACCAAGTAATGCTAAACTGATGCGTGAAACCTTTGAATCCTTAGGTTCAACATATATCAAATTAGGGCAGTTTATTGCCTCTACACCCTCTTTATTTCCTCGTGAGTTTGTCGAGGAATTTCAGGGTTGTCTAGATCAAACCCCAAGCCTGCCATTTAGCTATGTACAGCAGGTGCTGGCATCTGAGTTTGAAGGCCGTAATCTGGATGAAATCTTTGCCTCGATCGAGGGAACGCCATTGGCTTCAGCATCTATTGCACAAGTACATGCTGCCAAACTGGTTTCTGGCGAAGATGTGGTGATTAAGGTACAAAAGCCAGGTGTAGAAACCATTCTTTATACGGATCTGAACGTACTACATTGGGCAACCAAACTGCTTGAGAAAGCTGTGCCGAAAGTAAAATTTGCCTCTTTGGCAGATATCGTTGAAGAAATCAAAACACGTATGGTACGTGAAGTTGACTTTATTGAAGAAGCAAAAAATCTGGATGACTTCGTTAATTATCTGAATGTCACCAATAATCGTGCAGCGACAGCACCAAAAGTCTATCATCAGTATTCTACGCGTCGTGTACTGACCATGCAGCGTTTGTATGGCGTGTCATTGACTGATTTTGATGTAGTGAAGAAAGTGGCTAAAGATCCTTCTCAGGTGCTGATTACTGCAATGAATACCTGGTTTGGCAGCCTGATGATGTGTGAAAGTTTCCATGCAGACTTGCATGCCGGTAATCTGATGCTACTCGAAGATGGCCGTGTTGGTTTTATCGATTTTGGTATTGTCGGTCAGCTGAATCCGGAAGTCTGGACAGCATGTATGGCCTTTATGGATGCACTGCAAAATACCAATTATGATCTGATGGCAGAAAACATGCTGAAAATGGGCATGACTGCTGTTGCCATTGACACGAAAGTATTAGCCGCAGATCTCGAGCGTTTATTTAGTGGGGTAATTATGGCGGATCCACAAGAATTGCTGAGTTCCAATCCAAGTGACCTTAATGACGTCATGATGGATATGGTCGCCGTTGGTGAGCGTCATGGTATTCGCTTCCCACGTGACTTTGCCTTGCTGTTCAAGCAAATGCTGTATTTCGACCGTTTCATGCGTATCCTTGCGCCATATACCGATATCTATGCGGATCAGCGCTTACAGATGATTCAGACAATTGACCCGAATTTATTGTTGAAGCATTAATTCTAAAAGATGGATTCCTCCCAACCTCCCTTTGAAAAAGGGAGGAGCTACACGCTCATAAAAATACTTCGAGATGTAGAAGTCCCTTTTTCATAAAGAGAGACTTAGGGAGATTATTGAAGTGATTTTAAAACTCCTGAGCAGAAATATGGACGCAATTATCATTGAAGGTTTGAAGGTTGAAACAGTAATTGGCTGTTTTGACTGGGAACGTCAGATTATTCAGCCTTTAATGCTGGACTTGGTTATTCAGACAGATTTGGAACAGGCATCCAATTCTGATGCCTTGGCAGATACACTAAATTATGCCGAGATCTGTGAAATTTCCGCACAGGTAATTCAGCAGGCACAGCCAGAATTGATTGAACATGCAGCAAAGTTAGTGCTAAACGCACTTTTTACTACCTTTACAGCAATTGAATCGATTAAGATTACTATTCGTAAGCCTGCCATTATCGCGCAAGCCAATTCTGTAGGGATACGTCTTGAACGCCACCGAAACGATATTCGCCTTAGCACTGGCGAGTAATTGTCATCCTCAGCAACATTTTCAAGCTGCACAACAACGCATTTCTACTTGGGGAGAAGTTCAATTCTCTCCCATCTATATTATTCCGTGTCGTGACGGGATTGGTGAGAATTACTGGAATTCAGCATGTCTATTACAGGTTGAAATGACAGTTGAAGAAATGCTTCAGCAGCTTAAACAGATGGAAGCGGATTCAGGACGAGTGCGTCCCTCACATCAGATCAGTCTGGATATCGATCTGATTGCCTGGGGCAGTGATTTAAGTCAGATGCAGTTTAATCCCAAAAAGTTACCGTTGGCTTTAGATGTCAAAATTCCAATGCATGAGATCTGGTCACATCCGGCATTTGAATATGACCATCAACTCCAGTACCCACAGGTTAAACTTAACGCAGTGCTATAAATCCTGATGTTAAACCTTGTGCAAAATAGGGTTTAAAAAGAGGAGTGGAAGCATATGCTGGTATATTAAACGAAGTTTTTTCTAGGGTTAAACCTTTAGCAGTTGTGCTGATGTGTAGCACATGTTTTGTCGGTCTAAAACGGAGTTGCAATCAGATTAGTCCCTTATAAAAGCAAAAGATAACTGGTTTCATAAATTAGAAAATTGTCAGATATATATGCTAGTTTAACGACTGTCTAAAGAAAAGCACGCCGATTATTTTTTCTTGTTGTAAAAAATAATCAGTAGTACGGTAATAACCGCTAATATGACAAGAATTATAACTGTTTCCATAACATGACCTTAATGAATATTTTTATTTTAAGCTTTTAAATTAGCCATAAAAGAATGGGAATGACCAGCAACCTTATCTATTTTATTAGCACTCCCGGAAAAAACAGGATATTTGAAGATAGTAAAATTATAACATCTATTATCAACCCTCTTCTTTAAGAAAATGTGACGGTCTATGAAGAGGTGGGCTAGAAACTCGCTTATCTATATGACCTATAAACGAATAACAGAGCTTAACTTTTATATTTGTTACTAAAATTACCAATACAAATAATAATTTAGAGCAAATTTATTGTTGAGCTGGCGTCACGATAAAGAGAATAATCATGAAAGAAAAAAATGCAACTTATCCATGCTTGGTATGTGGAAAATATTATTCCTTAAAAAATCTTACCCCGATGGGAACGGTGAGAAAAGTCATTACCGAAGAGATTGCTAAAGATATTCCAGACTGGTCACCTGATCATTATATTTGCCAGGCAGATTTGATCAAATATCGCGTACAGTATGTTCATGCATTGTTAAAGTCTGAAAAGGGTGAAGTCACTAATCTTGAATATGAAGTGATCAAGAGCATGCGCCATCATGAGCTGATTACTAAAGATGTAGAAGCCTCGTTGGAACAAAAGTGGACTTTTGGTGAAAGATTGGCTGATAAAATTGCTTCTTTTGGTGGAAGCTGGTCATTTCTGATCTGTTTTACTGTTTTTATTACTTTCTGGATCGGAATGAATACGATGGTTATCGTAACCAAACCGGTTGATCCTTATCCCTTTATTCTTTTAAATCTGATACTTTCCTGTATTGCAGCGATTCAGGCACCGGTCATTATAATGAGCCAAAATCGGCAAGAAGCCAAAGACAGATTACGTTCCCAAAATGATTATCAAATCAACCTCAAAGCTGAACTTGAAATCCAGCATTTACATGAAAAACTCGATCATCTTCTTCAGCATCAGTGGGAAAGACTGGCTCAGATACAGGAAATACAACTCGATCTGCTTTCCGAGATGAGTAAGAAGTATTGAGTATAGGAGCTTAAAAACTTTGTAGTATTTACTTGATTGAATATGCATAAAAAAAGCCCACATCAGTGTGGGCTTTTCTAGCTTAGTTGTTAAATATAATAACTGGTCTTGGTCATTAATTTAGAAATGCCGGTCATGGCAATTTTGACCGGTAAAGGCAGATCTACACCACCCGCTGCTAATGCTGTATCACGATGATGCAATTCATCTTCATTCATCTGTTCCAGAATACGGCGTGAACGCTCATCATGCGGTGGTAACTGGCTGATATGGTGTTGCAAATGCAGGCTGACCTGACGTTCTGTTTCAGCAACAAAGCCAAGGCTGTATTTGTCGCCAGCAATTCCGGCAATGGCACCCATACCAAAAGAAAGACCGTACCAAACCGGATTCAGCAAGCTGGTATGACTCTCTAATTCTTTTAAACGATCTTCACACCAGGCCAGATGATCCTGTTCCTCAATTGCTGCCTGTTCCATTTCACGACGGACATTTGGCAGTTTGGCGGTCATCGCCTGACCATGATAAAGCGCCTGTGCACAGACTTCACCACTGTGATTCACCCGCATCAGACCAGCAACATGACGAGCATCAGAAACCGCCAGTTGGCTATCAGTATTTTCAGCAGGATTAGTGCGCTGTGCAGAAGTCGTACCTGGGACAAGACTACGTAATGCCTGGTCAAAAGAATGAATGAGCTTATCGACACCTGTAAATTGACGCATGCATTAATCCTCCAATGATGCTTGTGCAGAGTTGATCATCGGTTTAAGGCGCAGTAATAACCATAAGGTAAATATGCCGCTTAAGACCGCTGTAATACAGAAAAGTATTTTAAGATCAAACTTTAAGACACTTAAAATAATAATCGAGAATATAGCAGAAGATACCATGAAAACTGCATTCAGAATGTTATTTGCTGCAACCACCCGTGCACGATGTGAGCGGGGAGAGTGTGCCTGCATCATGGCATACAGCGGAACAATATAAAAACCACCACTGATACCCAATAAGGTCACGGCAAACATCACATGGTAATAGCTCCAGCCCTGACGGAATACATCTGCCAGACCCAGCAATTCGCCAGTACGCTCAGGTATAAAGGCCATGCTGACAGCCAGATAAATAGCAAAGACGGTCAGTCCAACTGCACCAATTGGCACCATACGAATATTAACTTCAGTCCCACCTAATCTACGGCACAGATAAGATCCCAAGCCAATCCCGATCGAGAAGAAAGTTAGCAGTAAACTTGCAACATTTTCAGAAGCATGCAGGTTCTGCAGGGTCAGTTGTGGAATCTGGGTTAAATAGGTCGCGCCATAAAACCAGTACCAGGAGTTACCAAGCAGAATCAGAAAGATCAAAGGCAGGCTTTTGGCATATTTCAGGGTTTGAAAACTGGTACGGAAAAAGTTCCAGTCAATTTGAATATCAGGTGCAGGAATGCTTTGCTTTAAAATAAAGCGGCTTGATAAATAACCGAGGATGGCAATAACCACTACGGTTAAGCTGATCCAGAGTAAATTGCCAGCCGATGCTGCAATCACCGCACCCCCCAGAATCATACCGAATAGGATCGCCAGGGAAGTTCCAGACTGAAAGAGTGCATTACCTGACATCAATTCCTCTTTCTTCAGCACTTCTGGCAAAATTGCATATTTAATCGGACCAAAGAAAGTCGATTGCGTTCCCATTAAGAACAGCGCAAACAGTAGAATCCATAGATTACCCATCAGGAAACCGATAGTACCGAGAATCATCACCACGATTTCCAGGATCTTTAAATAACGAATCAATTGGGAACGTTCATATTTATCGGCAATTTGTCCGGCAGTCGCAGAAAAAATAAAATAAGGCAAAATAAAGAGTAATGCAGCAAGATTATTTAAGGTGCTAATGCCCGCACTTTGCTGAATCCATCCATAGGTAATGACCAGTAATAATGCCTGTTTAAATACATTATCATTTAACGCCCCGAAGAATTGCGTCAAAAACATGGGTAAAAAGCGACGAGAGCCTAACAAATGTTCGTTATTGTTCATATTGGACGTGCTACATTAAGATTTATTAAGAAATGTCAGTGATGCGTGAACATCTTGAAAAATCATGTAAGATACCTTTGACCACGGAAATGGCAAAATCCTATAGATTCAAGTTTCTTAGCTTATATTTTTCGGTCAAATAATCAATTAAAGAATGTATTTGTTTAGAGTTTGCTATGCCTGCAAAAATAAAATTTAAAGAAACGGTACTGAGTCAGAGCATGAGTCCACTCATATCTGCACCTACAGGCAGTCGCTTGTGCATGAGTATTTTCTTGATGATGTTGGCCCAACATGGCATGGCACAAACTCCAGAAACGGAAACGCCCGTGGCAGTTTCGCAGGCAGAAATGATTGATGAACTGTCTAAGCAGGCGGTGCAACAGGGGGTAGCTAATTCCGAAGAAGAAGCTGCCGAGAAAATTGAACAGGCTTTGCAGCCAGAAAATGAAATAGACAGCCTGGAAATGCTGCAACAGCAGGAACAGCAAGGCGCACAGCTGGATGTATTTAAGCCGATCGAGTTTGAAAACCTAGAAGAATTACCGGTTCAACCGATCGATCAGGCAATGGCGGATGAAATTTACCGCGTGGCTGAGCAAGCCAAGCAGGAAGCACAAAGCTATCGCCAGACCCAGCAGACAGAAACCGTAGTTGCCGATATCAGCCAGCAGGAACTGGTAGAAATCAATCAGGCACCAGTCAATGTTGATCAGCTGATGCAAAGTATCCAATCTGACAGCCAGATCATTGTGCAGGCGAATGAAACAGGCAGTACCTTGCCGGAAATTCCTCCGCAACAACTTACGCCGGCAGATGACAAGAAACCGAATATTTTTAAACGACTCTTTTATAAAATTCGTCCGCCACGCCAGATCATGACAGCTAGTGTGCCGCGGATTGATGCAGACGTGGTTATACATAATGATGAAAGCAGTACTCAAACGAGCAATGGATTAAGTTCGGCTGCACGTATACAGGCCTATGAAAACCTGGCAGAGAATATTGAAAATAAACTATCGAGTTTCACTCAGGAATCCTTTAGCGATTTCCCATCCGCATTGCCACAATTGCGTAGTCTGTCTAACCAGGCTGCTCAGGCAGTTGGCTTCTATAATACCGAATTCCGTTTTGAAAAACTTTCTGAATCACGTGTTAGGGTGCATGTGACTCCGAATGAGCCAGTCATTATTCAAAGCCAGAATCTAGAATTTACCGGTGCTGGCGCTGAGCAACCACAGTTCCAGGTGATTAGTGTATTGCCAGATCAGGAAGTGGGTGATGTGTTTAATCATGGTGAATATGAAAAAACCAAGGAGCGTATAGTCGAAGCGGCGAGTAATAACGGCTACTTCGATGCGCACTGGCGGCTGCATGATGTCAAGGTCGCACAGCCACAGAATACGGCAGAAGTAAATCTGCGTTATGAAACTGGCGATCCTTATAAACTCGGACCGGTGACCTTCCGGATGAGTGATCCGGATGAGGAATTCCCGCTAGATCCAGATATCTTGCAAAGTCTGGTGCCTTGGGAAGATGGTGCCGATTACCGTTTCTGGCGGGTAAACACACTAGCCAATAACCTGACCAACTCACGATATTTTAACTATACCCTGGTTGATGCGGTGAAACCGGACCCAGTCGAAGCGGAACTTGAACTGGCGCCTGATCTGCAATTGCTGGTCGATCAGCAAAAAATCTCTGAAGGGGTTTTGGCCCAGGAGAAAAAAGCCGAGGCTTCTTCCAGGGAAGTTACCCAGAACGTGGTTGATGAAAGCCAGTTTGCTGGTAGCCGTGAGGAAGAAAACCCAGATGTACGCGCCATGCGTACTGCGCAGGAAACCAAGGCCAATGAGCAGGAACGTTTAAAAGCCCAAGCACGTGAAGAGAAAGAGATTCCGGTGATTGTGACTTTGAATGCTGACAAGAAAAACAGCGCTGAAGTCGGTCTAGGTTATGGAACCGATACCGGGACACGTCTACGAGGTCAGTACCGCCGTGCCATCGTTAACAAGCGTGGACATTCTTTTGATGCCAACCTGGAGCTTTCAGGAATCCGTCAGTCTATTGATGGTCGCTATAATATTCCATATAAACACCCGCTCAATGATTACATCAGTATTGTCGGTGGTTATGAGCGTGAAGAACGTGATGATGTTGCACAAGGTGATGGACTATTGATCGAATCTGCCGTAATTGGTGCTGATCGTTATATTAAAAATCCACGAGGAAGCTGGCAGCATACTTATGGCGTACGTTACCGTTTGGATCAATTGACTCAGGATGGTACTGTGAATGCGGATGATATTCCGGATGCATTCCTGGTCAGTACTGCAGAAACTCAAGAGTCTTTATTATTCGGTTATGAAGTTGCTCGTACTACCAGTGACCGTCGGGTAAACCCAACCAAAGGCTTTAGACAGACCTATAAGATTGAACTGGGGAGTGAGGCGCTGTTGTCCGATGCTGATATGGCGATTGCCAATGCTGGCTGGCGCTTTATCTATTCACTGGGTGAAAATGCTGATCATCAGTTTGTCGGTCGTGCCGATGCAGGCTATATTTTTACTGAAGATTTTACCAAAGTACCGTATAACTTAAGATATTTCACCGGCGGTGACCAAAGTATTCGTGGTTTTGACTATAAGAGTCTGTCACCAGAAATCGATGGCTTTAAAGTAGGTGGACAGGCCCTGGCCATTGGTTCCTTGGAATATAATTATCAATTCAGGGAAGGCTGGCGTGCGGCAGTATTTGCAGATGCCGGAAATGCCTATGACAAGGACTTTAGTAATCCGACTGAATATGGGGTAGGTCTCGGCGTGCGTTGGGCATCGCCAATTGGTCCGATTCGTATTGATGTGGCCTCAGGCATTTCGGATGATAACCATCCAATCCGCGTGCACTTCTTTATTGGCTCACAGCTATAAAACAAACTGATTAAAAATTTTAGATATTTGGGAAGAACATGGTCGAGAACCAGCAACCACAAGAAGCAGAGCCGGAAAATACGCCTTTACCTAAAAAGCGCCGTATTTTAAGAAGCATCTTACTGTCGGTGCTGTTTTCTATTCTGTTTTTACTCGCGGCACTGGCGATCATGTTCTCGACGGATCGTGGCAGCAAGTTTTTACTGGATCAGGTACTGCAACGTCAGCAGATTATTCATTATGAATATGAAGGCGGTAATCTGTGGCGTGGCATTATTGTGCGCAATGTGCTGGTGACGCTCAAATCGGTTGATGTCAAAATTGACCGTGCCGATGTCATTTTAGGCTGGCGGGCAATTCTTAAACGGGAAATTCATTTAAATAATGCAGATATGCGCAATATGCAGGTCATTAGCAAGAATCCGCCAAGTGATAAGCCGTTTTCTTATAATGATATTCGTTTGCCATTTGTATTGCGGGTCGATCATCTGGATCTGGATCACCTGCTGATTAAAACACATAGCTCTTCAGTTGATTTTTATGATGTGGTGATTAATGAGGGACTCTGGTCGGGAACCAAGCTGACCTTCGAAAATTCGCGCATGAATATGGGCTATCTGTATGTTTATGATGCCACAGGTGATATGGACTTCCATGGTAAATATCCACTGAATGCGACTGGCGTACTGAATATTCCATCATTAAATAATAGCCTGAATATTCGTGATATTCGTATAGCAGCCCGAGGCACCTTAGAAACTATTGAAGCCGGTGTTGCCACCTATACGCCAGACTTGCTGACTGGCTGGGCCGTGATTCATCCGATGAATTCACATGTGCCGATGTTTGGTAAACTTAAATTTGAGCAGTATCACTGGCCAATATTGGAAGATCAGAAACTATTCTCCAAAGATGGTATGGCGGAATTTAATGGCGATATCAAAAAACTGAATATTAATCTCAATACAGACCTGAGCGGCAAGGATATTCCGGAAGGCCAGTATAATGCCATGATGCATACCGATCTGGTCAATCAGCTGAATATTACTGACTTTAATGGACAATTAATGAAAGGTGCAGTCAGTCTGGCAGGTATGGTCGGCTGGCATGATCAGGTGACCTGGGATGTGTCTGGCCGTGTGAATCGTCTTAACCCTAAAGATAAAGTGATTCCACAGGTCGTGCAGGACTTTCTGCCACCAAGTCTGGATGGAAATATCGCTTCTAAAGGGACATTGGAAAAAGGTTTACACCTGACAGCGCTGGTTGATTTCGATCGTTATGAAACCTGGAACATCAAGCTGGATCAGAACGAAGCGAAAAATAAAAAAGCCCAGCCGATGCTGATGAATGTGGCATGGAAGAATATCGACCGTGCAGTGCCTTATGTAGGCTGGTTAAAGAGCGAATCCGGAGATGTAAATCTGGCGCTAACTGAAGGTCAGCAGGACATCTTTGTGGCAACGCAGGTGGCTGCCCATGAGCAGGGTATACTGCCAAGGGGTATGTATCAGGCGAAACTGAATCTGAAGAATAACATTCTCAAAGTGCCAAGCTTTAGTTATGCTGCGCAAAGTGGTGGCCTCACCGGTAACGCCGTAGTAGAACTGCCGGATAAAAAACGCCAGTTAAAATGGAGTGCTGTGCTAAATGCCAAAGATCTGAATACGCAGGCACTGGCAGCAGCATCACCAGTCGATCGCCTCAATGGTCGCGTTACAGCGAGTGGTTATGCCAAGCCAAATCAGCAGATTATCAACTTAAAAGCGATCGATCTGACAGGACGCCTTACTGGTCAAAATGAAACAGTGCGACTGACCGGTAGCAGTACGGCAGCATTGTTATTCCATGATGAAAAACGGGGCGGTGGCTTCAAGGGCTATGCAGTAAATTATGATGGCAATTTAAATGCCAGCCAGTTCGCTGCAAGTAAAGGTCTACTCAAATTCAAGGTATCCGGTACACCTGAATTATTGAAAATCAATGAATTCAGGCATGATGGTATTGCGGGCAAGATCAATGCCAGTGGTCTGGTGAATCTGGCGAATGGTTTTGGCTGGGATATCAATGCTTCACTGGTTCGCTTTAAGCCACAATATTTTGCGTCCAGTGTCAAAGGTGAGCTATCGGGAAATGTGAAAACCCGTGGCGTATGGTCAGATGCGTTGAAACGTATTCAGATTGAACGTCTTAATCTTGCCGGAATGCTGAATAACAAGCCGGTACGTGGTAGAGGTAATCTGTCGATGATTATTGATAACAAACAGAGCGGATTTGTACCACAGCAGTTTGAAGCCAATAATCTGTTCCTGTCTTATGCCAGTAACCAGATTCAGGCAACCGGTAATGCACAGAATCTTCAACTCAAGGTGAATGCGCCAGCGCTCTATGAGTTATATCCAGGACTGCGTGGTCGTGCATATGGTTATATCAATATGCAGGCGCAGCCACGTTTGCGTGCTTCAACCAACCTTGCAGTCGATGATTTTGCCTTTAATAATCTGTTTAGCGTGCAGAAAATCCGGGTACAAGGCCAGTTGCCGACTTCACAAAGCACACCAACCCTGCTCACCGCAACCATGGATAACCTGCGTAGTGGTAATCGTCAGATTACCCGCGGTGAAATATCTCTAGCTGGGACACGTGCAGCGCATATCTTAAAAGTTCAGGCAGAAAACAAACTGACCAAGTTTTATGTACAGTTGGCCGGTGGTTTTAATGCACAAAACAATTGGCTGGGGCAGATCCAAAATGGTGATTTCGATTCTCTGCGTACGCGTCTGGTACAGCGTCAGAATGCTTCTGTAATCTATAACACAGCACAGTCAGATCTGTTTGTCGGTGCGCATTGCTGGATGAGCCAGCAAAGTCAGTTGTGCTTTGACCGGCCAATACGTGTCAACAAGACACGTGGTAGCGTTTCATTCCAGACCCAGAACCTAGATCTGAATGATTTCAGTGCGTTCATGCCTGAAGGGCTGGCAATTACCGGTAAGGTCAATGGCTACGCGCGTGCAACATGGGCGCAAGGTGCGAAACCGAAGATTGATGCCCGACTTGTCACCCGAAATGGTGTGGTGGGGCTAGCCGCTGAAGATCCGCAATATCTGGGTCAGACCCTGAAATATGATGAAGTTGGATTGGTCGCGAAAAGTGTTGCAGATGGCTTGCAAATTCGTCTGGATGTGAAGACACCGGATATTGGAACGGGATATGCCAATGTCATTATTGATCCATATCGTGACAGTAAACCGATGCGTGGCGAAGTCGCTTTTAACGAAGTACAGCTGAAAGTATTCAAGCCATTTATTCAGGATGTGCGTACACTGGAAGGCACCTTGTCTTATGCTGGCAAGATTGGCGGTACATTAACCCAGCCATTATTAAACGGTGAGATTCGCGTAAAAGATGGGGCGATCAGTATGATTTCTCTGCCAGTGAATCTGACCAATGTGCAACTGTATTCATCTGTACGTCAGGATTCTGCGACAATTAATGGTGCATTTAACAGTGGTCGCGGTGTAGGCCGCTTGACTGGTTCGGTGGACTGGAAAAACGATCCACGTGTTCAGTTACGTCTCAAAGGTGAAAATCTGCTGATACGCCAGGCACCACTGATTACAGCTGTCGTTACCCCAGATTTGGCTTTGGACTTTTATCCATTTAACAAGAAACTCAGCCTGAATGGTTCAATAGAAGTTCCACGTGCTTTGATTTCCATGCCGGAAGCGTCTAAACCGGTCGTTAATATTTCTTCAGATGTCCGTGTCGTACAGGAAGGTCAGGATCAGCTGGCAATTCTAAGATCAGCACGTCCATGGGATATTCGTGCTGATGTTGCAGTGTCACTGGGTAATCAGGTGATCTTCCAGGGCTTTGATAGCCGTATTCCATTGATTGGACGTGTTAACCTGTCTCAACGTGGTTTGGAAACAGCGATGCGTGCCAATGGTGCGATTGGTGTGTCCCAGCGGGTAAAAATCGAGGCGTATGGTCAAAGTCTGGATCTGAACCGTGCCATTGCCCGTTTTAACGGTCCATTGTCTAATCCGACCCTGGATATTGATGCCAATAAATCTGTACAAGGTAGTGTCGTAGGTGTACGTGTTACCGGTACAGCCTCAAGTCCTGCTATTCAGGTGTATAACGATGCCGGCTTATCAGAACAGGAAGCATTAAATGCCTTGATTACCGGCCGGATCAATGAAGGTAGTTCAGCATTAAGCCAGTCTGAGAGTTTCAGGTCTGATGTTAATAACACGATTGCCGCTGCGGGGATCAGTTTGGGTCTAGGTGGTACACGGGCATTGACCAATCAGATTGGTCGTACTTTCGGTTTGAGCGGTCTGGCATTGGATGCACAGGGCACAGGCGATGATACCCAGGTATCAGTCACTGGTTATATTACGCCAGATCTGTATATTCGCTATGGTGTAGGCGTCTTTACCCCAGTGAATAAACTGACCTTGCGTTATCAGATGAATCAGCGTCTATATCTGGAAGCGAGTCAGTCTCTCGAACGAGCCATCGACTTGTTCTATAACTGGCGTTTCTAAAAGAAAAAAAGCCCTTCAAGTGAGGGCTTTTTTTTAATTGTGGAGTTGAAGCAACTCTTGTCTTTTTAAAATGATAAAGATGTATAACATTTCTAGCCTTGATGTTGGGTTCCAATCTGTCATATCTATGGGTTAAGCATATTGAGTAAAGGAACACATATGACCAATCTATCAGAGCAATCAGATAAAGATGTTACGCCACATAAAGAATCCAACGATGATAAAGGCAATCAGGCTTCTTACAAGAATGTTAAGCCTGAGAAAAAACCCAATGCAGAGCCTGAAAATCCCTTGAGAGAACAAAAATAGAATCTTCTCATCTAAAAAAGCCTTCTTCATGAAGGCTTTTTATATTAGAAAAATAGCCTAAGTTCTATTTTAAACTTTATTACTTGCTCTAAGACATAAAAATAACAGGAGATTAAACTTAAAGTTTATTCCTTAAAAGTGTCATCTAATGCTTGCTGTACTGCATCGACACGTGTTTTACAGGCTTTATAGGCTGCCATGGATTCCTCAACAATCTTCATTAGATTATCAATATCCGGTTCCTGCTGGGCATCCAATAATTCCGCATTCCGTTTCAGAATTTCATAGCCTTCTTTAAAGCTTAAAGTATTGTCATTATTCATGTAGATTTACCTGTGTGATATTGGCTACAAAAGTTCCATCTTGCATTTCGACCTGAACCTCACTTTCAAGTTCATGGACGGAACGCACAGCATGACCTTGTTGACGGACGATGGCATAGCCTTTGGAAAGTACTGTTTTCGGATTCTGGATCAGCGTTTCACGTAACAAGGCTTCAATCTGTTGTTGTGCAATTCGGGTTTGCTGGCGGGCCAAATTGCTGATATTAGATTTCAATTGAGTAACTTCTTTGAAAGCATCCGAGACTTTGGCATTGGCAATACTTTGAATCAATGTCATCAATTGATCATTCTGGTTTTGATAGGCCTGAATCTGCTGCCGGGAACTACGCTGAATAATTTGCAGATTGGTAATGACATCCTGCACACGCTCCACAATATGATTGCGAATCCCAGCGATGACTTTACTCGGGGTATCAAAGGAGCGATGTGCAATTTCATCTAGAATGGTTCTGTCTTTTTCATGACCAATACCAACCCAGATTGGCACACTACGCTTACACAGTAGGGCAGCCAGTTCATAATCATTCAGGTAGGCCAGATCATTGACCGCACCACCACCGCGGATAATCACGATTAAATCAGGCGCCCTTGTGTAATCTTCTGCCCACTGTTTCAGCCCTTGTGCCAGGCTCTGGCGAATACTTTGCGGTGCAGTATTTCCCTGAAAAGTCGCCGAGTGATAAACAAACTCACATACCTGTGCATCCGCTAGTGCATCTGCATCCTTTTTAAAATCCCCTAAACCAGCAGCATTTTCAGGAGCAATCACCAGAACCCGGTTTAGGTCGAATGGTGTCGGTAATTGCCGGTTGCGTTCAATCAAACCTTCTGCCGTGAGTCGTTGTAGGATTTCCTGATAACGTCTGGCGATATCACCGAGGGTATAACTGGAATCCATTTCAACAATATTCAGGGAAAAGCCATATTGCGGATCAAAACTGGCTTTGACCTTAATCAGAACATTTAAATCACGACTTAACTCAATCCCGGTTTCCCGTTCAAATGGGGTCACAATTTTCTGTGCAGCAAATTTCCAGATGGTGGCACGGCAACTGGCAATCACCTGATCATTGTCTGGATCTTTTTCTGCCAGTTCCAGATAGTAATGACCTGCCTTGATATTCAGGTTGCGTATCTCTGCCTTGACCCATACCGGTGTATCGAAAGTTAGTTTAACCACCTCCTGCACGGTAGAGAGATATTCCTTGAGCGAGAATTGGGGATCTTGCATAGCCGCAGAAAAGTTTAAAATTCAAGCAAATTTTAGCTTAAACCTGCATATCACTCAAACCAGATTACTAAGTATTCTTGTGGCTTAATTGCAGCAGGGCAATATAAAAGCATCATGATTTATCGCTGATAGTAGCTTCAGCATTGATTTACATACATTTAGATAAACTTTCTTGAGTATGACTATGTTAAATTAAGTCGGAATGGTCCTTTAGAAGAAGATCGCCAATGAAAAGAATCATGTATCTGGGCATGTTGATCGCCCTATTAACAGGATGTGCAGCACAGCAACCAGAAGAAACACCGCGTATTGGCATGCCGAATCCTGCCAGTGCTTATTGTGTGGATCAAGGTGGGAAGCTTGATATCCATAATGAAGTGGATGGTCAGGTGGCCTATTGCCATCTGCCAGATGGTAAAGTGGTAGAGGAGTGGGCATTGTATCGTAGCAATCAGGACATCTGCCTGTCTGAAGCAGCACATAGTCTGATCGGTCAGTCTGGTCTGAGTGAAGCGCAAATCAAAGCCAAAACCAAAGCTAAAATTGTGCGTATGATACAACCGGGACAAGCAGTAACTATGGATTTCCGTGAAGACCGTGTTACGGTCACCGTAGATCCAAAAACTGGAAAAATTGTTCAGTCCAGCTGTGGTTAAATCATTTTGACAACAAAGCCCTGTAGAGGGCTTTTTTGTTGCAGCCGGACTTGGCAAATTAAATGACAAATGCGCTGTGATCTTTTATATTGCCCTGCGTAAGGAGAAGTTCATGAAAAAGTTATTTGCTTTATCTGTTTTGGTGGCTTTGGCTGGCTGTGCTGAAAAGAAACCACTCACCCCTGAAGAGCAGTGGCAAGGTTATTGTCGTAGTGTGGGCAATGCTGCACGCAGTATCATGCTGGACCGTCAAAATGGCATTGAGAAAGAAAAAGCTGTTGAACATGCCAGCAAGGTTGAAGATGAAACCACCAAAGCCTTCGTCATGACCATTATTGATGACGTCTATAAAATGCCATTGGATGAAATCACCAAAGATGTGAAAGAATCGCGTGAAAAAATCCGTGCCGAATATACTGAAAAATGTATTGCGACACCGCATGACGAATTGCCAGATTATAAACCGTTCTAAGGAACGGTTTTTTATAGCTTTGCCATATTCAAATTATTTTATGCAAGCATGAAGAAGTTATTTATCTGACTGCTGATTTCTTATAAAAATAGCCTAAGCCCTTTGTACAATTTGTGACAAATTCTAAATCTAAAATATAGCAATACTTATCTAAATATCGAATAATGAAAATATCTCCAAAATAATTAGAAAGGAGCAACATTATGAACGTTGTGGGATATTTACATCATGCAGATCTGTTGCTCGAAGATGAACAGGGCATGGCGATCATTGGTGGTGGAAACTACGTGCTGAGCGTTGGTGATAAAGTCAGTTTAAAACGTATTCTTGATCAAAATAAAAAACTCTATCTGGTGCATATTTCCTTTGCCAGTAATAATCATAACGGCACCTACGAAGACCAGTGTGTACTTAAATTTGAAGGCTGTCGTGATGCATTTAACCAATATTTGAGCACAAGCACAGTACACTAAGGTGGAGTATCTTTTTTCTTATAACTCAGGCAACATTCGTGTTGCCTTTTTTATAAGTGAAATTCAGCTAAAAGTGCTCAATTGGAGCTTAATTTATGCAAGAAAACAGATTTTTGATTATCAAATAATCATTATGCACATCATTTATTTACAAAATAATGAGCATCACAAAGAAACACTTTACTTGCATTAACTTTTAACTGGAATTTTAGTAAAATTTGAGAGTCCATATTATTTGTGAAGCTTTATAAAGTAGGAATTCACAGATAATTTTTTAAAAAAGAGGAATAAACCGTGCTAGAAGCTTACCGCCAACACGTTGAAGAACGTGCTGCACTCGGAGTCCCACCGAAGCCACTTGACGATGCTCAAACTGCTGCATTAGTTGAATTATTAAAAAATCCACCAGCGGGTGAAGAAGCATACCTAGTTGACTTGCTTGAAAACCGTGTTCCTGCAGGTGTTGACCAAGCTGCATACGTAAAAGCTGCGTTCTTAGCTGCATTGG
This sequence comes from Acinetobacter sp. VT 511, assembly GCF_001077515.1. Taxonomy (NCBI): domain Bacteria; kingdom Pseudomonadati; phylum Pseudomonadota; class Gammaproteobacteria; order Moraxellales; family Moraxellaceae; genus Acinetobacter; species Acinetobacter sp. VT 511. Next base: position 53,046 of record NZ_LFRE01000047.1, on the reverse strand, counting down.
CAAAAGGCGAAGCGACTTCTCCACTAGTTTCTAAAGAACGTGCGGTTTACTTACTGGGCACTATGCTTGGTGGTTATAACGTTGCTCCTTTAGTAGAACTTTTAGACGACGCTGCACTAGGTGAACTTGCTGCAGAAGCGTTGAAGAAAACTCTTCTTGTATTTGATGCGTTCCATGACGTTGCCGACAAAGCACGTGCAGGCAATGCAAATGCGAAAGCAGTTCTTCAATCTTGGGCTGACGCTGAATGGTTCACAAACCGTAAAGACGTTCCTGAAGAAATCAAACTGACAGTTTTCAAAGTAACTGGCGAAACGAATACTGATGACCTGTCTCCAGCACAAGACGCTTGGAGCCGTCCAGACATTCCATTGCACGCAAATGCAATGTTGAAAAACGTACGTGATGGCATCAACCCAGAAGTTCCTGGTGAAGTTGGTCCATTAAACCAGATCAAAGAACTGATCGCGAAAGGCAACCAGGTTGCTTACGTAGGTGACGTTGTTGGTACAGGTTCTTCTCGTAAATCTGCAACTAACTCTGTGCTTTGGTTCTTCGGTGACGAAATTCCGCACATTCCGAACAAGAAAGAAGGCGGTTACTGCTTAGGTTCTAAAATTGCTCCGATTTTCTTCAACACGATGGAAGATGCTGGTGCGTTACCAGTTGAAATCGATGTAGCAAACATGAACATGGGCGATGAAATCACCCTGAAGATCGACAAAGCTGCTGCTAAAGTAACTGCGTTCAAAGACGGTGCTCAAATCGCTGAAGCTGAACTGAAAACTCCGGTACTTCTAGACGAAGTTCGTGCGGGCGGTCGTATTAACCTGATCATTGGTCGTGGTTTGACAACTAAAGCACGTGAAGAGCTTGGTCTTGAGCCTTCAACTCTGTTCCGTACTCCAGTACAACCTGCTGACACTGGCAAAGGCTTCACCCTTGCTCAGAAGATGGTTGGTCGCGCTTGTGGTCTTCCTGAAGGTCAAGGTATCCGTCCAGGTACTTACTGTGAACCACGTATGACTACAGTTGGTTCTCAAGATACAACTGGTCCTATGACTCGTGACGAATTGAAAGACTTGGCTTGCCTAGGCTTCTCTGCTGACCTGGTAATGCAATCTTTCTGTCACACAGCTGCGTATCCAAAACCAGTTGACGTTCAAATGCAACACACGCTTCCTGACTTCATCATGAACCGTGGTGGTGTTTCTTTACGTCCAGGTGACGGTATTATCCACTCTTGGTTAAACCGTATGCTTCTTCCAGATACTGTTGGTACTGGTGGTGACTCACATACTCGTTTCCCAATCGGTATTTCATTCCCAGCGGGTTCTGGTCTTGTAGCATTCGCTGCAGCAACTGGTGTTATGCCACTTGATATGCCAGAGTCTGTTCTTGTGAAGTTCAAAGGTAAAATGCAGCCTGGTATCACTCTACGTGATCTAGTACATGCAATTCCTTACGTAGCGATCCAAGAAGGTGACCTGACTGTAGAGAAGAAAGGTAAGAAAAACATTTTCTCTGGCCGTATCCTTGAGATCGACCTGACAGAAATGGAAACTGACCTGACTGTTGAGCAAGCATTCGAACTTTCTGATGCTTCTGCTGAACGTTCTGCTGCTGGTTGTGCGATCACGCTTTCTGAAGAGAAAGTTGCTGAATACCTACGTTCTAACATCACTATGCTGAAGTGGATGATTTCACAAGGCTATGGCGATGCTCGTACTATGGCGCGCCGTGTTGAGAACATGGAAAAATGGTTAGCTAATCCATCACTTCTTAAAGCTGATGCTGATGCTGAATACACTAAAGTGTATGAAATCGACCTTTCTACAATCACAGAACCAGTTCTTTGCTGCCCGAACGACCCAGATGATGCGAAACTTCTTTCTGACGTTCAAGGCGTAAAAATTGATGAAGTATTCATCGGTTCTTGTATGACTAACATCGGTCACTTCCGTGCAGCTGGTAAACTTCTAGACAAAGTACCTGGTGGTTCTTTATCTACTCGTCTATGGTTGGCTCCTCCAACTCGTATGGACGAACACCAATTGATGGAAGAAGGTTTCTACAATACTTATGGTAAAGCGGGCGCTCGTACAGAAATGCCAGGCTGTTCATTATGTATGGGTAACCAAGCACGTGTAGCTCCAAACACTACTTGTGTATCGACTTCTACTCGTAACTTCCCGAACCGTCTAGGTCAAGGTGCGAACGTTTACCTGGCATCTGCTGAGCTTGCTTCTGTTGCTGCTGTATTGGGTAAATTACCTTCTCCAGAAGAATACCAACAGTACGCTGCTCAAATCGACAGTATGTCTGCTGACATCTACCAATACTTGAACTTCGACAAGATGAGCGAGTATACAGATGCTGCTAAAGACATCGATACCAAGAAAATTGCTGCTGCTCAATTGGCTTAATTGATCAAAAAGTAGTTTAGAATAAGGGCTGATTTATCAGCCCTTATTTTTTTATAAATCTAAAGTTTAAATTATGAATCCATTGCATTTATTATTAATAGAAAATTTTACAAAATTAACCAATTTATTTCTTAATTTAATAAAGTTTGGGGCAGGTATAGGGGGATTGAGTTTAATATATTATCTTTTACTTATAAGTTATTTACCAAATGAGTTTGCAATTGGCGATGGATTGCTATTGTTTATGCTATCTATAGTAATTGGTATGATATGTTGCGTAATCTTTTTATTACTATGGATTCAAGGAAAATTAATATTTGATGTATTTTTTCTAATTTATAAAAAATCACCTAAAATAGTTAAAAATATTATTAGCAGGAAAGTAGCTGGAGATATTAAATTAATTATTCCTAAATTTGATAAATTTACTAGTTTTCTTATTTGTCTAATATCATTTTTTATTTTTTTAGTTGTTTCCTTTAGTCTTGAATCTGCTGAATTTTTATACTATATAATTGTATGTATTTATTTATATATCTTTTATATATTGATCTATAATATCTCTCTAGAATATAAATATTTATCTAAAATATTGAATAATAATTCTAGTATTGAAAATGCTTATGAAAAAATTCTCAAAAATAAACTTAGAGAAAGAAAAAATGCTTTATCTATTCTTATGGGGGCTTTTTTGATCATACCATTTTTAATGGGTGGTCAATATAATGTAATTGAAAAAATAGTTAACTTTTCAATGGAAAAAACTAATGTGAGAGTCATGAAAACTAGTATTTATATTAAAAATGATTTTGCACAGTTGATATTAATGAAGAGTATGGGGGGAAATAAAATAAATTATACTAGAATTAATAATGTTGATATTCTTTTTAGGGGCGGAGGTAAAAATACATTAATAGGCTTCTTAAAGAATGGGGTTTATATAAAAATGGAAGTGCCAAATGATTCTCTTTTAAACGTTTATCATGTTAAGAATTAAATTATAATATTAATATCTTCAATTATTGATGTAGATACATGCCCAAATAATCCCGCTTTCTCTGTATCGGTGGCTTCCTAAACGCAACCCAAGTGAAAGACCAAGGCGACAGTTTTATCTGTGTCGAAAATGGTAAACAGGTGACTTACCATAAAAAAGAAATCTTCCATCAAGATGCTTGGGATCACGATTATTATGTCTGTGAAAGTATCACAGACCAGCAAGCGCGCAACTGGGTCTATGATATTGCACCGCATTAATTGAATCCATTCAGGTTATAAATTAAACAATTACTAGAAACAGTAACTTGCATAACATTTCTAAAATTGATTTTTCATACTGTTTTCCTAAAACTGTATAAAAATAAAGCCAATAGGGAATGTTATGAATTATGAGATCGATGCCTTTGGCACCTTGGTGATTGCAGTATTTTTTCTTTTTATTGGGCGGTATCTGGTTAGTAAAATTGGCTTCTTTAGAAATTATAATTTACCTGAACCCGTGATCGGCGGTTTAGTCGCAGCGATTACAGCTTTTATTCTCTATAAATTTTTTAATATCAGTGCCACATTTAATTCAGAGATTCAAACCATCCTGATGCTGATGTTCTTCACCTCCGTTGGTTTAAGTGCAGACTTTTTAAAGCTCAAAGAAGGCGGAAAATCACTCTTGATCTTTCTGGTCTGTGTCATTCTATTTGTAGTCGTACAAAATGCGGTTGGTATGAGTTTAGCGACAGCACTAGGACTTGATCCATTAATCGGACTAATTGTCGGCTCGATTACTTTAACGGGTGGACATGGTACTGCCGGTGCTTGGGGTGAAGTTCTGGAAACTCAACATGGCATTCAGGGGGCGATTGTCCTCGGTATGGCAAGTGCTACTTTTGGTTTGATTATTGGCGGACTTGTGGGTGGTCCGGTTGCCAAATACCTGATTAAACGTAATCAACTGGCTGAAACAGTGGCGCAGGAAACCAATGAACAGCAACTCGATGCTAACATTAACACGGCACCCTTTGAATATCCAAAGAAGACCCGACTCATTACAGCCAGTAATGCGGTATCAACTTTGGGGATGTTCGCCCTATGTATTTTTGTTGCCAATCAGATGACAGAAATCAGTCAGGGGAGGTGGTTTGAACTGCCAACCTTTGTTTGGGCTTTAGGGACAGGGGTGATTGTACGTAACATCCTGGAGCATGTGCTAAAAGTCGATATCTTTGATCGCGCCATTGATGTATTTGGGAATGCCTCATTATCCTTATATTTATCTATGGCTTTACTGTCACTACAACTCTGGTTGTTGGCCGATCTGGCAGGCCCGCTTATTACGATTTTATTGGTGCAGACAGCAGTATTGATCCTATTTACTGCAATTGTGACCTTTAGAATCATGGGGAAAAATTACGATGCAGCGGTATTGGTGGCAGGGCAGTGTGGTTTTGGTATGGGGGCAACACCGACCGCAATTGCAAATATTCAGGCAGTAACCAATAGCTATGGTCCATCACATAAAGCCTTTTTAATCGTGCCGCTGTGTGGTGCATTTTTTATTGATATTGTGAATGCTGTGGTGATTCAGAGTATCATTGCATTTTTCGGTTAAATTTTAATACGACTTCAAAATCATACAGACATGAAAAAGCCCCATGGTTAGGGGCTAGTCGTATGCACATCTAAGGCACATACTGTAAGAGGCTCATCTCATACTGTAAGCATTAAAACATAAATCTCCAGTAAAAGATAATGAAACATCAACTGTTTAAAATGATTCAATGTAGGAACATCATTTTAATTTAAGTTTGTTCAAACTATAAAATTCAATTTAAATACTTTAGCTTAATATTGAAAATGCTTTTTACATTCTCTGCCAGCAAAGGTTCGGATACTGAGCCGTATCAATTTCAATCAAAAGGTTGAGAGAGATCATATTTCTAAAATTTAAATAAAAAGAATTGCTTTTAAATTAAACAATAACATCAAAAGTTTGCTATAAAAAGCCTGACCGAGTTCTTAGAATAGCGGCTATTTTTCAATCTTAAAGCGCATTGATGCCAACGTAAGAACAGCTTTTATCCGTCATTCATACCCAAACAGAAATTATAAAACTAGACCATGATCTGAATGCAGTCATGACACTGATTGCAGATAAAATTCAACAGATTACTGGTGCTCAAGGTGCTGTGGTGGAATTGGATGAAGGCGAAGATATGGTCTATCGCGCAGTGTCGGGCGGGGCAGCACATTTATTGGGTTTACGCCTTGCAAGAGAGAATAGCTTGTCCGGCTTATGTATCGCAGAAAACCGTATTTTATATTGTGAAAATGATCCACGGGTAGATCGTCAAGCCTGTCATCGAGTCGGCCTACGCTCTATGGCAGTCGTGCCTTTAATTCATGCCAATGAAGTGGTCGGTGTACTTAAAATCTATTCTGATCAAGTTGCAGCATTTAAACTTCGTGATTTAAAATTATTAAACTTGATGTCCGAAACATTTGCCGCAGCGATGTATCATGCCACCAAATTTGATGCACAAGTATTATATAAAATGGCAACTCAAGACAGCCTAACCGGACTTGCCAATCGGGCATTATTTTTAGATTGTCTACGGCAACGCATGAGCTTGGCGGAACAGCAACAGCAATCACTAAACGTTTGTATGCTGGATATGGATAGACTGAAATCGATTAATGATCAGTATGGGCATCGAGTAGGAGATGCAGCATTAAAAGAAATTGCAACACGACTAAAAGCAATACTAGACGATGAGGTTGTCATAGCTCGGCTGGGTGGGGATGAGTTTGCACTTATTTTAGACATGAATACTGACCGAAATCAGGCACTATTAACGATGCAAGATATTTCTCAAGCCTGTGATGCAGTTTTTAATTTTGAAGAAATGAGCTTACAGATTGGTTTAAGTATCGGACTGGCAGTTTATCCTGAAGATGGTGTAGAAATTGAGACATTATTAGAGTGTGCCGATTTACGCATGTATGCGCAAAAACACCAACGTAAGCAACAGGGCATAAATAAAAACCATCAGGTCGGGTTACAGGCCTGATGGTATAAATCAACAAGTTGAAAAAGTATTAGATTGAAGCCATTTCCTGTTCAATCACAGGCCATAAATTCTGATGGCTACGTTTAAACATCAACATATGACCAATGGCCTTATGTGCATAACTTTTAGGTTTGAGCTCAATCATCTGGGTTTTTGCGTTCGGGTATAAACGCAATAAATCTTTTACATTGGCTTCAGTGGCAATTTCATCATCCGATGACCAGATTGCAGTCACAGGGCAGGTGATCTGGTCATGATAATCATGTGATGGCGAAATTTTTTTACCAATCGCATTGATCACATAACCCGGCTTGCTACAGAACTGTGCCCATTGTTTAGCCACATCTTTAGGCAGGTTTTCCCCCATACCAATCTTGCTGGTCGGTCCATAACCCAGTGTAAAACGTGACAGTGGAAAAATTACATCAAACATCACAGGAGCGAGTAGTTTGGTTCGACCTTTTAAGCCTTTCACATGACCGGTTGAGCCAGATACAGCTATAACTTTGGCTACTTTGTCATAGTTCGGTACGATCCCGAGTAACTGCCCACCAGCACTATGACCGACCAGAATGACTTGTTCAGCTTTGGTTTTATCTCTCAAAGCATCAATCGCTGCAGGAATATCTAACTGTCCCCATTGCACGATACTGGCTTTAGATTTTTTTAAAGGACCATTTAAGGACTGACCAATACCGCGAAAGTCAAAACACAATACATCATAACCTTGTGCCTGCAGCCACACATTAAAACTGTGATAGAACTGTGCTGTAATTCCGGTCGCCGGGCAGATTAGTATAGGTAAAGCTTTTCGGCTAGCTGCATTGGTGGCGTAAAAACGTGCTGTCAATGGATAGCCATCCTTGCACTTAATGGTCAATGTTTCAAATTCGGACATGCGCTACACTATATTTTTGGGATCATTATCAAGAATTAATCTACACCTGTTCCGGGTAGGAGCGGTTTTAAAACATGACTAAAAAGTCAAAATAATGAACATAATGGAATTAGGATATGCAGCTAATCGAGCTTAGTCTGGCAGTTAAACTGGCAATTTTATTTAGTGGAATTTTCTTATGGGTAGGGATGTTGACAGGAGTGTGGAAATATCTGCAGATCCGCAATTCAGCCCAGTCACGGGCACATTATTATGTCGATATTGCCCATCGTAGCAGCTTGCTGTATGCACCAGCAGCACTAATTCTTGCGGTATTGGCTTATTATTCTCAATTTTCAGAGACTATAAATCTGATCTGTGTAGTATTGAATCTGGCTTTTTTCAGCTTCTCAATTGGGGCTTATATTCTGCATGGCATGCTAAAAGACACCACCAACCAATTCAAAAAACCGCATCAATTGGGCAAGGTTCAGTTACCGGGCATATTGATGACTTTGGCGATGATCGGGTTAATTGTGGCAGAGCTGGGTGGAACAGGAATTTTACTTTGGGGCGCAGCACACGGGCTGTTTTAGATTATTTTTATTCTGATTGGAAGGAGAAATACTTGAATTGGACTTTTCTTTTTCTTCTACCACATGGATGAGTGGCGAAGTCATCCATGTGGTTCAACATCAAGGTTGATTAGCGATATTTCTGGTCAATGACCACCCATAGGTAAAATGCAGCCGAGACGATCAGCGCATACGCTAAATACTCTGGCTTTAAATTGCCTTGAATTACGCAGTGAACGATTAAAGTCAACATCAGCGCAAAGGTGGTGCTTAGAAACACCACAAGGTTAGAATTGGCTTTAAGAGCGTCAATGAAGACTTGCTTTTTGAAATGTACTGATAACATCTCCATCCCTCCTATTTTTAGTGTTATTGATGTCCAAAACTGAGTGGATTGATCAGAATTGAACATACAGTTGTACTTCGAATACCAGAACTTTTCAATAGCTCCGGATGACTGTTCTGGTGAAATACAGCAACTTTAGTCGTAGAGCTATAAAAATTGTCAAAGTACAGCAATTTACCTGGACCATTTAAATGCTTAAATTAGGGTTTAAGGTAGTGCTGGGTGATAAAATTTAAATGGTACAAGCAGGAAAATGCAAATTTTACGCCACAATATGTAGTTTGGTCGGCAGAGAATGTAAGCACATGTATGCGGGATGCTGAAGAATTATAAAATTTGTTAGAATATTGATATAAGTAAATGAAATTGAATAATTTTGGAAATGATTAGGTTAGTTTAGCTAAACGAATGGTTAAATTGTGTATCAGCTAAATTTTTATCTACTTTTAACTGAGCGCTTGCTTAGCGATAATCATGCAGTGAATTGAACCAATAAATGTCCGTTTGGGTAAAACCTGACAATTATTGATCACGCTTAAATCGTATTCTGGGTAAAAAGACGATTTATTGACACTGCGCAGAAAGATTAGTTTCTGATACGGTCAATCAAAGCTGAAATCACGAGAACAATCAGGGCAGGGATAAGCCATGCCATGTTTTGCTCAGAAAGCGGCAAATTCTGAAGTGCAGCAGGTAAATCAAAACCGGCAACTTTAAGACCATCAAATATACCGAAAATAAATGCAACCAGTGTGGTGGGTGCAACAACTTGAGCAGGCTTTTTAAAGAAATGTCCACAGAAGCTCAGCAGGATCACTGCAATTGCAGGCGGATAAATCGCGCTCAGTACAGGCACAGAAACGGCAATCAGTTTGGTCAAGCCAAGGTTTGAAATCACCAGCGAGAAGCCAACCAGAACAAATACAAAGGCTTTGTACGGTAAACAGGTAATCGATGAGAAATATTCAGCACATGCACAGGTCAGCCCGATCGCAGTTACCATGCAGGCAACAAAGATCATGATTGCAAGGAAATAGGCACCCATATCACCAAAGGCATGTTGTACATAAGCATGCAGAATAATCGCACCATTGGCAGCATTTGGGGCAACTTCATGACTACCCAGACCCAATTTAAACAAGCTGAGGTAAACCAAGGTTAGGCCGATCCCGGAAATAATGGCAGCATTTACCGCATATTTGGTAATCAGCTTACGGTCAGTGACCCCACGAGAAGTAATTGCACGCACAATCACGATACCAAAGACCAAGGCACCCAAAGTATCCATGGTCAGATAACCATTGACGATGCCCTCAGTGACCGGGCTAGAAACATAATTACCAATCGCAGCAGGTGGGTTACTCGCAGGAATAAGAACTGCAGCCACACCTAAAATGACCAAGGCGATAATTTTCAATGGAGACAGGAAGTAACCCACAGTATCCAGAATTTTATTTGGATACAGTGAAACCAGTGTCACCACAGCAAAATAGATCACGCTATAGATCAACAGATTGCTTGGCTCATTGCCAAAATAAGAGGAGAAACCAATTTCATAGGAAACGGTTGCAGTACGTGGCGTTGCGAATAAAGGTCCAACAGTGAGATAACAAACTACGGTCAGTAAAAGACTTGCAGCTTTACCTAAAGGTGAACTTAAGATCTGGATTGAACCTTCAACACGAGACAGTGCCACGATGGTGATAACAGGCAGGCCAACTGCAGTAACCAGGAAACCTAGAGCAGCTAACCATACATGCTCACCGGCTTGTTGAGCCACAATCGGTGGAAAGATAATGTTGCCGGCACCGATGAACAGTGCAAAGGTCATAAAACCTAAGGCAACAATATCCCGAGTACGGAGACTTGTCATAGAGGGAGAATAAACGCAAAAAAGAAAGCGATTTTAAAGGAAATATGCTGATTTTTGGAGCACCTTTTGGCTTGAGCTTCGATGAATTTCTTTGAGTGATTTTCTGTTTAACTGATGGGTAGAAGTTTGGTTAAAATAAATTTATGAATTCAATCAAATAAATTTATAAATTATAAAAATCATCATAAATTATCAATATTTCTAAAAAATCCTGAATAGTTTTATTTGTTTAATCTATAAACAATACATGTTTTAAATATACATTTTCCGATCGCTGTTATTGAAGGAATTCACCGCATCTTTCAGAAAAAGGGTCTATAATTCAAGGATTGACCAAGAGGATGAACACATGAGAGCTTCGACGATAAGTCTTAAAACTGAACAGGATATCGAAAAACTTCGTATATCGGGCCGTCTGGCTGCTGAGGTTTTAGCAATGATCGGAGAGCATGTGAAGCCGGGTGTCACGACAGAATACCTGGATGACATCTGTAATGATTTTATTGTGAATAAACTCCAAGTTATTCCGGCGAATGTGGGGTATTACGGTTATACCAAGACTACCTGCATTTCACCCAATGAAGTGGTGTGTCATGGCATTCCATCAGCAACTACCGTATTAAAAGATGGCGATATCATCAATATCGATGTTGCGATTATTAAAGATGGCTATTTTGGTGATACTAGCCGAATGTACTATGTCGGTACGCCTTCGGCTGAAGCAAAAAAACTGGTTGAAACCACTTATGAAGCCATGGTTGCCGGGATTCATGCAGTAAAACCGGGTGCAACCTTGGGTGATATCGGTTATGCAATCCAGTCTGTGGCACATCGCGAAGGTTATAGTATCGTACGTGAATACTGTGGTCATGGTATCGGTAAGGTGTACCATGAACAGCCAAACATTCTGCACTATGGTCAACCGGGCCAGGGTCTGGTGCTAAAAAAAGGCATGGTATTCACTATTGAGCCAATGGTGAATCTGGGTAAAGCGCGTGTTAAAGAACTTAAAGATGGCTGGACAGTAGTAACTGCAGATAAATCGTTATCTGCGCAGTGGGAGCATATGGTTTATGTGACTGACACTGGCTTTGAATTGTTATCTCCATGGCCAGAAGGCACGGGCTTTTATCCTGCAATTTAAATAAAAGATAAATCTCTGATTATGAAAACACTGATTTTTAAAAAATCAGTGTTTTTTTTTAATTGTAAATGAGCATACACATACGTTTTCAAAACAATACAAAATACTACGACTTGCAGTGGTGCAAATGAGATTCATTCTCTATATTATATGAGTTAGATAGATAGGCTGTATCAATCTCTTTTATTTATTCTTGCTCATATAATTAACTGATTAAGAGCCAAGAGAACGATCTAAGCGATATATTTTTTGATTTACAGAGTAAATATTGTTACCCCTTAATGCTGTAGTGACTCTGACTAGCTCATCCTCCGTAGATGAGCTTTTTTTTACTTATTATTTTATTTTACTTAGATGCTCATTAATCTAATCATGATGCAGGTGCTCAACCAGATAATCGATAAAGACCCGAACAGCAGGTAACAAGCCACGACGTGACGGATAAACCATATGGAAAATACCATGAGCTGCTTTCCATTCCGGAAGTACACGTACCAGTTCACCACGTTCCACATATTGCTGCACGACGTTATCAGGTAACAGGGTAATACCACAGCCTGAAGTAGCCAGTTGTGCCAGCATGCTTAGATCGGAGCCCAGTACTGTTGGCATAACGCGGATCTTTTTCTGTTGTTGCATATTATTGTGTAATATCAAAAACTGTTCAGTATGTTCATCCGCCATGCTCAGGATTTTATGCTCGGACAATTCTTCCGGATTTTTCAGATGACCAAATTCATTCAGATAGCCTTGACTGGCAAATAGATGCTGTTCGATCTGGTCAAACTGACGGATTACCAGATTTGGATCATCATCCAGACTGGAACGGACGCGTAGGGCAATATCAAAACCTTCATTGATAATATCCACACGACGATTCGTGACCATCATCTGAATTTTGATTTCAGGATATTGTTTCAGGAATGCAGGGAGAATGCGCGCGATTTCGTTTTGTGCAATGGATACTGGCAGGCTGAGTTTAATAATGCCGCGTGGTTCAGTACTGAGATGATCGACCAGATCATGGGCGGCTTGGGCGGCACTGAGCATAACCTGGGCATGACGGTAAATATTCATACCGATATCGGTTACGGCAAAATGACGTGAGCTGCGTTGAATTAGCCGAACACCAAGACGTTCTTCCAGATTATAAACCCGGCGACTGAGTTTGGATTTAGGAATGTCAGTGGCGCGTTCTGCTGCACTAAAGCCACCATGTTCTACGACTTGAGCAAAACAATAAAAGTCATCTAGATCCGTCAGCATGAGTTCATTCCATATACGCAACAATAAGGTGATTAAAGAATTATTGTTGCAATGTGTCAATGCTGACTTTGTCTTTTTATTGACTATCTAGCTTAATTAAGCAGTTTATCTTTCAGATATTGCATGCCTTGGGTAGCAGTCATGGCAATTTTCTCAAACTGAGGAGGTAAGTGCTGCTGATTGGCTTTAGGATCAATATAGTAAGCGCTGCAATTCAATGGAATCTCATGAATCAAGCCAGCAACCGGATAAACCTGCAAGCTGGTGCCAATCACAATAAAAATATCAGTATCCTGCACACAGTCCTGTGCTTCTGCATAAGCAGGTACAGCTTCGCCAAACCACACGACATGCGGACGCAGCGGATAGCCATCCGTACAAAGGTGTTTATTAAGATCCAGTTCAGCTCCATCAATCGGATAAAACTCGGTGGTGTATTGCGCCTTCGGTCCAGATGTTTTTGCCATCCGGATATTGCCGTGCAGGTGAATGACTTTTGAACTTCCAGCACGTTCATGCAGATAATCAATATTCTGGGTAATCACATGTATGTCATAAGCAACTTCCAGTTCAGCAATCAGTTGATGCGCAGCATTGGGTTGTGCAGCCAGAATCTTTTTGCGCCGTTCATTATAGAAGCGCTGTACCAGTTCAGGATCACGTCGCCATGCTTCTGGTGTTGCCACATCTTCTACGCGATGCTGTTCCCAAAGACCATCACTGTCGCGGAAGGTATTGATTCCGCTTTCAGCACTCATACCTGCACCAGAAAAGACCACCAGTTTTTTCATCTTGTTTCTTTTCTCCTTTAAGCTGCATGATTGTTATGTTTGGTACTGGCTTTTAAGAATACCGCGATTTCCTTGCTAAATTTTACCGGTTCAGTCAAAAGTGGAGTATGCCCGGATTTTTCGAAACGTACCTGTTTGGCATGTGGAATACTTTGGGCAACCAGGGTTTGACCTTCAACTGGATAAAGTTTGGATTGTGAGCCGCTAAGGAAAGTCACCGGGCATTTTAGTTTTTGAATCGCCGCACGGTAATCTTCTCGATGGTAAAGATAATTATTGATATACCAGGCCATATAGTCGACCCGGTTTGATGGTAATAGCAGACTTTGCAGGCGTGGCTGATTCAGAATCCATTCAATGGCTTTCAGGCTGTATTTATTGTTATTTTGCAAGCCAATAAACTGCAGCCAAAGTTTGGCAATCTGATGACGAGTGTTACTGTCCAGATCCTTAATGTATTTTACATCCTGATGTGGTGCCAATAATTCTGAAATCTGGGTCAGAATAGAAATAAATACCGGATGATGTTCACCGAACAGACCATAGCCCCAACTGTCATCTACCGGGATTTTTGGGGTCTGGTCAATATGCAGATAAGCAGTGATATGCTCGGCGAAATTCGCATAGTGCATACCATGCATGGCCGTAGTGGCACCCATGGAATATGCAATTACCATCACCTTATCAAGATGTAATTGCTGGATTACCGATTGCACATCCAGCCAGTGACTGGAAATTGCATTCATATCTGGAATCTTGCAATTACTGGAAGCCCCAAAACCGCGCCACTCCGGAATAATAAATCTGAACTGATGCCGATGCGGATAGAGGAAAGCCGCCCATTGCCAGCTCAACATCCCCAGGCCGGACAACACCACTACCGGCTGACCCTGTCCATATTCGCGTACAAAAAGCATTTCGCCATCGGGCATTTTGTAATATGACATCGACTGAGTCCTTATTTTTATATGCTAGCCAGCAGCTGCATTATTAAATTGTTTTAATTTTGGAATCATGATTTCTAACCAGCTAATCCAGCCTACTTCCAGATCGATACCCAGTTGCAGAATCATTTTATGAATATACAGTGTGCGGTTATTTTCGTCAGCTGTTGCAAAATCTTTGGCAAAAATCTGTCGGTAAATATTCAGTTTTTCCCGGTGCAACTCTAGGTGCCTTTCCAGTTCTGGCAAGATAGTATTGCTGCCCATTTGGGCTTCAGCACGTAAGCGTACCATTAGTTCTTCACGCAGTTGAGCCGGTGGACTTTGTTCCAGCATCCAGTTGGTCAGTTCTTCACGTCCTGGACGTTCTACCTGATAAGTCTTTTTACGTGAACCGCTGTCTTCATCTTCTATGGTGGAGATCCAGCCTTTTTGTAACATGGCATTCAGTTCACGATAGATCTGCTGATGGGTGGCATTCCAGAAAAAGCCCATCGAACGGTCAAAGCGGCGTCCTAACTCAATACCGGTACTTGGTTTTTCCAGTAAACTGGTCAATAGAACATGCGATAAAGACATAAACGTCTCAAGAAAAATGACTCGGGATTATTATGCAACATGTTGCATAAAAATCAATTCTGAACTATAAATTAATGCAACAAGTTGCATAAAAGCTGATGACTGAGGGGAATTTCACATCAGCCGATATAAAAAATAGCCAGCTGACAGGCACGCTAAGGAGTCGAAATGTCAAAGTATCCGCATTTACTTGCCCCATTAGATCTGGGCTTTACCACATTAAAAAACCGGGTTCTGATGGGTTCTATGCACGTCGGGTTGGAGGAAGCCCCGGGTGGTTATGATCGTATGGCGGCATTCTATGCTGAACGTGCCAAAGGGGGTGTGGCCCTGATTGTGACTGGTGGCATTTCGCCAAATGATCACGGTGTGACTTTCCAAGGTGGCTCTAAGCTCGATACGATAGAAGAAGCTGAGAAGCACAAGGTAATTACTCAAGCAGTGCATGAAGCTGGCGGCAAGATCGCCATGCAGATTTTGCATACCGGACGTTATTCCTATCAGGCTGAAAATGTCGCGCCGTCTGCGATTCAGGCGCCAATCAATCCGGTCAAACCACATGCCCTAACTTCGAGTGAAGTCCAGCAGACTATTGATGATTTTGCCAACTGTGCACGCTTAGCCCAATATGCCGGTTATGACGGTGTGGAAATCATGGGATCGGAAGGCTATCTGATCAATGAATTTATTGCCGCGCGTACCAACCACCGTGATGACGAGTGGGGTGGCAGTTATGAAAACCGTATCCGTTTCCCGATTGAAATTGTGCGCCGGACCCGTGAAAGCGTAGGTGAGAACTTTATTATCATCTATCGTCTGTCGATGCTGGATCTGGTCGAAGGTGGTTCAACGCTAGAAGAAGTGATTCAGCTGGCACAGGAAATCGAAAAAGCAGGTGCAACAATTATCAATACAGGGATTGGCTGGCATGAAGCGCGTATTCCAACCATTGCGACCAAAGTGCCACGTGCAGCTTTTACCTGGGTAACTGAAAAGCTAAAAGGTTCAGTCAAAGTTCCTTTAATTACCTCAAATCGTATCAATACTCCAGAAATGGCAGAATATGTCCTGGCTGCCGGTCATGCGGATATGGTTTCCATGGCGCGGCCGATGCTGGCGGATGCCGAATTTGTCGTGAAAGCCGAGCAGGGCCGTAGTGATGAAATCAATACTTGTATTGGCTGTAACCAGGCCTGTTTGGATCATATTTTCTCGATGAAAATTGCGACCTGTCTGGTCAATCCGCGCGCCTGCTATGAAACTGAACTGATTTTCAAAGAAGTGTCTACACCAAAAAATATAGCAGTAATTGGTGCGGGTCCAGCTGGTTTAAGTTTCGCGATTTATGCTGCAGGTCGTGGTCATCATGTCACTGTTTTCGAGGCATCCAATCAGATTGGCGGTCAGTTTAATATTGCCAAAACTGTTCCGGGCAAAGAAGAATTCTACGAAACCATTCGTTACTTTAAACGCCAGATCGAATTGCAACCCCGTATTCAGCTCAAACTGAATCATACAGCGACTTTTGAGCAGCTGCTGTCTTCAGAATTTGATGAAATCGTCGTAGCGACTGGGGTGAATCCACGTCAGCTGGATATTCCAGGCATTAATCATCCAAAAGTGCTGTCTTATCTGGATGTGCTAAAAGAGCGTAAGCCTGTGGGTCAGCATGTTGCCATTATTGGTGCAGGCGGTATTGGTTTTGATACCGCGGAATATTTAAGCCATGAAGGTGAAAGTGGCAGCGTCAATCCGCAGAAATTCTATGATGAATGGGGAATCGATACCGATTATGACAATGTCGGTGGTTTAAAACAGCCAAGTGTAGAACAGCCAAGTCGTGAAATTTACTTGATGCAGCGTAAAGCAAAATCCGTGGGCGCAGATCTGGGCAAAACAACCGGATGGATTCATCGTGCAGGTCTGAAACACCGCCACGTAAAAATGATCCCTGGTGTCAGCTATGAAAAAGTGGATGATCAGGGCTTGCATATTACAGTCAACGGTCAGCCAACGTTGCTTGAAGTAGATAATGTCATCATCTGTGCAGGTCAGGAATCTTATACTGCAATGTTTGATGAACTGAAACAGTCAGGTAAAAATGTACATCTGATCGGAGGGGCTAAAGAAGCCGGTGAACTGGATGCCAAGCGCGCGATTCGTCAAGGTGCTGAATTGGCAGCAGTGATTTAATAGCTTTCAAGTCCTCTCTTGCGCTTTGAGTCAAAGCTCAGGGAGAGGATTTAGGAGAGGGTAAGTGAATTCTTTACCTCTCCCTGACCCTCTCCTTAAAGGAGAGGGAACTACTTTTAAATAAAATGCTTAAGGAAGTCCCCCTTTGAAAAAGGGGGATTTAAGGGGATTGAAAATATGAAAAATCCCTTCCAACCTTCCTTTCTTGCGCTTCATTTTAAAGCACTGCTTTAAAACTTGCTCAGGGAGGAGCTCTAAATTAAAAAATACGAATAACAAAAAAGGACCCAAAAATGACTCTACAAACCACCAAAGCTTCACTCGCATTCTGGCACGAAATGTTGGAAAGCCGTGACATGAATATTCTGAATGAACTGCTGGCAGATGAAGTGGTATTTCGTTCACCAGTGGCATTTAATCCATACTCAGGTAAGCCTGTAGTCTTTTTTATTCTGGCTAATGTGATTCAGGTCTTCGAGAACTTTACGTATCACCGTACTTTCTATTCAGAAGACGGTAACCATGTTGTACTTGAGTTTTCTGCCAATGTGGGGGATAAGAAATTAAAGGGTATCGATATGATTCAGTTCAATGATGAAGGCAAAATTATCGACTTTGAAGTGATGATTCGACCGAAGTCAGGTCTTGAAGCGGTTGCTGCACAAATGGGACAGCGGATGATGGCCTTCCAAAACTAGTCTGATTCAGGAGCCATCATATAACCCGGCATGAAATTTGTAAGTTACTGAAGGACAACTGGATGGAAAGACAAATGAAAATGTTGATAAAAAAAGTAGTTCAGCTTTCAGGTGAATATTTGGACCGTGTGATTGGTGCGGACACGCCTACTTTATATTACAACCCAAATGGCGTATTTCAGAACCTGATTGATCATTTACCACAATTAAAGCAAAAATACCGTCCTACACCGTGGCTATGCAATGCGCATGCCCATATTCTGTATTTTGACTTGATCAAAAAGAAAACTATCAAACTAAAATATGATGCAATTGAGCAGCTGAACATGTCTGATGGCGGAATCACTGGTATTGCCTGGTATGGACTCGACCTGCCAGTAGATACGCCAACGATTGTTTTACTACATACCATTACCGGTTCACCAGAATCAATGGGTGAGCTGGTCAGAGATCTGCATCTGCACACGGGTTGGCGAGTGGCATTATGTTTACGCCGTGGTCATGCCAATTTACCGATGCCTGTTCCAAAAATGAACCTGTTTGGCTCCACTCAAGATTTACGTGAACAGTTACTTTATATTCAGGATAAATTCCCGCAATCCGAACTATATGGTGTAGGTTCTTCCGCTGGAACAGGTTTGTTGGTGCGCTATCTGGGAGAAGAGGGTGAGCAAACCCCACTCAAAGCAGCTTTTGCACTGTGTCCGGGCTATAACACTGAAAGTGGTTTTGCTTATGTGCATCCATTTTATAGCAAGGTTATGGCTAAAAAATTACTGAAAAAATTTATTCATCCTTATCAGGACACCTGGAAAAATATACCTTCCTGGGAGCAGATTCTTTCCGTTCAAAATCTGGCCGATTTTGAGAAGCTGTATTTTCAGTTGGCTGGCTATGAAGACTATGAAACCTATACCAAGGCCACGAACCCAATTTATGTCTTTGAAAATGTCAAAATCCCATTGATGATTCTGAATGCAGAAGACGACCCAGTCTGTCATATTAACAATCTGCATCCATATAAAGACCGTATCCGTGCCATGCCGAATATTATTGTAGTTACTACGAAAAGGGGCAGTCATTGCGGTTTTTATCAGGGCTTAACCAGAACTGAATCATGGGCTACTCGTCTTATGGCACAGTATCTGAAGCAGCTTTCTATGGCCGCGGCAGAAATAGAAGAAGCAGAACCTGAATACGTAGCATTAAAAAACCCAGCATAAGCTGGGTTTTTTAACTGAAAAATAATCAGTTTTCAAGTGCTGGCGTAGCAGCTGCAATGGCTTCTGCCACAGCATCATCCTCTGACTGTTCTGCACCTGAATTGATTTTAGGCTTGTATTCAGTCTCAGAATCCTGGGTGTTTGGTGCTTGAGCAGGTTGTGATGCTGCCGGTGCTGTAGCAGGAGTACTTTGAGCAGGTCGAGTTTCACGACGAATTTCAGTTGTGGTATTCGGCGTTTCTTCACGAATCACTTCAACTGTTTCAGGAATTTCTTCAATTAAAGGCTGATCTTGTTCTGCTGGTTCCAGTGTTTCGAAATTCGGCTGTTCTACTGGGGTTGCTTCCGATGCTGCAGCAACTTCAGTCTGTTCCTCTTCCTTTGGAGCTTCTTTCTTTACACATGCAGTAAGTAAAAGTCCGGTTGCAAGCGCGCCACAGATTAAAAGTTTCTTATTCATCATTACTTCATAGGTAAATGTAGAGGGGATTACAATATTATAGCAGTAAATTAGCAGATAGAAATGATCTGAACTTACTCTAATTTTTTATCGGAAATGCTGCTAGAATAGTCAATTGTTTATTGTTCTTTGAATTGATGCGGATTGACTTTGCTTTCTAGGTGCAAGGTAAAGTAAAATTGCGCAACATTGCAGGCCTATTTAGGCTCGATTGTACGAGAAACCCAATGACCCATTTTATTTTCGTTACTGGTGGTGTTGTATCATCACTAGGTAAAGGTATTTCAGCTGCTTCTGTTGCTGCACTTTTAGAAGCCCGTGGTTTAAAAGTGACCATGGTAAAAATGGATCCATACATTAATGTCGATCCGGGGACCATGAGCCCATTCCAACATGGTGAAGTTTTTGTTACAGAAGACGGTGCTGAAACAGACTTAGACTTGGGTTACTACGAACGTTTCTTACGTCGTGCGAAAATGACCAAACTGAATAACTTCACATCAGGTCGTGTTTACCAGGATGTTCTGAATAAAGAACGCCGTGGTGACTACCTGGGTGGTACTGTGCAAGTTATTCCACATATTACTGATAATATTAAAGAACGTGTACTTCGCGCCGGTGAAGGTTATGACGTTGCGATCGTTGAGATCGGCGGTACAGTAGGTGACATTGAATCTCTCCCATTCATGGAATCTGTACGTCAGTTAATGGTTGAACTTGGTCACAAGCGCACGATGCTTATGCACTTAACGTTACTCCCATACATTAAGTCTGCAGCAGAATTAAAAACCAAACCAACACAGCACTCTGTTAAAGAACTTCTGTCGATTGGTATTCAGCCAGACATTCTGATCTGTCGTACTGAACACGATGTTGATGCAGATACTACGCGTAAAATTGCACTGTTCACTAACGTTGAAGCACGTGCAGTTGTCGTATGTAAAGATGCGCGTACGATTTATCAGATCCCACGTACTTTCTATGAACAAAATGTTGACGATTTAATCTGTGAACGTTTTGGTTATAACGACCTTCCTGAAGCTGACTTAACAGATTGGGATAACGTTGTAGAAGCTTTACTGAATCCTGAATACACTGTACGTGTAGCAATGGTCGGTAAATACGTTGAACTTCCAGATGCATATAAATCTGTGAATGAGGCACTTTTACACGCAGGGATTCAAAACCGCGTTAAAGTTCAGATCGACTATGTGAATGCTGAAGAGCTTGAAAGTCAGGATGTAAACGAAGTATTAAAAGATGCTGACGCTATCCTGGTTCCAGGTGGTTTCGGTGAACGTGGTACTGAAGGCAAGATGCAGGCAATCAAATACGCCCGTGAAAATGGCGTACCGTTCCTGGGTATCTGCTTGGGTATGCAGCTTGCGGTAATTGAATATGCACGTAACGTGGCTGGTATTGCTGACGCAACCTCGACTGAATTCAACCGTTCAACTAAATCTCCATTGATTGGTCTGATCACTGAATGGTTAGATGAGCGTGGTGAAGTGCAACAGCGTTCTGTAGATTCTGACCTTGGCGGTACCATGCGTCTAGGTGCACAGAAGTCTGAACTGGTACCAGGGACCAAGACTGCTGCTGTGTACGGTTCTGATGAAATCATCGAACGTCACCGTCACCGTTACGAAATGAACAACCGTTATATCCCAGTGCTGGAAGAGAAAGGCATGAAGATTTCTGGTTATT
This sequence comes from Acinetobacter sp. VT 511, assembly GCF_001077515.1. NCBI lineage: Bacteria > Pseudomonadati > Pseudomonadota > Gammaproteobacteria > Moraxellales > Moraxellaceae > Acinetobacter > Acinetobacter sp. VT 511. Next base: position 31,880 of record NZ_LFRE01000047.1, on the reverse strand, counting down.
CACCGATCCAGCATTTAGTAGAAACTGTTGAAATTTCTGAACATCCTTGGTTTATTGCGGTACAATTCCACCCGGAATTTACAAGTTCACCACGTGATGGTCATCCATTATTTGCTGGCTTCATCGACGCTGCAAAAAAACAGCATCAAAAAGCACAATAATTGGTGTCAGGACACAACTAGGAAGTTTAAATGTCGCAATTAAAACCACAAGAGATTGTACGTTTAGGCAATATACAAATGGCAAATCATTTGCCATTTGTACTATTCGGCGGGATGAACGTACTCGAGTCCAAAGACCTGGCTTTTGAAATTGCAGAAACTTATGTAGATATCTGTAAACGTTTGGGAATCCCATACGTATTCAAGGCAAGTTTTGATAAAGCCAACCGTTCAAGTTTGAACTCTTTCCGTGGCCCAGGTCTGGAAAAAGGGATCGAGTGGTTAGCGGACATAAAAAAACACTTTAATGTGCCGATCATTACCGATGTACATGAGCCGTATCAAGCGGCTCCTGTGGCAGAGGTTGCCGACATTATTCAGTTGCCAGCTTTCTTAAGTCGTCAGACTGATCTGGTTGAAGCAATGGCAAAAACTGATGCTATTATCAACATCAAGAAAGCGCAGTTCCTTGCTCCACATGAAATGCGCCACATTCTGCACAAGTGTCTGGAAGCCGGGAATGACAAACTGATTCTTTGTGAACGTGGTTCAGCATTTGGCTATAACAATCTGGTTGTAGACATGCTGGGCTTCGACATCATGAAGGAAATGAATGTACCGGTGTTCTTTGATGTTACCCATGCGCTGCAAACTCCTGGCGGTCGTGCTGACTCTGCTGGTGGTCGTCGTGCCCAGATCACGACACTTGCACGGGCAGGTATGGCAACAGGTCTTGCAGGCCTGTTCCTGGAAGCACATCCGGATCCGGAAAAAGCCAAGTGCGATGGTCCTTGCGCATTGCGCCTGTCACAGCTTGAGCCTTTCCTGGCGCAGCTGAAAGAATTAGATACCTTGGTCAAAGGTTTCGCAAAGCTAGATACACATTAATTCAATACACATTGATGCGTCTTTTTTGACGCATCATTTTTATTAATCAACTGAGGAATAGTTCATGAGTCAAATCGTTGACATTCGTGCACGTGAAATTTTGGACTCTCGTGGTAATCCAACCATCGAAGCAGACGTTATCTTAGCATCTGGCGTAGTTGGCCGTGCATGTGCACCATCTGGTGCTTCAACTGGTTCTCGTGAAGCTTTAGAACTTCGTGATGGCGACAAGGCACGTTACCTGGGTAAAGGTGTTAAAACTGCGGTTAACAACGTAAACACTTTGATCCGTGAAGCTTTGGTTGGTAAATCAGTATTTGAACAAAAAGACATCGATAACACGATGATCGCTTTAGATGGTACTGAAAACAAAGAAAAACTAGGTGCAAACGCAACTCTGGCAGTTTCGCTTGCTGCTGCACGTGCTGCGGCTGAAGAAAAGAAAATCCCACTTTTCCAATACATCGCAAACCTTCGTAACAACAGCATTCTGACAATGCCTGTTCCAATGATGAACATCCTGAATGGTGGTTCACATGCGGACAACAACGTTGACATTCAAGAGTTCATGATTGAGCCTGTAGGTTTCACTTCATTCTCTGAAGCACTTCGCGCTGGCGCTGAAATCTTCCATTCACTTAAATCAGTACTTAAAAAACAGGGTTTAAATACTGCTGTTGGTGATGAAGGTGGTTTTGCTCCGAACTTACGTTCAAACGAAGAAGCGATCACTGTTATTCTTGAAGCAATTGAAAAAACTGGCTACAAAGCTGGTTCTGACATCATGCTTGCGCTTGACTGTGCGTCTTCAGAATTCTACAAAGATGGTCAGTACATTCTTGCAGGTGAAGGCAATAAAGCATTCACAAGCAACCAATTCTCTGACTACCTTGCAGGTCTGGTAAATCAGTACCCGATTATCTCGATTGAAGATGGTCTAGATGAATCTGACTGGGAAGGCTGGTCTTACCTGACTTCGATTCTGGGTGACAAGATCCAGCTGGTTGGTGATGACCTGTTCGTTACGAATCCTAAGATTCTGCAACGTGGTATCAATGAGAAAGTAGGTAACTCTATTCTAATCAAGTACAACCAGATCGGTACTTTGACTGAAACTTTAGATGCAATCTACCTTGCAAAAGCAAACGGTTACTCTACTGTAATTTCTCACCGTTCAGGTGAAACTGAAGATTCAACTATTGCGGATCTTGCAGTTGGTACAGCAGCAGGTCAAATCAAGACTGGTTCACTTTGCCGTTCTGACCGTGTAGCGAAATATAATCAATTACTTCGTATCGAAGAATTGACTAATGCTGCATATCGCGGTAAAGCTGAATTCAAAGGTTTGAACTAAGCGATTATCGTTGATGTTAAATGTATTCGACTCTTTGATGAGTAAAGTACTGTTGGGCCTTGCGATCCTTGTGATCGCAGGGTTTCAATATTTATACTGGTTTGGTGAGGGTGGCTATCAAGACCATCAGGCACTGACACAGAAAATACAACAACAAGTAGAACTGAATGAAGAGCTGAAAGAGCGCAACCGTGTGCTGGCAGCTGAAGTTTATGATCTGAAAAATGGTGATCAAGCCATTGAAGAACATGCACGTCTGGATCTGGGTTTAATTAAGCCGCATGAGACTTTTGTGCAGATGAGTACCATCAGTACCCAATATAAACCGATTTATCTTGATCAAAATTCTAAAGTAGACCTGCGTACCAATGAGTCAGCTGAAAATTCAAGCACACCATAAATTATGGGCTATCATTCCAGCTGCAGGTTCGGGTAGCAGATTCTCTAAAACAGAACTAAAGCAATATCAAATGATTCAGGAGCGTACTGTTCTTGAACATACGGTTGCACGTCTGAATCAACTTCCGCTGACCGGTTATGTGCTGGCGATCGGTAGTCAGGATGATGTTGCTATAACCTTGCCATTTTCTAATCAGGATAAAGCCCATTTTTGTGCCGGCGGTACAGAGCGGGTCAATTCTGTCCTCAATGCCTTAGCTTACCTAACTGAAATCACTTCAGAAGAAGATTGGGTATTGGTACATGATGCGGCACGTCCATGTGTCAGTCAAAATGCATTGATTGATCTGGTCAATACGGCGACTGAAACTGATCAAGCTGCTATTTTGGCAATTCCAGTCCGCGATACCTTAAAGCGCGTCGTACAAGGTCAGGATATTGAAACTACAGTAGACCGTTCGACTCTCTGGCAGGCTCAAACACCACAAATGGCCAAACTAGGCCGGTTAAAATATGCTATCGAACAGGCATTACAAGATGGTGCCAATATTACCGATGAAGCCAGTGCACTTGAGCATGTAGGTGAAACCGTACGTGTAGTTCAGGGGCGATCTGATAATCTCAAAATTACCTATCCGGATGACCTGGAACTGGCTCGTCTGATTCTGGCAGCACAAGCCTAAATTTATTTGAAGAAATACATAATAAATAGAGCACTGGCGATCAATTCTCCGCTGCTTTCACTTATAATTTCGCCATTGTTAGTTTTGAACCTTTTGTCACAATGATACCTTCACAGCAGTATCGTTTTTTACGACAATCCGCACGTGATGGATTGAGTATAAAACACGATTCCTCAAGATGGACCAAGCTACATCTGGACCCGTGGTTGCTATGCTTCCTGTTACTGAATGCTGCCTTGGGGTTGATGGTAGTTTATAGTGCGACCTCTGAAAACTCAGGCATGGTGATCCGTCAGGCGATCAGTTTTGGTGTCGGTTTTGTGGTGATGTTTATCTGTGCGCAGGTTCCGCCAAAAGTGTATCAAGCCGCCAGCCCGTATTTTTATGCCTTCGGGATCTTTATGCTATTGCTAGTCTTTGTGATTGGGGAAAGGCGACTCGGAGCAACACGCTGGATTACTTTGCCGGGCGTGGGAAGTATGCAGCCGAGTGAAGTGATGAAATTTGCGATGCCACTGATGATGGCCTGGTACTTCGCGCGTAAGCCATTTCCACCGAAGTTTATGCATATTGTTGGTGCCTTGATTTTACTGGGTATTCCTTTTGTGCTTGTAGCATTGCAGCCTGACTTGAATATCGGTCTGGTGATTCCGGGGATCTTTGTTTTATTTTTGAGTGGTATGTCCTGGCGCTTGATTGGCGGTGCAATGGCAGCATTAGCTGTGGTCGCACCATTAATGTGGATGTTCCTGTTACAGGAATATCAGAAAAAACGTGTCCTGACGCTATTTGATCCTGAATCAGATGCACTCGGTGCAGGCTGGAATATTATCCAGTCTAAAATCGCCATTGGTTCTGGAGGAATGACTGGCAAAGGTTATTCGCAAGGGACACAGTCACATCTGGGTTATCTGCCAGAGCATCATACTGATTTTATTATGTCGACTTATGCCGAAGAATTTGGCTTTATCGGTGTATTTTTATTATTTAGTCTGTTTACCGCTATTATTATTCGTTGCTTGATGATCGGAATGAACAGCTTTCATAACTTTGGCCGTCTATATGCGGGTGCTACAGGTCTAACCTTTTTCTTTTTCGTATTCCTGAACTCAGGCATGGTGAGTGGTATCCTTCCAGTGACAGGCGACCCATTACCACTGATGAGTTATGGCGGAACCGCTGTGATTTCTTTGCTCGCCGGTATGGGTATTGTGATGTCAATCCATACCCATCGCTAAATAATAGAAGAAAAGAAAAAGCCAGATTTATTCTGGCTTTTTTATTACTTGAGATTTTATGTTATAAATATTCAATAACTTAGATAAATAACTATATTTGCATATTGGGGACAAGATGAAGAAGTTAATGTTGGTGATTGGACTTGTAGGATTGTCAGCAACTATATGGGCAAAGCCATTGAGTTCAGCGGAATTTAAATCTCAAGTTAAGCAGCATTATGATGCATTAGAATTGAAACAGGCTGCACTCAATGTGTCGGTGGATCGTCGCGAGCATCCAGCAATTATGATTGCTAAAACATGTGAATATTCTAAAGGTCTAAAACAGCTTAAGCACTTTTCCGAACAAAATCTGCATCTGGCTGAAGCCAAGGATGAACTGCAATTTGTTCATTTATTGGATACAAGCTTTAATCAGTCCTTCATTGATTTGGGTACTACTTATGAAATGGGATGCCTAAAACGGTAGGGGGTGAATTCTACCTATACGGTTCACAAAGGCTCTAAAGACGCTTTAAAAATGGCATTTTTATTTGAGTAAAAGTTAGGCTTTGTATTGGTTGGTTTTTTCGGGTCTATGATTTTGCTTTAGTCGCCATCCAGCAAAGCAGTGAACCAAAACACACCATCAATGCACCTTTCCAGAAGCTGAAGGTTAATTGTGTGCTCAAAATCAATGCTGAAACCACAGAAGAAAAAACCGGGATAAAGTATGAAGCTGTTGCCAATACAGTCACATTTCCATGCATAATTCCGATATTCCATGCCCCATAGCCAATGCCCATTACAAAAGCAGCTAATACCAGATAAATGCTGGAATTCAATTCGAAATTCGGTATTGGCTCAGCAGAAAAAATCCATTGGGTCCATAGTACAATCGACACCAAAATAAAGAATAAGGTAATACCATTTTTACCATTGGCAGCACGAGCAGTCAGGGTGCAGTAGGCAGCCCATAGAAAGACACCGGTTAAAGCCAGTCCATAACTCAGTGGATTGGTCTGTATATTGGACAGCATTGTTTTAAAGCTAAATCCAGCTTCACCACCAAGCACCAGGCAGATCCCTGCCACAGATAAACATATCCCGGGAAAGATAAGAAAATTGGCTTTTTGCCTGTTAAAAATAATTGAAAACAGAATCGTGGCTGTCGGCCACAGATAATTCACCATTCCGATTTCTATAGCTTGTCTATTATTGCTTGAATAGCCAATAGACAGGGCAAGACAAATTTCATAAGCCACAAAAAGCAGGCTTCCCCAAATCAGATATTTAAGGGGGAATTCTTTCAGATGTGTCCAGCCAAATGAGAACAATAGAATAATCGAGGCGCATGAATAGATTAACGCAGCTCCTCCGATCGGTCCAAAGTAATGACTGACTTCTTTGATGAGAGCAACAATGAGACTCCATAAGAAAACTGCCGTAAGACCAATCAATGTCGCTTTGTTTGAGTTCATTACTCTTGTTCAGGATAAATTTAGAAGATAGTTTAGGCCAAAATTGATAAAAATATCATTGTTCTTTTTAAAAATATGAGAGTAAAGATCTTGTATTTATCAAATTTAAGCTCTCCAAAGAGAGCTTAAATTTTGTTTGAATGCTCAGGCAATGAACCAGGTGTAATAACCCCAGAGCATCAGCGGCCATGAAAGGAAAGGGCTAAATAGCCATTTCCAGAACCAGTGGCGTGGCATAAAGCCTACACCATGAACAAAGCCTCCAGAAATGCCAATCATGATAAACATCATGGCTCGGTGACTATATGCACCATTATCATCCAGCATCGCAGCTGGATGTACCAGTAACACCGCTGCGAGTGGAAATGCCAGCAGGCAGGAAATCACCATCGCAAATTTGTTGGGTTTCTTGTCTATAACGGGTTTCTCTAGCGCAGCTTCAGTCATGATTTATTCCTCATCCAGGTCTTGGTGCTGTTCCATATAAATTGCAGCAATCACACTGGCAAAACACGCCATAAGTACACCTAGAATCCATGCAAAATACCACATAATTTTGTCTCCTTAGGACACAGTCTTAGTACAAGCTGTGTGAATTCTCTTGAATGTATTTATTGGTGATTACGCCCCACATCTTGTAGTAACACCAAGTGGTGTAAAGCAGGATGATTGGAACAAAGATACATGCAGCGACAGTCATTACCGTCAAGGTATTTTTACTGGATACTGCATCCCACATGGTCAAGCTGGCAACAGGGTTAATGCTAGATGGCATTAAGAATGGGAACAGGGCAAAACCGGCAGTCAGGATTGCACCGATCACCGCCATAGATGAACCTAGGAAGCTCAGGCCTGCTTTAGCTTTAGAGGCAGCCAGCACGACAATAATACCGCCAAGGATACCCATAATTGGCGCAATCATGGTAATTGGATAAGTTGTATAGTTATTCATCCAGCCAGGGTTGCTATTGATCAGTACTTCTTTAGCCAGTGGATTTGCAACACCATTGGTGTCATATGGAGTCACCAGTGTATAACCTTGAATACCGCCGAAATATAACCATGCGCCAGCAGCAAGGAAAGTCACCAGATAAACCAGTCCCATAATTTTGGTCGCTTGAGCAGAACGTTCACGTAATGCACCATCAGTACGCAGCATTAACCAAGCGCCACCGTGTGCGCACAACATGGACAAGCTTACAATACCGCAAACTAAAGCAAACGGATTTAGCAGAGCGAAGAAACTGCCGGAATAAGTTGAACGAACAGTTTCATCTAAAGTGAACGGTACGCCTAGGAACATGTTGCCGAAAGCGACACCGAAGACTAATGCAGGAACCGCACCGCCAACAGCCAGACCCCAGTCCCAGGAATTACGCCATTTGGTATTTTCCAGCTTGGAGCGGTAGTCGAAGCCGACAGGTCGCAGGAACAGTGCAAATAGTACTAACAGTAGCGCCCAGTACATGCCAGAGAAAGCAGTAGCATAGACCATTGGCCATGCTGCAAACAGGGCACCGCCTGCAGTGATGAACCAGACTTGGTTGCCATCCCAGTGTGGGGCAATCGTATTAATTGCCGCACGACGTTCCTGATCATTTTTACCTACAAATGGCATGATCGCCATTGAGCCCATATCGAAGCCATCAGTCAGTGCAAAGCCAATCAGCAAAACGCCAACCAATACCCACCAGATAATTTTGAGCAGTTCATATTCAATCATGATTTCACCTCGCCAGTTTCACCTTCTGGAAGAGCTGCAGCTGCGTCTTCTTGCTCGGCTATTACTTGAGAATTAGGTTTTTCGAAATGGTATTTGCCAGTATGTAATGAGCTTGGCCCCAGGCGAGCGAACTTGATCATCAGGTACATTTCAATGATCAGCAATACTGTGTAGAACGCTGCCAGTGCCAGGATTGAGCCCATCACATCGCCTGTGCTTAAAGTAGATGCAGACAGGTGTGTAGGTAATACTTCACCAATGGTCCAAGGTTGACGACCCACTTCAGCCACATACCAGCCAGTTTGTGCAGCAATCCAAGGCAGTGGTAAAGCAAACAGGGCAAATTTTAATAACCAAGGTTTGTTTTCAGCATTGCGTTTCGCTACAGTAAAAGTCGCTAATACGAACAGCAGCAACATCAGGAAGCCAGAACCTACCATGGCACGGAAGGCCCAGAACAGACTTGGTACATGTGGAATAGTGTCTTTGGCAGCAGCTTTGATGTGTTCGTCAGAAGCATCGACGACATTTGGAGTGTATTTTTTCAGAAGCAGACCATAACCAAGATCTTTTTGGGTATTTTCAAATGCTGCTTTTACTTCAGGAGATTGATCGCCTGCACGTAATTTTTCAAGCTGTTCGTATGCCAGCATACCGTTGCGGATACGACCTTCATGTTCAACCAGCAGGTCCTTGATCCCTATCACTGAAGTATCTATTGAACGGGTTGCAATGATCCCCATGACATAAGGAATTTTGACTGCATAATCTGTACGCATGGTTTCCTGATTTGGAAAACCAAATAAAGTGAATGCGGCTGGGGCCGGTTCTGTTTCCCATTCTGCTTCAATCGCAGCCAGTTTAGTCTTTTGTACATCACCAATTTCGTAGCCAGATTCATCGCCTAGTAAAATCACTGAAAGTGTAGAGGCTAGGCCAAAAACTGCAGCAATAGCGAAAGAACGGCGGGCAAAAGGCAAGTCACGTTTTTTTAGCAGATAGAAGCTTGAGATTGCCAGAACGAAAATCGCACCTGTTACATAGCCTGCAGAAACAGTATGAACAAATTTTACTTGAGCGACCGGGTTAAAGATCAGTGCACCAAAATCAACCAGTTCCATACGCATGGTTTCATAGTTGAATTTAGAACCTACCGGGTTTTGCATCCAGCCATTGGCAACCAGAATCCATAATGCAGACATGTTGGAGCCAAGCGCCACTAACCAAGTTACACACAGATGCTGAACCTTAGACAGACGATCCCATCCAAAGAAGAACAGGCCAATGAAAGTAGATTCCAGGAAGAAAGCCATTAAGCCTTCAATCGCTAGCGGTGCACCAAAGATGTCACCTACATAGTGCGAATAGTAGGCCCAGTTGGTACCAAACTGGAATTCCATGGTCAGACCGGTAGTTACCCCGAGTGCAAAGTTAATCCCGAAGAGTTTCCCCCAGAATTTGGTCATGTCCCGATAAATTTCCTTACCGGAAATCACATAAGTGGTTTCCATAATGGCCAGGATAAAAGCCAGGCCTAAGGTCAACGGAACGAAAATAAAATGATACATCGCAGTCATAGCAAACTGGAACCGCGAAAGATCGACCACGCTTTCAGCAATCATCAACGTGTCTCCTTGATTTGGGAAGGACTGCCGGCAATACGCTCGGCAACTTGAGAGTCAAAATTTTTGGGAATCGTAGGCGCATCAAACCAGATATGTTTGATTGTCAGTAATAGAATGACCTTGATGATTAAAATCAAAGTGATCTCTCTTACGACTTTTTTATTTAGATTTTCTGGAACTAAGCTCATGTAAATAAGCCTGTCTTTATAACGTGTTAATTTATTATTAATCTAATATGATAAAAAATAAATAGACTAAACAGTTTAAATAAATATATATTTATAAGTATTTGAATATTAAAAATTTAAAATTATATTTTTTTAAAAATAATCAAAATATTTGTGATTATTTTGTGTAAACATAATTATTTTTAAATCCGACTTTTTTGCTTATATTTAAAAATTAATATCCTATTAAAATAGTTGGATTAAGAAAAAATAATATTTTAAATTCTGATTATTTTACTTGGTTTATTATATTTTTATTGAAAATGAGAATAGATTAAAATTTTAGGGATTAAAACGAGAAGGGTCTTTCGTGGAATCTAAAGGTGAGGTGAATTCTTATTGCTGAGAAAAAGCAGGCAAAAAAAAGAACATGCATGTAGCATGTTCTTTTTAAGCTTTTGGAGGAGTGTAGAGCTTAGAAGTCGTAACGCATACCTACAGACAAGCCCATTGCAGTTTCACCTGCTGCATTTACACCTTGGGATGAACCTGCTTTATTACTACGTGCTTGTGACCAAGGTGTCAGGTTAGCAGCGTCATCATTCAGCATGGCTGCCAGGTTGCCATAAACACGGAACTGTTTATCTAGGCGATGCTCTAAGCCCAATGCAAGTAGGGTTGAGTTAGCATCAGCTGTATCAATATCACGATGGAAAACGTGACCGCGTAATGTATTTTTATCTGTTAGTTTATATTCCGCGCCTACACCGAAAACATTAGCATCCGCATTGGTGCCACTGCCATCATCCAGTGCAGTAAACTGGTAAAGTGCGCCCACATTCAGTTCAGGCGTTAATTTATAAGCTGCTGCTAAACGGATACCATCTCGTTCACCGCGGCTCACATCTTCTGCATAATGTTCATAAGCAGCTGCGACATCCCAGTTACCCGCGTTATAATTTAAACCTAGGTCATACGCTTGAGATTTTTCATTACTATCCTCAGTCGTATCATTGCTGATCATCGTGCCATCATGTAAAGATAAAGCTGCTGTTGCAGTGAAACCACCACCAAATTTTGGTGTTTTATACTCAATCGTATTCGGGTTACGTTCATCGAAGCGGTGATTGTAAGCACGAGTGATATTACGCAAGTCGCCGACCTGGTCACCAAAGAAGTTTGCCGGACCACGTGCCGCTTTAAATGGGCTGTCAAAACGGCCCACTTTAACTTGACCAAAGTTACCTTTGACTCCGACATAAGTATCTCGGGTAGAGAAGTTTATAGAATCCTCACTATCATCCGATCCGCTAGAAAAGTTGATTTGCTGTTCGATCTGAGCGAATGCAGTCAGATCTTCATTAATCTTGTGATCAACTTTAAAGCCTAAGCGTGATGAGTTTGAGGATAAAGCCACCTCATTATAGTCCTTGCCGTCATCCAGATAATCCAGAGAAACGTGTGCACGACCATATACTTTAACGTCAGCAGCAGCTGCCATTACTGGTGTTAAAATTGTTGCCCCAACTGCCAATGCGCAAAGAGTTTTTTTCATGTGTAGCTCCAATAAGACTTGTTTTGGTCCTAACAAGGATGTTGTGGTAGCTTTGTTAAATTTTGCTACCGTCCTGTATTGGTGCTAAGTATCGATTACAAATAAGACAATAAGATTAAGGAAATATTTCAAATATATTAAATGTTTCGTTATGTAAAAATATGAATAGTATATGTTTTATTTTAATAAAGTTATTATTAATCAATATATTAAATTGTTTTATTTATCGGCTTTCACAAAGATTAATATTTTTCATTTTTTGGGTGGTATAAAAAAGGAGCCGAAGCTCCATTTCTATATCGGTTTAATCTAGCATTATAACGCTGCTTTGATTTTCTCAGCTAGCGCCTTGATTTTCTCCTGATCACCCATGACCAAGGCATGTTTGCTCAGATTGTGCAAAGAGGTAGGAACCAGATGGAAATGTACATGGGGTACGGTCTGACCCGCTGCGGTACCTGATAATTGCATCAGCACGATACCCTCTACACCTAGGCCTTTTTCGATGGCTTTGGCAATCTTTTGTACGATCTGAATGGTATATGCAGCCACTTCAGGATCCAGATCAAGTAGCGTCACCGCAGGCGATTTAGGAATGACCAAAGTATGACCGTCTGCCTGAGGCATGATGTCCATAAATGCAAGAACTTGGTCGTCTTCATACACCTTGATTGCAGGCAGTTCACCGCGCAGAATTCGTGCAAAAATATTTTGATCATCGTAAGTCATGAGGGCATTCCTTGAGCGTCATTGAATTAAATTATTTACAGTTCAATTCTTTCTGACGATCTTTGATCGCGTCAAGACGTTGTTGCTCTTTTTCTGAAAATTTTGGCTTGGTTGTGTAGCAATTGTCATTGCCATACTTTGCTTTGGCATCTGGATCTTTAAAACAGAAGCCCTTAGAAGCATAAATCACATCATGATCATTTTTCAGTTTTTTGCATTCTTGTTCAGAAGCTAAAACTGAAGTTGAAGCCCCTAGCAATGCTGCAAAACTCATCACTGTCGCAACAGTCAATTTTTTCATGCGAGTTTCCTCTGGTGTTGAATCATGTGTCTATACCTAAACACAATATTGGGTTTTGTTCTCACGATTCAATGGCGATATATTACTCAATAGTAATTTTACTCCATGATTCATACATTTTTATTGCAGCAGAAAAGTCACTATTTTCTTCTGCCTGAAGGTTAGCTGCCTGAATCAGGTTCTGGGTTAGCGATAGCAATGGTGCAGACAGCTTGGCATCACGAACCAGATCTACCGCAATCCCTGTATCTTTGGCAAGTAACGGTAATGCAAAGGTAAGCGGGAAACTGCGGTTCATAATACGCTGCGGCATCACGGTCTCAGTTACGTTACTTTTACCGCTTGATGCATTAATACATTCCAGTGCTTCATTCAAACTTACACCATGCGCTTTCAGCGTCATAAAGCCTTCTGCAACTGCACACAGGTTTACAGCCATTAACATATTATTGACTGCTTTCACTGCAAAGCCCGCGCCAGATTCACCAACATGCTTGATCAGCTTGCCGAAAGCCTGAATCGCGGGAAGGGCTTGTTCAAAACCTGCTGCACTACCCCCAATCATAACAGTTAAAGTGCCATTTTCAGCACCGATCGTCTGACCGCTGACGGGCGCATCCAGAAAAATCACGCCTTGATTTGCTAAAGCTTCTTCCAGACGACGAGCGGCATCAGGTACACCACTGGTGCAGTCGACCCAGATACTGCCTGCTTTTAATTCCAGACCTTGGACTAAAGCTTCAACATCGGCACTGGTAGGTAAGCAGGAGAAGATTACATCTACCTGGACGGCCTGTTCCAGACTTGCTGCCTGTGTACCATATTCAGTTGCATGCTGCTCTGCCTTGGCAGCAGTACGGTTCCAGACATAGACCGTATCAAAATGCTTTGGTAAATGCGCAGCCATGCGATAGCCCATAGCACCCAAGCCAAGAAATGCAACTGATTGAATCATGATAACCCTCAAAATCTTTTAATTAAAAATTATAAGCTTGAGGGCATCTCTCGAATTATTGCGCTAGTCGAGTAGAACGCTGCTCAAGCCAGGTGGTTAGTTTAGGCCAAAAAGTGTTGGCTGTCTTTTGATTTGACATTAAACCAAGGTGCCCACCTGGAATCAGGGTAAAAGTAATATCTTTGCTGCTGGTCAGCTGGGTGAGTGGTTCTGCAGCTTCTCGGGTAACAATCTGATCCGTCAAACCAGCACCGACCATGAGTGAGCAGGAAATATTTTTTAAATCAATCTTATTGCCATGCAGATTAATCGAACCATCTTTAAGAGGATTCTGTAACCACAGGTGCAGCACCATATCCTGATTGATTCCACCCGGGTAATCGATCATTTTATTCAGGAAATGACCCATGGTGGCATGTTCATAGACATGGTCGGGTTTTTCCAGATTCAGCAAAAACTGTTTCTGACTTTTGAACCAGCCCACAGGATCCAGCAGTTTAAAGCCTAAGGCATTCAAAATACCTGGCGTATGAATATATTGTTTGGGGATTAATCCCTTATGTACGGTATTTCGCAGGGCTGGATTTTGTGAAATCAGTTTGTTGGTGGTTTCAAACAGTTTGCCGATTCGGCCAGAGGCATAGCTGTCAATTGGACTGCCCATGACCATCAGGTTTTTCACATGCTCTGGAGAGTGTAGCGCGGTATATAGGGTGACAAAGACACCTGCCATACTCCAGCCATGCAGGGAAATATAAGGACTGTCTGCATGTTCACAAATATGCTCTATGGCATCTGGAATGGATTGATCGATAAAGGACAGAAAATTCAGCTCTTTGTGTTTGAAGCTGAAACGGTTCCATTCCACCAGGTATACTTCAAAACCGCTATGCTGGAAATGCTTTACTAATGAACGGTAGGGATACAGATCATAAATACCCATGTTAATCGCCAGCGGCGCAACAAATACCAAAGGTTCCTTAAACTTTCTTTCAGGTGCTGGATAATGCCGGACTTTATATAATTCAGTTTCCTTGATGTACTCAAACGGGGTTTTTTGAGACAGTACCAGTGAGGAGCTGTTGAAAAACCGCGCACGCAGGTGCTTGAGTTTTTTCTGTTGACGTTGCAGATTTTGTTTTAACTGAATCATAAAGATAAATTGTCCGTGTCCGGTAGGGAGTGATCGAAGTCTAGGCAATAATTGCTTATTATGCCTTGACCTGAAATAGCATAGGCGCTCAAAATGTTGGCAATTTTTTACAACAGGCAGTCCGCCAGGGCTGAATTAGAGCGATGAGCCAACAAGACGATTATCAATTAGATACTTTAGCCATCCGTACCGGTCATACACGTAGCTTTGAGGGTGAGCACGGAGAACCGATCTTCCTGACATCTTCTTTCGTCTATGAAAATGCGGCTGAAGCGGCAGCAAAATTCTCAGGTCAGGAACCTGGCAATATTTACTCACGCTTTACCAATCCTACGGTAGCAATGTTTGAAAAACGTCTGGCTGCGCTTGAAGGTGCTGAGCGCGCCGTAGCGACCAGTTCGGGTATGGCTGCGATTATGGCAGTGGCAATGGCCTTCCTGAAAGCAGGTGACCATGTGATCTGTTCACGTGCAGTATTTGGTTCTACGGTTTCTCTGTTTGAAAAGTATGTAGGCAAGTTCGGTGTGGCAGTTGATTTTGTGGACCTGACTGATGTCGATGCCTGGAAAAATGCAATCAAGCCCGAAACGAAACTGTTCTTTGTAGAATCTCCATCTAACCCACTGGCTGAAGTGGCTGATATTCAGGCGCTTTCAGATCTTGCACATGCTCATGATGCATTACTGGCAATTGATAACAGCTTCTGTACACCTGTATTACAACAACCAATCAAATTTGGTGCTGACCTCGTTGTATATTCAGCTACGAAGTACCTGGATGGTCAGGGTCGTGCATTGGGTGGTGCAGTTGTCGGTAATCACAAATTGCTTGAAGAAATCTTCGGTTATGTGCGTACCACAGGTCCATCTATGAGTCCGTTCAATGCCTGGGTGTTCCTAAAAGGTCTGGAAACCTTACGTCTGCGTATGCGTGAACACTCCGCAAGTGCACAGAAACTGGCTGAATACTTAAATGCACATTCAAAAGTAGAAAAAGTGTACTACGCAGGCCTGCCTGAGCATGTAGGTCATGAGCTGGCGGCAAAGCAGCAAACCGGCTTTGGTGGTATCGTATCATTTGAAGTGAAGGGTGGTCGTGAAGGTGCCTGGAAAGTCATCGACAATACTCAGTTTATTTCCATAACGGGTAACCTGGGTGATGCGAAATCAACGATTACCCACCCGGCAACCACAACGCATGGGAAACTTTCACCGGAAGCAAAAGAAGCTGCAGGTATTCGTGAGGGTTTAATTCGTGTTTCTGTTGGTTTGGAAGATATTGATGATATTATCCGTGACATTACACGCGGTTTAGATCTAATCTAATTTTTATAAATTTATGTTCGGAGATTTTTATGAACATTAACATGTTGATGCAGCAAGCTCAGCGCATGCAAAAGGAAGTAGAAACCAACCTGAAAAAAGCCAAAGAAGAGCTTGCGCTGGTAGAGGTTCATGCTGAAGCAGGCGGTGGTCTGGTAAAAGTAACGATGACTGCACGTAATGTGGTAAAACGCATTCAGATCGATCCAGAACTTCTACAGGATGATCCGGATATGATTGAAGATCTGATCGCGGCTGCAATGAATGATGCGGCACGCCAAGCTGAAGCAATTTCAGAAGAACGTATGAAGTCTGCAAACCAGGGCATGGGCTTACCTCCAGGTCTGGCTGGCCTGTTCTAAGGAAATTTGCGCAATGTTTAGTGATCGTTTTGATCAACTGGTTCAAGCATTACGCATCTTGCCAAGCGTTGGGCCCAAATCGGCCCAGCGTATGGCATTGCATCTGATCATGAAAAACCGTGAAGGTGCGATTGGTCTGGCACATGCATTGACTGAAGCAACCAACCATATTCATGAATGTTCAATCTGTCATTCACTCACTGAAGATGAAGTCTGTAATATCTGCACCTCAACTGAACGTGATGATGAGCTGCTTTGTGTGGTGGAATCACCAGCGGATGTGATGGCTATTGAGCAGAGTGGCAGTTTTCGTGGTAAATACCATGTACTGGGTGGACATTTGTCACCACTAGATGGAATTGGGCCTGAAGAAATTGGGATTCCATATCTACTCGAGCGTTTAAACAGAGGTCAGATTCGTGAAGTGATTCTGGCTACAAATGCAACTGTAGAAGGACAGGCCACTGCGCACTACCTCATGGAAGCCAGTAAGCATTTACCGATTCAGATTACCCGGATTGCCCAGGGTGTACCACAAGGTGGTGAACTGGAATATGTAGACAGCCATACCTTAAGCCAAGCTGTACATAACCGCATGCGGATGAAATAAACCTGTTTCTCTGCATGCGTTTTACTAAAGAGAAGAACAAGTTAGAAAAAATATGAGAATATTCATTTAATTTATCGATATTGTTATTGCGAAATTTTATAGCTAAATGTTTATTTTTTTATCATAAATATTATAAATATCAGTTAAGATAACTATATTCGGACATCCACATTACGCTGATTCAGTCATTTATGTTTCAATTTATTCAAGATCAAGCTGGACTCGATCAAGTACTCGCACAAATGGATCAAAGCTCGGTTTATGCTTTGGATACAGAGTTCATCAAGGTCGATACTTTATGGCCGAAACTTGGTGTGTTCCAGATTAATGTCTGTGGCAATGTCTATCTGCTCGACGGTACGACCCTGGATCTGACCGAGTTCTTCAAGCGTCTCTTTGCAGCACAACAGAACATTTTCCATGCCTGTGGAGAAGACATTGATCTGATCTATCACTATACCCAGCAAAAATCTCTGAGTAATGTTTTTGATACCCAAGTAGGGATGGCGTTTCTGGGGCATGGTTTACAGGTCAGCTATCAGAATGCCTTGAAGCAGATGCTGGATGTGGAAATTGAAAAAGATCAAACCCGTTCAAACTGGTTGGCACGTCCTTTAAGTCATGAACAATTGTTGTATGCAGCCAATGATGTGCATTATCTGGTGCACTTAGGTGATCAGATCAAGCAGGAGTTGAAACAAAAGCACCTGTTAGACTTGGCACTGGAAGATTGTCGCTTCATGACCCGGGAAATTGGCGAGGAAACACCAACGGCCTTGTTATATCAGGATGTTGGCAACTATCGTCATTCACGCCGTCAGCTGATGCAGCTACAGCAGCTTGCAGTATGGCGTGAGCAGATTGCCAAGGCACTGAATATTCCGCGCAGTTTCATCATGAAAAACTCGGCTATGATTAATCTGGTGGAGAAGAACCCTAAGAATATGTTCCAGCTCAGCACTGTGAAAGATCTGCGTGCCAATATTATTCGTGATCATGGCAAGATGATTCTGGACCTGCTGAAATTCTTGCCAGATCAATCCGAGTGGCCATTACGTCTGGCACGTCCAATCCGTCATTCTTCAAGTGAAGTCGGTACAAAAGTTGATGCCATCATTCAAAATGTTGTAGATGAAACTTCTATCCCGAAAGAAGTCCTGATGCGTAAAAAATGGATGAATGCGTTGTATCAGCATGTTGTTTTTCACAATGATGAACAGGATTTGCCGGAATTTTTACTTGGCTGGCGTTATGACCATCTGACCAAGCCCCTGGTTGAACTGCTACGTCAGGATGAATCCTATCTTTCTAGACAGATGAAAGTTGTCGACTAAAACCTGGATAGAAACTTAACTGCAAAACTGATTAAAGAAAGAGCAATTATACAAAATCACGACTGATGCGTTAATTATGGCTAATGCCTCAGGTGACGTTTTAAGGTATCCTTGCTACTGATTTTTCTAAATTGTTGTCTAAATCAAAATCATGCAAGTGTCTATCTACAAATCGAGCAAAAAGGATGAAATGTACCTTTATGTGGCTCGTCCAGCTGAAGAAAATGAAGCTGAAACTTTCGATCCACTTCACGTACTGGGCGAAGCTGTCCGCGTAGCATTTGGTCGTGCGACTTTTGTCATGCATCTTGAACTGAGCGAAACCCGCAAGCTGGCACGTGCTAATGTGCTGCACGTGATCGACTCGATTGAAACCCGTGGTTTCTTCCTGCAAATGCCGCCTGAAGGTTTGATTAACCCGAATGCTGTAGAACCAGAAGGTCTTCGTGGTGCTTAATGTTTATTCAGGAGTTGTGAAATGAATGGTTATGTAACTGTATTAGATTCAATTCCTGAAGAATCGATTGCCATCGCGGTATACCTGATAGGCAGTATAATTGCACTGTTGTGCTGGTATGGCGTGACTAAGCGCCTGCCAAAACCGGCAGGTGGCTTTCTCTGGATTTTAGTGTTTGCCATCCTGCTAACGCCGACAGTATCCGAAGGTCCGAATGCCTCATTAGCCCCGGCGATTTTCGGACTGATATTTGGTGTATTGACCAAGGAACAAGAACTGGTCTGGATCAATGCCTCACTCATTCTGTTTGTGATTGGTATTGCTTCACTGATCGGCTATTGCTGGTCAAGCTATGTAACAAATAAAGCAAAGATTGCTGTAAACAAAAAAACTTCACCACTGTAAATAAAAAAATAAGGTTAAATCATGTCTGTGGATCATCAACAGTTTTCTGGTACAAGTCAGTATATTGCAACTGATAGTTTAAAATTGGCTGTCAAAGCCGCACGCAGTTTACAAAAACCGCTGCTGGTCAAAGGTGAACCGGGTACAGGTAAAACCCTGCTGGCAGAACAGGTGGCTGAAAGCCTGGGAATGAAACTCATCACCTGGCACATCAAGTCCACCACCAAAGCCCAGCAAGGCCTTTACGAATATGATGCAGTATCGCGTCTGCGTGACAGTCAATTGGGTGATGACCGTGTCTATGACATCAAAAACTACATCAAGCCAGGAAAACTGTGGGAAGCATTTAGCAGTGAAGAGCGCTGTGTATTGCTGATTGATGAAATCGACAAGGCAGATATTGAATTCCCAAATGACCTGTTACATGAGCTCGATAAGATGTCGTTCTTTGTGTATGAAACAGGCGAAACTATTACTGCAAAACAGCGTCCAATTGTCATCATTACCTCAAATAATGAAAAGGAATTGCCGGATGCTTTCCTGCGTCGCTGTTTCTTCCATTACATCGAATTTCCTGATGAAGCGACCATGCGTGACATCATTGATGTGCATTTCGAGAATATTTCAGCAACCTTGGTAAATGAGGCATTGCAAGTATTCTTTAAATTACGTCAGGTTCCAGGCCTGAAAAAACCACCTTCAACTTCTGAATTAATTGACTGGTTAAGTCTGTTAATGGCAGATGATATGCCAGAAGATGTATTGCGTAATGCCGATAAATCTAAAGCCATTCCACCGCTCTATGGTGCGCTGATCAAAAACGAGCAGGATGTCCAGCTGCTTGAACGCCTAGCATTCATGTCACGCCGTTAAGGGAGAAACACGCATGTTCGTGCGACTGTTTTATACCTTGCGCAAATACGGTGTACCGGTATCTACCCGTGAGCTGATTGACCTGAATCAGGCAGTTGCTGAAGGTATTGTTTTTGCCGATCAGGACGAGTTCTATCAGCTGGCCAAAACCGTCATGGTCAAAGACGAGCGCTATTTCGATAAGTTCGATCGTGCCATGAAAGACTATTTTGATGGGATCGCCACTTTCGATCTGGATGAATTGCTGAATCAGGTGCATAAGCTGCCCAAAGACTGGTTTGATCTGGAACTACTGGAAAAGCATCTGACACCAGAACAGCGCGAAGAGCTGAAAAAAGCCGGTTCACTGGAAGAACTGATGAAAATGCTGGAAGAGCGCTTGCGTGAACAGCATAAAAAACATCAGGGCGGCAACAAGATGATTGGCACTGGCGGCACTTCACCTTTTGGTGCTTATGGCGATCATCCTGAAGGTGTGCGTATTGGCGGGCCGGGGCGTAAGCGTTCAGCAGTCAAAGTCTGGGAACAGCGTCAATACCGTAATCTGGATGATGAACAGATTTTGGGTAGCCGTCAGATGCAGCTGGCACTGCGTCGCCTGCGTAAGTTTGCCCGTCAGGGTGCTGCTGAAGAACTGGATATTGACAGTACCATTCGTGAAACAGCAAAGCAGGGCATTCTGGATGTGCAGTTGGTGCCGGAACGCCGTAATCGCATCAAAGTGCTTATGCTATTTGATGTGGGCGGCTCCATGGATGCACACATTGCCCAGTGTGAGAAACTGTTTAGTGCTGCCAAAACCGAGTTCAAGACTTTGGAATATTTTTATTTCCATAACTGTTTGTATGACTATGTCTGGAAAGATAATTTTCGTCGTTCCAGTACCCGTATGAATACCTGGGATCTGCTGAATACTTATGGTCGCGATTATCGGGTAATCGTGGTTGGTGATGCCAGTATGGCGCCATATGAGCTGCATTCAGTGGGAGGCTCGGTGGAATATATGAATGATGAAGCAGGACAGGTCTGGTTACAGCGTCTGCGTCAGCATTTTGAAAAAACGGCCTGGTTAAATCCGGAAGAAGAGCGTTACTGGCACTATACGCAAACCATCGGATTGATTCAGCAGATCTTTGAAAAGCATATGTATCCAATGACCCTAAAAGGCATTGAAGATATGACCAAATATCTGGCGCGCTGATTCCATTTATCTATTGATGACTTTATTTATAGTTATTAGTCCTTTAAAACAAAACATTTTAATATAAAGTAGTTTTTATAAATTTAGTCCAGATTGTTAAGGATCGCTATGGATCATCAAATTAATGGTATTGCATTGCCAAATGAAGAGGGTTTTTTTGGGAACTACGGCGGTCAGTTTATTCCACCCGATCTGAAACAGGCCATGGATGATATTAATGTGGCCTATCAGGAAATTCGTCAGACTGAAGAATTTCAGAATGAACTGAAAGACCTGTTTGTCCACTATGTCGGTCGCCCAAGTCCTTTATTTCATGCCAAACGTCTTTCTGAACAGCTCGGCGGTGCCCAGATTTATCTGAAACGTGAAGACTTGAACCATACTGGCGCGCACAAGATCAATCACTGCTTGGGTGAAGCACTACTTGCCAAATATATGGGTAAAACCAAAGTGATTGCTGAAACAGGTGCCGGGCAACATGGTGTTGCTTTGGCAACGGCGTGTGCATTGGTTGGTATTCCATGTGAAATTCATATGGGGCAGGTGGATATCGAGAAAGAACACCCGAACGTGGTAAAATGAAAATTCTCGGTGCCAAACTGATTTCAGTCACTCGTGGTACGGCTACCTTGAAAGATGCGGTAGATAGTGCCTTTGAAGAATATTTAAAAGACCCGAAAAACTACATCTATGCAATCGGCTCGGTAGTAGGGCCGCATCCATTTCCAATGATAGTGCGTGATTTCCAGTCGATCATTGGGGACGAAATCAAGGTGCAAAGTAATGATCGTTTTGGTGCAAACCCGGATTATATCGTAGCTTGTGTAGGGGGTGGTTCCAATGCGATGGGCGCATTTACCGCTTTTTTAAATGAACCAGAAGTAAAACTGGTGGGTGTGGAGCCGGCAGGTCATGGTCTGGATACTGACAAACACTCTGCAACGCTCACTTTAGGTAAGCCTAGCCAGATTCATGGTATGGCATGTTATGTATTAGAAGATGAGCAGGGTGAACCTTTACCAGTGCATTCAATTGCATCTGGTCTGGATTATCCGGGTATCGGTCCGCAGCATAGTCTGCTTAAAGATTTGGGTCGTGTGGAATATACGACGGCAACAGATCAGGAATGTCTGGATGCCTTTATGACTTTATCACGTGTAGAAGGTATTGTGCCTGCGCTGGAAAGTTCACATGCAGTGGCTTGGGCGATTCGTGAAGCAGGTAAATTGCCAGAAGATGTGAAAATTGTTGTGAATCTATCAGGTCGTGGTGATAAAGACTCTGACTATGTGGCTGAAAAGTTAGGTCTCAACTAATCTAGCTATAGCTGTAAATAAAAAAACCGCTCAAATTGAGCGGTTTTTTATGTTTATCATTTCTTTGTTAGTCTAATGTCATTACAAAAGGGCTTTTTGAATTAATATTTAACCCGAAATATATTGTTGCAGTTGATCAATCAAAATTTGCTGATCATTCATGGCTGCTTTAACCAAGTCACCAATTGAAGCCAATCCCACCAGTTTTCCTGCTTCTACCACTGGTAAATGACGCAAATGTTTATTGGTCATTAAGCTGAGACAGTCCGGTACAGAAGTGTGGCAATCTACCATGATTACATTAGAAGTCATGATCTGGCTGACAGTCGTATCAAAGGAAGTACGTTCCATCAGCACAATCTTTCGAGTGTAATCACGTTCGGAAAGAATTCCGACCACTTTATCTTCTTCGACCACTACAATCGCACCGATGTCTTTATCTGCCATTAAAGTAATGGCTTCAAGAACCGTTGCTTCTGGATGAATGGTATAGATTTCTTGAGAGGGCTTGTCTTTG
This sequence comes from Acinetobacter sp. VT 511, assembly GCF_001077515.1. NCBI lineage: Bacteria > Pseudomonadati > Pseudomonadota > Gammaproteobacteria > Moraxellales > Moraxellaceae > Acinetobacter > Acinetobacter sp. VT 511. The sequence continues at coordinate 9,092 of NZ_LFRE01000047.1, read as the reverse complement.
AGTACTTGCGCTACATTCGTCATTATTAAGTCCTTAGCTGTTATTATTTATCCTGAAGTTTAAGCTGTTTATCTTCAGATAATTGCTGTGCTGACTCTATAAATAACATGTTATGCAGCGAAGTGCAGCCCTTGTCCTGAAAAAAAGAAATGACGCACCTGTCCAATTGTCAGCTTAATCTGTTTGCCACTGCCACGTACCAGAACAGGAGTGACATTCAGACGATGCAAGGTGGGTAACAGTGCCCGCTCAAAATCCTCAGGTGTGATTTTGCGCGGAGTATAATTTGGCCAGTTCTTTTTGGCATAATTTGCCGCATGAGATGAATTAAGCCAGAACGGGAACAGGGTTTCATCCTGATCGCGCATCATGCCCCAGCCTTCATGAAACAGTCCCCAAAGTACCCCGCAGTACATCATCGATTTCAGGATGGTGATTTTGACCGCAAGGTCCTTAGGCAGTGGTTGGATATCTTTAATATTTGGCATTTTCATTATGATCAAGCTATCGTAGAACAACGCTGTCATTGTAAGAAAACTATATGAAATTACTGTTTCAGCTTTGCAAGAAATCGTTATGTTAATGCTTCATCATGTATAAGTAATATTGTAACTATAAAAAAAACGCCACCGGGGTGACGTTTTTTTAGGCTTGCATGGTGGCCATGTTTTGCCAGTATTGGGCTTTCATTGAGTCGCGCTCGACACGGAAACCTTGATAATAAAGTTCAGCTAAAAAAAGCGCCGCTTTACCATGGCCTGCACGTGCAGCATCTTCAAGTTGTTTGACAGCATCTGAAAAATTCATTTGTGACTGGATTGTATTCACAGCTTCAGCATACAGATGTTCAAGTTCATGTGGAGAGAATTGTTGAATCATATAAAAACTCCTTAATTTTAATTATGATTACGGATAGACTTTTTAGTCTAACTACAAATATAACTGAGTAATGTTAAACTAATATTACAGAATGGGTGAAAAGTCAATTATTTCATCGAATTTTATTTTTGTTATGTAGTTTACATGATTAAACTATCATCAAATATATTTTTTATTACTATAAGAAGTAACTATTAAGCTAACAACAAGGAGAATAACATGTCGCGCACATTAGATGGAATTGATTTTGATATTCCCCCGACAGCTGGCCAAGTAATGGCATTGGCGCAACTGCACCGGAAAAAATTAGATGCAGCTATTTTCCATAAAGAAATCCATCTAGGGGAGTATAGTCTGGCACAGCGTAAAGCAGTCTATGATTTTACCCGTCAGCTAGACGAGAATCAGCGTGAACAATTCTACAAACTTTATAATTCAGAACTGGTACGTCTTGCCGATCCCGACCGCCTGCACCCAGCCAGTGCAGAGTCTGGGCTGAGCAAGTTTGCTATCTTCCTGATTCTGGCAATTACTGCGGGTATGCTGGGAAGTACCGTTTTTATCGCTTTATTTAAATAGAACAGGCAATACTCAACTAAAGTAAGCCGTCTGCAAATCAGGCGAATTTCCGGTTGATTACTTGAACTTATTGCAATGCAGCCATACACTACTTTGAATTAGAGGTAGTGTATGGCTATTGACGTAGAAAAAATCAGGATATTTCTGTCCAAATTAACGCTGGAGCAAATTTATAACAGCGTTTTTATTTTTATTTTTTTATTTATTATGGTGCTGGCAAGTATTGCACTTTATCGTCCTGTCACTACGGTTCAATCTGAACAAATTCAGCAACTTTCCATACAGCAACAGTTACCACAAACGCAAGATATGGCTATAGCCTTGCTTGAGCGGCCAGCGGTTTATCGTGGACAATATCTTAAATTGATGCAGGCATACCAGCAGGAATCAGTCCGTGCACATCAGCTACCTGCAGTAAAAGCGGATCAGCCTTAAAATTTAAGGTGTGAGTATTAATTCCTCAGCCGTAGCCGTACTTGTTAAATTCGCTTTTAAGGCTGTTTTTAGTTTATCTTTATCCAGTGTCTGACTGACCACCACTACGGTTAAACGGTCTGGATGCAGATGTTTGTCTACTGCATTTTCAACATCTTTTGAAGTGATTTTGGCTAATCGTTCTGGATAGGTGACGAGATAATCGCGTGGCTCTGCATAGAATCCCATCGTTCCGAGCTGGGCGTTAATGGTAGCATTGCTACTGTAGTTATTTGGAAATGCCCTTAACATGCCAGATTTGGTTTCTTCCAGTCGTTTAGTATCTATCGGCTGATTTACAAAGTTGATCAATGCCTGATGCGCGACCTGAATACTGTCTAATAGCTGGTCTTGACGGGTCGCATAGCGGAAACTGAATACACCCGGTGCCTGAGTAAAGCTAAAAGTGCTGTAAGCAGCATAAGTAAAGCCACGCTTGATTCTTAACTCCTGCATCAATACCGCATTAAAGCCACTACCACCAAATATACGATTCACAACTTCTAAAGCCAGCCTATCTTTGTTAAAGCGACTGGGTCCGAGATGCCCGAACATTACATGAGCCTGACTTGAGTTATAGGGAATATGGATTACCTCAATATCATTTTTTAGCTGTGGATCAGGCAATAACTTTGCTCGTGTGCCTTGCTTGAAATTTCCTGCAATGCGTTCTGACAGGTCTAAGGCCTCTTTGGGGCTAAGTTTTCCGGTAATCGCAATATTCATATTTTGCGCAACCAGAAACTGATCACGGAACTTCTTTAAATGTTCAGGATTTACTTTTTGAGTGCCGCCAATGGTGCCTGTGATTGGCTGTGCGTAAGGATGCTGACCATATAGGGTTCTATAAAAGCGGATATCCATTAAGCGGCCTGGATTTTCCTGTAGCTGTTTTTGACCAACATTGGTGTTGCTAACAGCCAGGCTGATGCTCTGATTTTTAAATGAAGCATGTTTAAGTACTTCCATCATCATTGCCAGTGCGGGTTCCAGTTTTTTCGGATCAGACATTACACGTAGGCGGATGACAAACATATCCCGATATGCCTGTGCACTAAATTGTGCGCCACTTTGATCAAAAACAGCCGCAATTTCCCGCGCAGTATATGTATCGGTTCCTTCCCGGATCAGTTTGGCTGCCATACTGGCCAAACCAAACAAACCCTTCTGAATTTCCTCATCCCGTGCTGCACCAGCATTAAAGGTTAGTTGAATATCGACCATCGGCAGATCTTTGGTTTCGACAAACAGCGTACGTACTTTGTAGCGATTATTCAGCTCATGTACATAAGGTGCATGAAACTGTCTTTCATTCTTCAGATTCTTTAAGCTTTGTAGCAAGGGAATAGATTGCAACTGGGTGGGATTATCTTCCGGTATAACTTCTGTATTTTGAACACTTTCGGCCCAGACCACAGAAGCACAGTTCAACGCAACAATTAATAAACTATTCGAACATGCAGACTTGAACTTGATCATCATTGTGATTTTGTTTCCGGTGCGAGGTATAAGGTACTGAGATTTTCACGAATAAAATAGCTATTCGCGACACGCTGAATATCGCTCATACTGACATTTTCATAATATTTAGGAAGTTCATCCATCAGTCGGTAACTTAAGCCGTTCACTTCCAGATTGCCGATCATTTTAGCCTGACCAGCAATACTATCCTGATTATAAATAAGATTGGAGACAAAGCGGGTAGTGATGCGTTCAAGTTCATGCTTGGGAATATCTTCAGTTTTTAATGCATCAACTTCTGCCTGAATGGCTTTTTGCGCATCTTCAAAACTGACGCCATTTGCAGGTAATGCAGAAATACTAAACAGGCTGTCACCACGGTTATACGGATCATACGACACACTGACAGAAGTCAGTAGTTTGCGGTCTCGTACCAAGCGATCTTGCAGCCTTGAGGAAATACCACTGTCCAGCAAACTCCGGATAATTGTCAGGGCATAAGCATCCTGCGGATTGATTGCGGAAGCCAGTGATTTGACATTCCAGGTCATGTACAGGTTGGGCACTTGCACATCGGTATTGATTTCCATGTGACGATAGCCCAAGTGTTCAAACTCAAGTACATCATTGCGTTGCGGTGTGGCACGTGAAGGTGTGTCAGCAAAGTATTTCTGTACTTGTAACAGCGCTTGTTCAGACTCTACGTCACCAACAATCACCAGAATCGCATTGTTCGGCGTATACCAGGTCTTGTACCACTGCTTTACATCGTTCAGCTGGATATTGTTCAGGGTTTTCATATGACCAATCACCGGTTGGCGATAATGGCTGGTGGGATAACTGATCCATTTAAAACGTTCAAAGGCACGTGAACGAGGATTGTCCTCGGTGCGCTGGCGGCGCTCTTCCATAACCACTTTGATTTCTGGCTCAAAATCCTGTTGGCGTAGCAGCAGATTACTCATACGGTCAGCTTCGAGTTCGAGCGCCATCGGGAAGTAGGCCTTGGGATAAAGCTGATAATAATTGGTGTAATTGGTAAAGGTTGCAGCATTAATACTGCCCCCATAAATCCGGCTAATCCGTGTAAATTCATCATTTGGAACTTTGCTGGTGCCCTTGAACATCATATGTTCCAGCACATGTGATATACCCAGAGTGTTGCCGGATTCATCCGCACTGCCGACTTTATACCAGATCTGGGTCATGACCATCGGTGCACGGTGGTCTTCCCGGATAATGACTTTTAGACCATTTTTCAGGGTAGTTTCAAAGGTACTACGCGTCAGTTCAGATTTGGCTTTTTCTGTAGTTTGTGCCTGAAGCTGACTACTGCTTAAACATATCAGTATTGTACCAAGCGAATACATGTATCGCTTAAACTGGATTGGACGAGCGTGTATAAAAATAAGTGATTTGAACACTGGATATTCCAAAATAAGCAGATGTATTTATAAGCCATTTTAAGAATTGTGCAATCGAAAGCAAACCGGTGCTGTTGCTTTTTGGTGTAGTAGAAATGGAATCTTAATCTAAAGCTAAAACCTTATAACTTATGGTAGAATCCCATTTTTTAACGCAATGCTTTTCAAGGATTCGGCATGCAACAGCAATCTAATGAGCAAAACAAATTTTTGATTGATGCTGATATCGGAGATGACGATGTCACATTACCGAGTTTACCTGCGGTCAATGTGCCAATTATAGAAACGCCACGCGAACAAGCCGTTGTTTCAGCGCCTGCCGCAACAGAAATACCGAGTGAAGAATCTGCTCCTAAAGGCGGTTTCTTTAGCCGTATGAAGGAAGGTTTAACCAAGACCCGCAAAAACTTTGCAGATGGTATGGTCAATATCCTCATCGGTGGCAAAGAAATTGATGACGAATTACTAGAAGAAGTAGAAGAGCAATTATTGGTTGCAGATATTGGTGTAGATGCAACCAAGACCATTATTGCCAATCTGACAGAGCGTACAGCACGTGGAGACCTGATTTACTCTCATTCATTATATAAAGCGCTTCAGGAAGAACTGGTGGCTTTATTGGCACCGCGTGTAAAACCGTTACATATTGACCCGAACAAAAGCCCTTATGTAATTTTGGTTGTCGGTGTAAACGGTGTAGGTAAAACCACAACCATTGGTAAGCTGGCAAAACGTTTACAAGGCGAAGGCAAGAAAGTCATGCTGGCAGCGGGGGATACCTTCCGTGCTGCGGCAACTGAACAGCTGCAAATCTGGGGTGAGCGCAATAATATCGCCGTAGTTGCTCAAGGTCATGGTGCCGATTCTGCCTCTGTTATTTTTGATGCTTTTGAAAGTGCACGTGCCAAAGGTGTAGATGTCCTGATCGCTGATACAGCAGGCCGTTTGCATAACAAGAGCCATCTGATGCAAGAGTTGACCAAAGTGAAACGTGTGATGCAGAAGATTGATGCAACTGCACCGCATGAAGTGATGCTGGTTGTGGATGCGGGTACAGGTCAGAATGCCATTAATCAGGTAGAAATGTTTGATGAAGCAGTCGGTCTGACGGGTATTACGATCACCAAACTGGATGGGACTGCGAAAGGGGGTGTGCTGTTTAACATTGCCAGTCGTACCCATGTGCCAATCCGCTTTATTGGTGTAGGTGAGAAAATTGACGATCTTCGTCCATTCTCTGCCAAGTCATTTGTGGCTGCATTATTTGAAACTGAAAATAAATAAGCGTGTAATAAGTCACATAAACTCCGCTTAGCGCGGAGTTTTTTATTTTTAGGTCGATTGTTTGCTGTAAAAAGCAACAGGCTTGAAAGCTTATGTCATAAGCCTTTTAGTCAAAACCTTTACAATAAACAAGTCCACCTATTGGTAGGCATGTGTTGATTGGGGGGAAGTGTAAATGGCGTTATTAAATAAGATTGGGCATGTACTCACGGCAGACCTGACGAAAGATTTTAAATTTTCAAAAAAAGCAAAACTGTACAGGGAGATGAGCTGACTTTTATTGATCAGCTGAAAAAGCGCCGTAGTATTTATGCTTTAGGAAGACGAGTTCATTATAGCCAAGCGTATATTGCTGAACTGATCCAAGCTGCGATACGTAGTTGTCCTTCAGCATTCAATTCACAAAGTGCACGAATCGTGATTTTGTTTGGTGATTCACATTATAAATTCTGGGAAATCGTGAAAGAGGTCAAACGTCAGGAAATGCCTGTTCAGGTATTCGAAGGAATTGAAATCAAGCTTGATCAATGTGCTGCTGCCTTTGGAACTGTTCTATTTTATGAAGATCAGACAATTATTCAGCAGTTACAAAAGAAAATGCCAATGAGCGCTGAAGATTTCCCGGTCTGGTCTGAGCAAACTTCGGGTATGGCGCAGTTTGCTGTCTGGACAGCACTTGCAGATTCAGGATTAGGAGCATCCTTACAGCACTACAATCCAATGGTGGATCAGGCAGTTGCAGCACATTTTAAAATAGATGAAAACTGGATGCTACGTGCCCAGCTTTGTTTTGGTTCTATTGAGCAGCCTGCAGAAGCCCGTCCAGATCCTAACTTTCAGGATCGCTTCCACATATTTACCTAAAATCATAAAGACCAAGAACCCGCTGGAAATGTTTGCCAGTGGGTTCAATACAAATATTAAACATTAAAAATCCTCTTATTGTTCTATAAATAAAACACTACGTTTTTTATATACGCCTGTTTTTGGGTGATAAAAAGATTAATCTTTCTTTATCAACTTTGAACAAGACAAGATATACAAGAGGTTCTTCATGGCATTTTTAGATCAGATCAAACAACGTCGCAGCATTTATGCAATTGGTAATAATGTAAGCCTAGATCAGACAGAAGTTGAAAATACCATTAAGGAAGCGGTACGTCATAGCCCATCTTCTTTTAACTCGCAAACTTCTCGTGTGGTGATCCTGTTTGGTGAATCGCATCAAAGTTTCTGGAATATTGTTCGTGATACTTTAAAGAAAATTGTTCCAGCTGATGCCTTTGAAGGAACAAATAATAAAATTAACAGTTTTGCAGCGGGTTATGGTACAGCCTTATTTTATGAAGATCAGGAAATAGTGAAAGAGCTGCAAGCACAATTCCCATTATATGCAGATAATTTCCCGGTATGGTCAGAGCATTCTTCAGCAATTGCCCAATTTGCCACTTGGACAGCGCTAGCGGAGAAAAATATTGGTGCCTCTTTGCAGCACTATAATCCGATCATTGATGATGAAGTTGCAATTGCTTTTGATGTGCCTTCAAACTGGAAGCTACGTGCCCAACTTGTGTTTGGTTCGATCGAAGCACCAGCAGGTGAAAAAACCTTTATGGATGATGCAGAGCGTTTTAAAACTTTTAATTAATTGAGTTAAATAATAAAAAAAGGAGTGCTTCGGTGCTCCTTTTTTTATTTTGTATTCATTCAAGATAAAGTGCTTAGCTGAATAAATCAGATGGATATATAAATATATGCTTAAAGTCTTGGCTGTTTGTCTAAGTGATTTATCATAAAATTGTCACGTATACTCGGCATAGTGCAAGCAGATTTAAATAATCAGGAAAAAGAAGCGAATGAATTTACGTATTATGATCGCAGTTGCGACTTTAATGGGAAGTACTTCTGTTTTTTCAGCAGTGACCTTGACGGCACCAGAAGAAATCAAGATTGTCGGGGTGAATGAGCGAGAAGTGAATAGTGGATTAATCCGTAAAAAACAGACTTATAAGCTAGATCCGGGTTCAAATAGAATTAGTGTACGTTATATTGAATTCTTCCAGCATAATGATAACAGCCATGACATTTTAAAATCGGATGTAGTAACAGTTAAAACACCTGAATTAAAAGATGGCGAAAGTTATCGTTTGGCTTTGATTAATGCACCTAAAGATTTTGATACTGCACAAAAATATAAAGACCAACCGATCATTGGTTTATATGACGCCAGAAATCAATTGTTGGTACAACAGTCAGGCGCAAATAGTGAAACCAAACCATTATTGGGTAAAAGTGTATTAGGTAAAGCACTAGACTTGACAACTAAAACAGTTGCTCCTGCAAATCAGCCTGCGCCTGTTTATGCACAGGCAGTGGTATCACCAATGGTAGCAAATCTAAATTCAGCTGAAACAGCAATAAAAACTCCTACTGACCAAAAGCTGATTCAGCTTTGGCAACAAGCATCTAAAGAAGAGCGTCGGAAGTTTATGTTATGGCTAGCAGAGCAAGGGAATTAAAAAAACATGAAAAAGATCGGTTTATACCGATCTTTTTTAGTTTGAGGGCTAAAGGTTACACTTTGAAAATATATTTCAGGCCAGAATGATGGATTTACGCACCTAAAGCTGCTAAAAATACGCATTCAGAGTAAAAAATGAACGACCAAATTATATTTTCATATATTTTTATGAAAAGCACTTGCGCTCATTGTGAAACTGTATAGAATACGCAGCACACCAACGCAATGCATGAAACGAAAGGTCAAGTGATTGGGTTGGAACTTAAGACTGACGAGGTTTTAAGTAAGATCATTAAAAGATTATGAAGAACAACTTGTGTGGATTTTTACTGGTTGATTGATCGAAATTATTTTCATTGATTGATGGTAGAAATTACTCGAAGTTTATTTGAGAAATTGATGTCAGAAAATTGATGAGCCAGATTTGGTGTTTTGAATAAAGCACTATTGATTTTAAACTGAAGAGTTTG